>JAGBRY010000062.1 GCA_017632115.1 Alistipes sp. | reverse complement strand
CATAACGCTTATGCTCGATCTTCTCCACTCCCAACGAAGGATAGTGCTCGGTGATATACTTCTGAATCTCAGCCGGAATAACCCCCACAGGAATCTTTCCGTTGTGGTTTTTCACACTCTCCCACTTACCCGAGCCATCGAACTCAATCTTTGTTCCGTCTTCGAGATATACGGTATAGTCGTTATCGGCGATATCTCTATCGTGCATTGCCGACAAAACCTTGTTTTGCGGATAGTGAATACTCAAGAATTTCTGTGCCTCCTTCGGCAACTTCTGTGCGGTAATGGCAACATCCTCGGCCATTGTCGGGGTAACCGCAAGTGTGGCAATTGCCAACACCGAAAGTAAAATCTTTTTCATAGTTATACGGTTATAATCTGTTGTCATACAAATATACGAAAAATTATTCGAATTTATTGTGTGCTCATCAAAAAAAATGCAAAAAAGATACCAAACGGTTTAAATTTAAGACTTCCTATTTCACTCCTTTTTTTTTGTTAAAAAAAGAAATTTTACTATCTTTGTACAATCAAACAACGACAATTTAGGGATACCCCTTCCCCCTCGATACCACTCGAGGGGGGGGTTAATTTGTTGATAGTTAGATTTTTACAATAAAAGCAAAGGGATTTATACAAAAGATAAAAACTCAATTAACCAAAACAAAAACAAAACAAAATGAAAAATTTGACAAAAATTTTCACGGCGGTTGTGGCGGGAATGTTCGCATTCTCTTGCGTAACTGACACAACCGAGGATCTTGGTATCAACGCTGGTGCCGAGGTTCAGTCTACCGTAACCGCATCGTTGGAGCAGGCTCGTACCCAGCTCGGCGAGAAGGCGGATGGCGTCTATCCGCTCTACTGGAGCGAGGGCGATGCTATCGCTGTTAATGGCGTTGCTTCAAACCCATTGACCGCAGGTGGCTCGGATAACGCTACTTTCTCATTCAACGAGGAGGTTGTTTATCCTATCCACGCAGTCTATCCTGCATCGGCAGCAGGTGTTGTTGCCGAGGCAGAGGGTGCACAGGTAGTGACTTTCGCTGCTGAACAGCCTTACACCGCTGGCACTTTCGCACCAGGCGTAGCGCCTATGTATGGCTATGCTGAGGCTGAGGGCGAGGCGGTTCAGTTCAACCACCTTTCGGGTGTTTTGTGCTTCAAGCTCAAGGGTAACGGCGAGGTGCTCACAAGCGCAACCATCAACGCAGAGAAAGGCGCTATCGCAGGTAACTTCGACATTGATTGCACAAACGGCACTTTGACTGCTCACGCAGACGCTACAAGCACCGTATCGGTAACCTTTGGCGAGGGCTTGACTCTCGGCGAGGAGGCTACTCCAATCTATGTAGCAGTTCCTGCTGGCGACCATGGCTATGTATCAATTACTTTGAACACTGCTGATGCGAAGAAGATGACCATCAAGTTCAACAGCTCGAACAAGCCTATCGCTGTAGGTGTTGTTCGTGAGTTCGCAGAGGTTGAGTTCGAGGCTAACAACTTGGATAACGACTGGTTCGAGATCTACGATGTAGCCGATATGCTCTCGTTCGCAAAGAACGCAGCAAACTTCTCTTGGGTAGGTGCTAAGTTGATGGCAACTATCGACATGTCGGAGGTTGAGTGGACTCCAATCGATGGCTTCTCGAAGATTTTCGACGGTAACCGCGACGCAGGTCACAAGATTACCGGCTTGAACGCTCCTTTGTTCGGCACAACAACCGCAACAATCAAGAACTTGGATCTTAATGTAAATATTGCAACAGAGTCATCTGCTTACTACAATTCTACTACTAAAGTAATGGCATTGGGTGGTTTGGCTTGTTACTCGGGTGGTCCAATTTCGGACTCTACCGTATCGGGTAGCCTATATTGGTCACACAAGACAAGTACTTACACCTATATCTTCGTTGGTGGTTTCGTAGGTCAGGCTCTCGATGGTACTTCGTTCTCAAATGTAGATAACAAGGCTAATATATCGGCAGAGAAGCACAACAACACCACATTCCTCGGCGGTATTGCCGCTATGGCAGGCGTAAGTGGCGGTGCAGATGTAAGCTTCTACGATTGTACAAACAGCGGTACTATCAAGGTAAACGAGAAGACTGTAACCGGCGAGACTAACCGTAACTCGTATGTAGCAGGTATCTTGGGTGCTTCGAATGTAAACGTTTCGTTCGAGGATTGCTCGAACTCGGGTGCTATTACTCACGAGAAGGCATACACCAAGAATGCTTATGTTGCAGGTATCTACGGTCGTAACTTCTCTACAGTAAATGTTCAATTCAAGAATCTCACAAACACAGGTGCCATCACCTCGAACACAACTTACCGTGAAGGTATGGGTATCGGTGGTATCTTGGGTGAGCACACTTCGAAGGAGGGTAATAACATCGCTTCGGACCTCACAAACACCGGTGCTATTACAGTAGGCGGTACTCCTGCTTCAACAGTTTATATTGGTGGTATTGCAGGTCGCTACGACGGTGTTTCTGGCAAGAACAATACTGTTACCACTTGGACTAATAGCGGTGCTGTAGTTATCAACTTGTCGGCACCTGTAACTGACGGTGCAGCTGCACCTACTGGAGCGCACTACTATGGTGGTGTTATAGGATACACCAGATATACCAACTGCGCAAATGTTGTAAACCACGCAACAGTTACTATCGATGGCAATGCTAGCGTAGAGTGTTATGCAGGTGGTGCAGTAGGACGATTGAGCTCTGGTACCTCTACAAATATCGTTAACGAAGCAACTGCAATCGTAACCAACCGTGCAACATCGAAGAGCCGATTTATTGCAGGTGGAGCTGTAGGTCAGATTTCGTATGTTACAGTTGACGGCTTGTACAACAAGGCTACATTCGACTTCCAGGGCAAGATCTCTGTAGGTGTTAAGGAGGACGGCTACGAAGGCCCTGCTGTAGGTGGCACTATTGGTATGATGCATAGCCTCGAGACGTATGATGAATTATACAATGCACAGAACATCAGCCTCACTGGCGAGTTCACAATGTCGAATATGAACGGTGCATTGGCTCCATACATCTCATTCGGAGGTGTTATCGGCTACGTATCGTACTATAACCTCGACAATGTGGACAACAACTCTAAGCAGTTCACTCTCGAGACTACAGCAACAGTTGCAATTGGTTCCCTATCTTCTGGTAACAACCACCAGCTCCGTTTGGGAGGTATTGTTGGTCGAGCATATCCTTTTGGCGGCGCTACAAACTGCGACAATAACGCAGACCTTGTTTGGAAAGCTGACAACAGAACCTTCCACGGCGCTATCGGCGGTTTGTTCGGATACGCAGGAGGTACAGCCACAGCTCCGTCTAACATTTCGAACTGTACTAACAATGGTGACATCTACTTGGAGAGCACATTCGGTATAAAGCGTTGCCGCTTTGCTGCTCTCGTAGGTGAATATACATCTGGTAATATCACAAACAGCACAAACAACGGCGACATTCACTACCGCATTCAGCGCACAACCAACCAGAACTACATCGGTGGTATCGTAGGTGACAACTACGCGGGTAATGGCGGTAGCTGGGGTTTGGTTGAGAACTGCGTGAACAACGGTACATTGACATTCTACGAGAACACTCTTCCTAACGCAGAGAACCGTATTGGTGGTATCGTAGGTGTTCAGTACAAGGGTGGTGAAGACAAGCCTGCATATTGCAAGGGTTGTACAAACAATGGCGACATCGTTGTCTATAACCAGCCTGCTGTTACAACTCTTACAAATGTGCACATCGGTGGTATTCTTGCTAACCCGAAGACCGGCAACCCTATGGGCTATGGCGCAAAGGATTGTAAGCAGAATGCTAACATCATCGCACTGAACGAGTCTTGGACAAATATCGGTATGATTTGCGCTGATACTCGTAGCGCAGTTACTCCTATAAAGGATTGTAAGATCGTTGCAGGCAAGAGCATCGCTAAGAGCCAACGCACCGTAACCGATACAGATGCAGGTGGCGAAACAATAACAGAAACTGTTTACGACTACGTAAATATCGACGCAAGCAACTACTTCAACTACATCTATGGTGGTGCAGCAGTAGTGTGGGAGGACGAGACTTATGACGGTTGTACTTTTGTAACAGAATAGTTTAACAATAAAATTTCGGAAGCATTATGAAAAAGAATATTTTGAGCTATTCTGCTCCAGAGATTGATATTTTCGAGGTTGTAGCCGAGCGTGGCTACAGCGTTAGCGAGCCGGTTCCTGGCGGTATCGGTTCCACCCTTCCGGGCTTCGGGTCGGAAGAGGACAACTTGGTATACTAAAAGTAAAGGGGCTCAATAGAGTCCCTTTTGCTTTTCTACCGCTAGAGGCCAATCCCAATTTTTCAATCTATCATCTTTTTTGGCGCAAGATTTGGAGAAATGAAAATTTCTGTTTAATTTTGATAAACGAAAACCAAAATTTGGGAGGAATTATTATGGCACAACAAGAGAAAACTCGCTACAGCGACGCTGAATTGGCGGAATTCAAAGAGTTAATTTTGAAGAAACTCGAGCAGGCTCGTCTCGATTACGAGGATTTGCGTTCGAGCATCAGTCGTGCAACCGGCAACGATACCGAGGACACCTCGCCAACATTCAAGGTTCTCGAGGAGGGTGCTACCACCCTCTCGAAGGAGGAGAGCGAGCGCCTGGCGGTTCACCAGTCTAAGTTTATCCGCAACCTCGAACTTGCTTTGGTGCGTATCGAGCATAAGACTTACGGCATCTGCAAGACCACCGGTAAGTTGATACCTCGTGAGCGCTTGTTGCGTGTACCTCACGCTACCGAGACTATCGAAGCTAAAGAGGCAAGAAAGTAAGTTGGAGCCATACCACATATACTGACAGGTTGCAACTTGCAGCCTGTTTTTTATTAGACCAAACTATGACAAAATTCAGAAAAACTATTTTCGGACTTCTCCTCACTTCTCTATTCGTGGCGTGCGGACCCGACGGTAAGTATATAAACAAACACTTTCTCTGCGACTTCGAGGGCGAGTATTGGGATGCGTTGGTCGATAGCGACCCAAACGGTAGTAATCTGCTCAATGGCACCATTGCCACCTCGTGGTGCGACGAGAAGAGCGGCCTTTCGGGTGCGGTTTCGCAACCCTACGAAGGTTATTGGGAGGGAGTTGCCTTGTCGAACCACTGCAGCACAGACTACGCTGCAAACGGCAAACCTACCGACCAGCTCTACGCCTATGTCAACAACGCCTATTCGGGCAACAATTTCCTTATTTGCAACGCCTTTATGAATAGTCCATTCCTCACTTTCGAGAGCAAACAAAGCTATATTGGCAGTATGCAGATTGCACTTACGACCTACTCCTATAACGCCACGATGAATGGCAACCACCTAACGCCTCCACTTGGCAAAGATGAGTCCATCTGGGTAGAGGCCGTAGGATATACAATCAAGAATGGAGAGGAGCGAGAAGAGGCTACCGCCAAGTTCTACCTATATGAGAATGGTAATCCCGCTTTCACCGGATGGAAGAAACTCTATCTGGTTTCGATATGTAAAGTAGACAAAATCGTCTTCAACATCAGGTGGAACGGTGAAGGCTACCTTCCATACCCTGCTTACTTCGCAATCGACGATATAGATGTTGTTCAGAAAGAGTATATAGAATAATATAATATAAACGCCAAACTACTATGAAGAGATTCTACCTATTATTACTTACTGCAACCATTGCCCTTGGAAGCATCGGATGTTGCAGCCAGAAGAGGTCGGCAGAAAGCGAGCTCTCATTTTCGCAACTTATGGAGCAATCCTCGCCTGAGCAGATCGAGGCGTGGTATAATGGAGCCTCTCGCCTGGACGAGGAGTACACAAAGGCTCACGCCGAGGAGTTGCGTCAGCAGAAAAAGCTGCTTGTATTCGATCTCGATGGCACTCTGTCAAATCATCGTTGCCCTATGCCGGAGGAGAGTCGAGCTCTGCTTGATGCACTTGGCAAGAGATATCACCTCGTGATGTGTGGTGCAGGAAATGTAGCACGAGTATTCAACCAAATGGGAGAATACCCTATCGACCTGGTAGGCAACTACGGAATGATGCAGGCAAAGGTTGAAAATGGCAAGTTGGTAGTTACCAAGCAAATTGTGGCTGATATCGACAAGGAGTTCTTCTTGCGTGAAACCAATCGTCTGCGTGAAAAGTATGGCTACACCGAGTATGCCGGCGAGCCTATCGAGTGGCACCCTTCGGGCATGGTGACATTTGCACTCCTTGGTACCAAAGCGGCAAAAGAGGAGAAACTCACTTTCGATCCCGACCGAGCTAAACGCCGTGTAATGTATCCGGAGGTGTTGGAGGTTTTCAAGGATTACACCGTATTTATCGGAGGTTCAACCTCGTTCGATATTGTAGCAAAACAATACAACAAGTATGATGCTGCGATGGAGTATGCCAAAGCGCATGGTTACACAAAAGAGCAGGTATTGTTCATGGGTGACGATATGGGCGATGGAGGTGGCGACAGCCATATTCGCCTTGGAGGTATGGACTATATCCATGTGCTCGACTACACAAAAATACCTGAGATGTTGGCGTTTTTGTTGGAGTAACCCGAGTGAGTTGAGAGTTGAGAGTTGAAATTCTCAACTCTTTTTTTTGCAACAGCAAATTTTAACGACAAAAGAGAGTTTTACCCACCAGAGATAGCGTTAGAATGCCTCTATTTTTAGGCAAACGAGGTGACGAAACCGCAGCATAGTAAGCCTATGTGAGGATTTCGGCATCCGAAGTTTAACGACAAAAGAGAGGTATTATCACGCTATCTTCCCCAACTATCTCGGTCGAGAGTTCGATAGTTAATCGCCTCGGCAATATGTGCAGCTTCGATATTCTCTGCGCCGGCCAAGTCAGCAATGGTGCGGGCGACCTTGATAATACGGTCGTAGGCACGAGCAGAGAGGTTTAGTCGCTGCATTGCCATCTCGAGCAGAGAGCGCACCTCTGCACTCATTGGGCAGAACTTGCGCAACATAGCCGAGTTCATCATTGCATTGGAGTGAATACCCGTACCGGCAAATCGTTGCAACTGCACCTCTCGTGCGGCAATCACTCTTTTACGAATCTCTGCACTCGACTCCTCCTTCTGTTCGCCATTTATCTCCGACAACGGCACAGGCACCACCTCGATATGCATATCTATACGATCTAAGAGTGGTCCCGAAATGCGGGAGAAGTAGCGATTTATGGCGAAAGGTTGGCACGAGCACTCCTTGGTCGGGTGGTTATAGTATCCGCACGGACAAGGATTCATTGCACCAATCAGAGTGAAGTTCGACGGATATTCGACACTATATTTTGCTCGTGAGATGGTAATCATTCTATCCTCCAACGGTTGGCGCAATACCTCCAAGACATTGCGGCCGAACTCCGGCAGCTCGTCAAGGAAGAGCACTCCGTTGTGAGCCAGGCTCACCTCACCCGGTTGTGGCGACTGACCTCCACCGATAAGAGCCACCTGCGAAGTGAGGTGGTGCGGTGCTCGGAATGGGCGTTTGCGCATAAGGCCGATATTCTCGCCCAACTTACCCGCCACCGAGTGAATCTTTGTCGCCTCGACCGCCTCCTCCAACGACATTGGCGGCATAATCGTAGGCATACGGCGTGCCAACATTGTCTTACCCGAACCCGGGGCACCAATCATCAGGACATTGTGTCCGCCCGCAGCCGCAATCTCTAAAGCACGCTTTACATCTCGCTGGCCCTTTACATCGGCAAAGTCCTCGGCATAGAGGCTCTCCTGCTCTGCCACCTCGGCAACCTCACCAACGGCAGGGGCGATATCTATTTCGTTATTGAGATAGGCGATAACATCTTTAAGGCTCTCCACTGGGATAACCTCCACCCCATCAACCACTGCAGCTTCGTGTGCGCTGGCCGACGATACAACAATGCGTGTCAAACCGCTCTCCTTGGCCATAACAGCCAACGGAAGAACACCTCGCACAGGCTTTACCGCTCCGTCGAGCGAGAGCTCACCGACAAACATCGTGTCGGCAAGGCGTGTATCCAAGACCTGTTGCGTAGCAGCAAGAATACCCACTGCAATAGGCAAGTCGAAACCTGAGCCCTCCTTGCGAAGGTCGGCAGGTGCGAGGTTTACAACCACCTTTTTAGCGGTCATTCGACGCTGCGAATTCTCGAAAGCAGAGCGAATACGCTGCTCGCTCTCCTTCACGGCGTTGTCGGGCAGACCAACGAGGAAGAGTCCAATACCTCCGCCCGCAACATTCACCTCTACATCGACCTTAACAGCCTTGATGCCTACAATCGCACCCGCAAAACACTTTACAAACATCGCCTATTATATATATTTAGTATGCCACCGTCGAGTAGTCGGTACCCTCAGTAATTTTGGTTTCGGTATATATGTTGCCAAAACGGTCAATAGCCTCAACCTTAATCTCGGCACTCTTATCCTTCAACTCGTACATATACATATGGTGGCACGCCGAATTTGTACCAACCTTGTGGTCGCCATATCCGCAGCAGCCATTTATGTAGCCCGAGAAGTAGATATCCGATGCTGTAGGTATGGTCGAACAGTATGGATTTGCGTAACTTCCATCGCCAACCATATATCCATAGCCCTTGCCATCGGAACTTGGAGTAGTAGCCTCATCCACATATACATTCGGACGAGCGTAGTAGTTTTCGTGGCTAATGAGTCCATTTTCGACAGAGATATTCACCATATCGCCCGAATAGACACCATCCTCGTAGACCTTTATCTGCCACTTACTATCGGCCATATATACATTTGCCAACAGTACATCCTCATCAAAGTTGAAGGCGTAGTAACCTCTTGCCTTATTATTCGGATTAGGTTTGTTCGAGGCTCCGGTAACGGCATTACCACGATAGAGTCGCATCTGGTGCGAACGATATTTAGAGGTCTTGTCGTAGCCGATATGATACCAATCCGAGAAGGCTGCACCATCGGCCACAAAGACTCCAAATCCGCTTGGCGAGCCATCGCCACACATATACGAAGTCCACCAAGCACCACACAATGCACCCATATTGTGCTCGTAGATATTTGGTTGCTTTGCCGCCTCGATAGAGTGGATAACATGTGAGTGGCCAGACATAATATGCGCCTCCTTGTACTGATTTATCAACTCACGAGTCATATCGATATATGAGCCACCTCCGTCGAGGAACTGAATGTGCACGCACAAAATAACCGCCTTATCCTTTGGCACAAGCGCCAAGTCTTGCTTCAACCACCCATATTGCTCCTTCAAGAACGAACGGCGCAGGCCCGCTCCGGTGTCGTCGTTACGAGTGTAGAGGAGATCTCGCATACATACAATGTGCATATCGCCACGATTGAACGAGTAGTTGACCGGACCGTAAACCTCCTCGTGGGCACGCTGCGCCTTCAGTTCGATGCTCGAGCTTCTCTCGTCTGTAGACAACGGATTTTCAGCGTTGAAGAAGGTATTGTCGTGGTTACCCATAATGTGGAACACGGCCATACCTGTCTTTTCGGCATGGAAGGCATCACGCACCGGTACACGCCACTCAGAACGGTCGCTATCGTTATTGTTCGATATCAAGTCGCCAAGAGTAACGCCATAGCAAGGCATACCCTGCGCCTGCCAGGTTGCAGCGTGAGCCTTGATTGCCGGAATAGCCTCGTTGCACAAGCGATTTAAACCATTCCGGTCCGCCACCTGTGGGTCGCCCAATATAAAGAGTGCAAACTTATCCTCTTTGCCGTTGGCAAGAGGTCTCAACATAAAGTCGTAGCGATATTTATTTGCGTAGTATTTCTGGTAGAAGTTTGGCTGACCATATTCACCTATCGAGATCTCATACTCGGCAGGAATAGTGATATAGATATGCCAGCAGTCCGACGAAACCTCCTCGAATTCGTAGTAACCCTCGGCATCGGTGGTAAGAACAGTAAAGCCATCACTCACCGGCACGCCCTCGATAGGCCTACCATTTGTATCTCGCACATAGCCACACACAGCACCTTCGGTAAGGAAGTCGTCGTATACCTCCTCGAATGACTCGAGCGTTCCGACCGCACCTCGAACATATGTTATGCTCTTGAACTCACGCACAACGCCCGCCTTTACGCTGCCACCACGCCAACCAAGTCGCATAACGCCACCTTCCGAGTCAACCAAATCTACGGTACAATCGCCAACATTCACTGCCGGAATTGCGATATAGAGTATGCTCTCGGTGGTTGTCGAGAGCGAGAATTTGCTCGGCAAGGTATAGGTTACGCTGCTTTGTGCATCGCTCTGAGGGTCGATGGTTGCATTCCGGCAATCGACAGAGAACCTACCAGAGAGTTTGGCTCCGCTTGTCGAAGTTACAATAACCTTGTTAAGCTCTGTACCACTCTTGCTCGCCTTGATCGGAAAACGCAATAAACCTGCAAGGTGCTTCAGTTCAACCTCGCCACCAGACTGCGCAACATAACCGCACATAGGCACACTACCCTTCGAGAATGACCCCTCGACATAGCTTTGCTCGGCCAAAAACTCCACAAGCGGTAACTCAGCCGAAGTCGATTCGCAGTAAGGATAGGTTATCTTGCAAGGATAGGTAACGGCAGTTGCAAAAGAGAATGATGCAGTGGTTCCATCCACTGCACTTATCTTGGCAGGCTCCGACACCACGCCATTTGCAACAACACAATCGCCTTCGCTCCAATAGAGCACATATTGACCATCGCCACCCTTTTCGCCAAGTTGAGTACGACTCTCGTTGAGCGATATGGTAAGGGTATTAGAAGGTTCTCCGCCAGCACCAACTTCATTTATCGGGCTGGTTTGACAAGCCGTAAACAGAGCTACGGCGACAATGACCAATGATAGAACTCTTCTCATTTGGGTGTTCATTTATAAGTTTTAGAACGGTGCGAACTCGGTACTTGTGGCATTCTGCAAAACCGACGACGAAGATGACTGATATGGCTCACTTGCCAAATCCTCATACTGTTCCATCGAAGGTTGGTGCATATTGGTATTTATCTGGTCCCAGTTGGCAAACTTAGCCTGCTCCTTAATGAAGCGCATCTTCACATCCTCGACCGAACCATTACGGTGCTTTGCAATAATAAACTCTGCCAAGCCCTCCACCGGCTCCTCGCCCGGACCTGCGGTGAAGCCGTAGTACTCGGGACGGTGGATGAATGCTACAAGGTCGGCATCCTGCTCGATAGCTCCCGACTCACGAAGGTCGCTCAACTGCGGACGCTTCGAGCCTCCACGGGACTCGGTAGCACGGCTCAACTGCGAGAGTGCGATAATCGGCACATTCAACTCCTTGGCAATACCCTTCAACGAGCGAGAGATAAATGCCACCTCCTGCTCACGATTACCCTTATCGCCATGTCCTGCGGCAGTCATCAGCTGCAAGTAGTCGACCATAATGATTTTGATACCGTTGTTGGCCTTCAAACGACGCACCTTCGAGCGGAACTCGAAGATTGACAATGCAGGTGTATCGTCGATATAGAGCGGAGCCATACCCAACGCCTTGGTATTGGTTTCGAGCGACTTCCACTCCGATGGAGTGAGCTTACCGCTACGGATGGTTTGACCGCTAATACCTGTTTCGGCGCAGACCAAACGGGTCATCAACTGCACCGACGACATCTCCAACGAGAAGAATGCTACCGGAGCGTCGTAGTCGACCGCCATATTTCTCGCCATTGTAAGGGTAAATGCTGTCTTACCCATAGCAGGACGAGCTGCAATGATGATAAGGTCGGATGGTTGCCAACCGAGGGTAACATTGTCCAAATCGGTAAAACCTGTGCAGACACCGCTATAACGAGAGTCGTTTTCGGCAGCCTTCTCAATCTGACGAATTGTGGCACGAAGGATATCGCTTGCAGTCTGTACCGAACGCTTCACATAGCCCTCGGTAATCTTCAACACCTCGCCCTCGGCAAAGCCGATAAGGTCATTCACATCTATGGTACTATCGTACGACTGACGCTGAATCTCGCTCGAGGCACGAATCAACTCACGCTGGATATGTTTCTGTGTAATGATTCGGGAGTGGAACTCGATATTTGCCGCCGTTCCGACACGCTGGGTAAGCTGTGCCAGATAGTTCGCACCTCCGACCTTCTTCAACTCTCGCTTCGACTTGAGCTGATTGGTAACGGTGAAGAGGTCGATTGGCTGCTGCGCCAGAGCCAACTCATTCATTACACGATAGATCAGACGGTGCTCCTCCTTGTAGAACGAAGCCTCGGTAAGATACTCCTGCACCTCGGTAATCTTGTCCGACTCGAGCATCAACGCTCCGAGGACCGCCTCCTCGAGCTCTACCGCCTGAGGTGGGACTGTTCCGACAACCTCGGGTGCCAACTCTGCGAATGCACCGCTATTCTTGCTATTTTTGAAATCCTTTGCCATATATCTTTTTAAGCTTACTTCTTCTTTTGACCGATTATCTCACAAAAGTAGACTTTTTTTGCCACTCCGTCAATACGCACATATGCGTGCGTGTTGAAAACTCTGTTTATAACATCCGACACAAGGACAAAAAACGCCCTCTATGTCGCTCTACGCTGTTTATATCTTTTTGATAACTATCGCTCGTTCATTATTCGACGAGATACCGTGAGCGTTGCAATACTTATTCGCACATCGCCCTCACACGCCTTTACAATTGCCGAGGCGCACGAGGCCATTGTTGCCCCTGTGGTCAGCACATCGTCGATGAGAAGGATGTGCTTTCCACGCAGTTTTTCCACCCTGCGTACCTCGAAAATCTCCTCAACATTCTCCCATCGCTCGCTACGGCTCTTCGAGGTTTGGCTATCGTTGTAGTGGCAACGACGCATCGAACGAAAATCGCACTCTACGCCCATCTTGCGCCCCACACCCAATGCCAACTGCTCCGATTGGTTGTATCCTCGATGCAGTCGACGACGATAGTGCAACGGGATAGGAACGATAAGGTCTATATCGTCGAAATTGCCACTATCGAGCAACTCCTCGCCCATCCACTCGCCCATCTTCTGTGCAAAGAACCAGCGACCATGATATTTGAAGTTGTGAACTATGCGTTGCCACTCCGTGCCACCCACAAACCAAAACATTGCAGCTGCGGACTCTACATCCAAAACATTCTCGAAGAGGAGCTTTATGGGGTTATCCTTGCGCTTTGCGAAGTTTGTTAAGGGCATATTGTAGCGACACGCCAAACAGACAGACCCCTCATTCTCAAGCAGCACTCTGCCGCAAGCAAGGCAGGTGCGAGGAAGGAACAACGACGCCACATCTCGTAGGACGGTCGAAATATCATAGAATATCGACATCGCAGATGATAACTATATTACGATACTCCTTGTTGCTGCGTAGCAGCTCTATCTCCTCTCTCAGAATTGCTCTTGCTCGAGAGAATGACGCTTCGACCTCGACCTTCAGCATCAACTCCACTCGATACTCGCCACGCACCCTGTCGATAAGCGGTGCAACAGGGCCCAATACCCTGCGGCCAAAGCGGTTACGCAACTGCTCACCAAGCTGCAACGACGACTTCACAAGTCGATCCTTATCGCTGCTGCGCATCGCAATTTTGATAATTCTCACAAATGGCGGATAGAGGAATTGCTTTCGCTCGGCAAGTAACTTCGAGGCTACTCGCTCGTAGTCGCCCACCATCGAGTAGATGGAGTGTTGCGGCTCGGCCGTCTGAATTATCACCTCGCCACGCTTGTTGCGACGGCCGGCACGACCTGCCACCTGCATTATCAACTGCCAGGCTCTCTCCTCGGCTCTAAAGTCGGGCGAAGCGAGCAGATTATCGCCATTGAGTATACCGATAAGGGTTACATCGGCAAAGTCCAAGCCTTTTGATACGATTTGGGTACCTACAAGAATATCCGCCTCGTGACGAGCAAAGGCTCCAATTATACGATTGTAGGCTGTACCCGAAGTGGCCGTGTCGCCATCCAGGCGCAACACTCTTGCCTCGGGGAAGAGTTCCGATACCGCCTCCTCGACTCGCTCCGTACCAAAGCCCATTGGCTTCAATTCGCTTGTCTTGCAATTCGGACAAAATCGTTGTATAGGCTCGTTGTAGCCGCAATAGTGGCATACCATTCTACCTCTCTGCTGATGTGCCGAGAGAGTTACATTGCAATGCGGACATCGTGCCGAAAAACCGCACGACGGGCACTCCATATATGGCGAATATCCTCTACGATTTTGAAATAGGATAACCTGTTCGTTATTCTCCAAACGATCCGCAATACCATCGAGCAACTCCTTGTTAAAGTGCAACTTGCGTTCATTACGCTTGACATTGCGCACCGTATCGGACAAGATAATATCGGGCATCTCTACACCTCCATATCGCTCGGTCAATTTGGTGTAGGCATACTTGCCCGAGAGGTGGTTTGCATAACTTTCGAGCGACGGCGTAGCACTACCCAAAACCACCTTTGCATCGTGCAGGGTTGCCAGCACAATCGCCGCATCACGACCATTGTAACGGGGGTTAGGTTCGCTCTGCTTATAGCTCGAATCGTGCTCTTCGTCGACCACCACCAAGCCCAGTTTCTTGTAGGGCAGGAACAATGCCGAGCGTGCTCCAATCACAAAATTACCACTCTCCGAGGAGAGCATATCGGTGTAGAGTTTTGTGCGTTGTTGTGGCGTGAGTTTCGAGTGATAGACCGTAACACTCTCGCCAAAAAGCGCACGCATACGCTCCACCAGCTGCGTTGTCAGCGATATCTCGGGGACGAGGAAGAGGACATCCTCCCCTCGAGAGAGTCGCTCCTCGATAAGGTGGGTATATATCTCTGTTTTGCCCGAGCTTGTAACGCCATGCAACAGCGCTACACGCCTATCGGATAGGCCATTTTTTATTGCATTGTAGGCATCGGTCTGCGCCGGCGACAGATGCGGTAGCAGAGTCTTACTCCACTCGCTATCGAGTCTATAATCTCTCTCGCCAAACTCTATCAGACCCGCCTTCTGCAACGCCTTTAATGCCGCAGCATCCAGCTCCACTGCATAGCGAGGTAGCACTCCTCCCGAACGCTCTATCTTGCACAACACCTCGTAGCGTTTTGGTGCTCGACGCTCCATCTTTGCACGAATATCGTCGGAGAAGGCCCCGGCAACGAGATTTACGGTTATCTCTCGCTTTGGTGTATATGGATAAAACTCCTCTTCGCAGCGAGCCTTTGCCTTGATAATCGACGGCAATGCCACTCGCATAACCTCGCCAACCGAGCAGATGTAATAGTCGGCTATCCACTCCCAAAAGCGCATCTGTAGCTCCGAGAGCAGAGGTTTGTCGTACAAAACTTTTAATATAGGCTTTGCTACACCCTTTGTTGGAGGTGTGTCGTGCAATCGCCACACGATACCTGTATATACCGCATTTTTGCCGAACTGCACCGCCACGGCATCGCCCACACAAACCTCAACACCTTCGCCAATGGCAAAGGTGTAGGCAGGTTGCGCCAATGGCAACACTATATCGGCATAGCGGCTCATTCTCTACTACTAAGCAATTATCAACTCGATACCCAACTCCTCGATAACCTCACGCATCTCCTTTGTGATGCCGTCGTCGGTAATAATGATATCGACCTCTTCGAGTGGGGCAATATGGCCAAAGCCTCGTTGTCCCAACTTTGAAGAATCGGCCAAGACCACCGTCTTCGACGAAGCCTCCATCATCTTACGAGATAGTTGCGCCTCCTCTATTGTCGAGGTTGTGATACCGAAATCTGTATCGATACCGTCGACTCCCACGAAGAACTTCGAACATACCATATTCGAGAGTGTAAGGCTCGCATTCTCTCCGAGCGTTGCGCACGACTTGTGGTGAATGCGACCTCCGAGCTGCTCAACTCGCACATTATCCAACTCGCACAAGAGCGTTGATACCTTCAAAAATGGAGTAACCACATTCAACACACCCTGCGGAGGGTTGCCATGTATCGCCTCGGCCAAAGCATAGGTTGTCGAACCGGCCGAGATCATTATCGAATCACTCTCGCCAATAAGTTTCACTGCACGAGCAGCTATGCGCTGCTTGGCATCTCGGTTGAGATGGCTTTTGGTCTCGAGATCTCGGTCGGCAATGTGAGGATTGGCCAATCGGGCACTACCATGCACCTTGTAGAGCAGACCTTTGCTCTCCAAAATCTTCACATCGTTACGAATGGTAACCTTAGTGACTCCCAACTCTTCTGCCACATCTGTTATACGAATAAAGCCATACTCGTTCAACTTATCGAGAATGTACTTGTGGCGTTCTGCTATACTTAACATATTTTTTTAGCTTTTAGCTTTTAGCTATTGGCCTTTAGCCATTAGCTTTTTTTACAATGCAAAATTGATATTTTCCCCTACTCTTTCAAAATCGTCAATGATTGAGGAAATTTTGTGCGATGCAAGGCGACAAAAGCGGAGCATAGTAGAGCTATGTGAGCATTTTGGCGTCCGATGCACTCGTGCAAAATTTACCAATCAGAACGATTTTAGTGTGCAGCGAGCCAATTCTCGCCTATGCCGCACTCTGCGGTGAGTGGAATCGACAACTTGGCTGCACCCTCCATCTCCTCACAAACAATCTTCTCGACCTGTTCTCGCTCCGAGCGAAGCAAATCGACAACTATTTCGTCGTGCACCTGCATGGTGATACGGGAGCGAATACCCTCCGCCTTGAAACGACGAGCAACACCCACCATTGCCAACTTCATAATATCGGCTGCCGTACCCTGGATTGGTGCATTTATGGCATTGCGCTCAGCCAAAGCTCGAGCATTGGCATTGCGAGAGTCGATATCGGCGAGGTAGCGACGACGACCAAAGAGGGTCTCAACATATCCCTTCTCACGGGCCATTGCTACAACATTATCCATATACTCTTTAACCTTCGGATAGGACTCGAAGTAGCCCTCGATAAGTTGTTTGGCCTCGGCACGAGGAATACGCAATCGCTGGCTCAATCCGAATGCCGAGATGCCGTAGATAATACCGAAATTGGCAGTCTTGGCACGACGACGCTCCTCAGATGTCACCTCCTCGATAGACTTCTTAAAGATGCGGGCTGCCGTAGCAGCGTGGATATCCTTACCCTCACGGAAGGCCTCGCACAAGTTCTCGTCACCACTCAAATGGGCCATAAGGCGAAGCTCCACCTGCGAATAGTCGGCCGAAAGCAGTTCATGACGCTCATCGCTCGGCACAAATGCCTCACGGATAGGGCGACCGACCTCATCACGCACCGGGATATTCTGCAAATTAGGGTTTGCCGACGAAAGACGGCCCGTAGCAGTAACAGCCTGATTATATGATGTATGGATATGTCCTGTAACAGGATTTACGAGTTGTGGCAACGAGTCGACATAGGTCGAAAGCAACTTCTTCAGACCTCGGTACTCCAAAATCAGATCGACCACCTTATGCTCGCCTGCAAACGACTGCAGATACTCCTCGTCGGTGCAGAACTGCTTGGTCTTGGTCATCTTTGGTTTGTCGGCAATGCGCATCTTTGCGAACAGCAACTCTCCGAGCTGACGGCTCGAATTTATATTTATCTCGGTCTCGCCCGAAATCTCACGAATCTCCGCCTCGATAGCCGAGAGTTTCTGCGAGAGGGTTGCCGAATAGTTACGCAATGCCTCGCTATTTATGCAGACACCCTCCCACTCCATATCGGCCAAGACATCTATCATTGGCTCCTCCACCTCGTGGTAGAGTTTCAGCAACGATGGCTCTGCCTCCAACATTGGTCGCAACACATTGCAGAGTCGCAATGTCACATCGGCATCCTCCGATGCATACTCTGCCACTCGCTCCACACCCACCATATCCATAGTGAGTTGTTTTGCGCCCTTACCAATAAGGCTCTCGATAGAGATTGGCGAATAGTTGAGATATCGCTCCGCCAAGGCATCCATTCCGTGGCGAGATTCGGCATCGAGCAGATAGTGCACAAGCATCGTGTCCCACTTCGCTCCCTTGACCGAGATACCCAACGCTCTCAGGAAGAGGATATCGAACTTCATATTCTGTCCCACCTTCGCAATCTTCTCGTTCTCGAAGATTGGTCGCAAAATCGAGGCGTACTCCGCCTCTATATCGTTGCGAGGGCGTACATCGGCATTGTGCCCGAATGGCACATACCACGCCTCGTGCTCTCTAATGGCAAGCGACAAACCTACAATGCGGTCGCCGAACATATCAAAGCCTGTAGTTTCGAGGTCGAAGCAGAAGTGCGGTTGCTCCGCAATCTCTGACACCACCTTACGCAAGTCGTCTGCCGTAAATATGGTTGTATATTTGTGAGGCGTAGTAGCTGCCGTCGCAAAGCAATTCGCAAAAAGATCTGTTTGCACCTCCTCGGCAGACTCCTCAGCCTCGATTGTCGGCATCTCTACCACCGGAGCAAACAGATCGCCAAAGAGCGAACCTTGGCCCTCCAATGAAGCCCTCTTCTGCTGGCCCGCCTTCATTCGTGCCATATTGGCAAGCTGAGTCTGCGGTGCCTGCTGCGGAACGGAGTTCTCCTCTACAGGAGCCAGATTGTTCAAGTCTGCCAGGAAGCCCTTGAAGTCCAACTCGGTATATAACGCTCTCAGTTCATCAATCTTCGGGCAGCATACGGTCAAAGCCTCTTCATCGAACTCGATAGGCACATCAAGACGAATGGTGGTCAAGACCTTTGCCAAGCGCAACCGCTCCTCGTTAGCAAGGATATTTGCACCGGTCTTACCACCGATTTTATCGGCATTGGCAATGATATTCTCGACCTCGCCGTAGGCCTGCACCATCTTGCAAGCGCCCTTTTCGCCTACACCAGGCACTCCCGGAATGTTGTCCGACGAGTCGCCCCATAGGGCCAAAATATCTCGTACAAGTTCAGGTCGTTCAATGCCATACTTGGCTTGAATAGCCTCCTTGTCAATAATCTCGATATCGTCACCCTTTTGTTTGTAGAGTTTGCGATTTTCACCAACAAGCTGACCATAGTCCTTGTCGGGCGTAACCATGAAGACCTCATAGCCCGCCTCGTCACCCTTCTTTGCAAGGGTTCCGATGACATCATCGGCCTCGAAACCCGGCACCTCCAGCACAGGGATGCACATCGCCTCGACAATACGCTTCACATAGGGCACCGACTGCAAAATATCCTCGGGAGTAGCAGGGCGATTAGCCTTGTACTCGGGGTATATATCACGACGGAAGCATCCTCCCTTTGGGTCGAATGCAACACCGAGCAGGTCGGGCTTCTCTCGCTTTTGGATATCACGCAAAAACTTGGCGAAGCCGTAGACAATCGAGGTGTTCATACCTGCACGATTGCGCATAGGTCGCCCCATAAATGCGTAGTAGTATTTGAAAATCAATGCATAGGCATCGACAAGGAAAAGGCGTTTCACTTAATTGAGAATTGAGAATTAAGAATTAAGAATTGTCTTCTGCATACCATTCGGCATAGGAAGTGGCTGTTTCGTGCAGGCGCAACGAGTGCAACTGCACATTCGCAGGCAGAGCCCTCTGCAAACGAGCAGCAAAGTCCGCCAACATATTCTCGCAGGTAGGTTGGTAATCGACCAGCACCACCTTATTGAACTTTGCTCCGAGCATCATCTTCAGCTCCACATTCTGCTCCGAGTCACGCAACACGAACGAGTGGTCGAGTCTATCGACAATCTCGCTATTGACAATGCGCTTCAAATCGCCAAAGTCCATCACCATACCCAACTTTGGGTCGTTCTCCTCGCACGAAGGCTCGCCCTTCACCGTTACGAAAAGGCGATAGGAGTGGCCGTGAATCTCACGGCACAAGCCATCGTAGCCGTCGAGTGCATGTGCCGACTCGAACGAGAACTCTTTGGTCAATCGAATTTTTGCCATACTACTTATCCAAATAGTCGATATGCGGCTCACGAGAGAAGGCCTCGTTGAGCGAGATATATGTCTGGGTCTTTGTAACACCCGGGATACGCAAAATGTTATCGAAGATGGTACGCATCAGGTGCTCGTTATCCACGCAGTACAACTTCACCATCGCAGTATATGTACCGGTAATGAAGTGGCACTCCACGATCTCGGGAACATGCTTCATCTTCTCGGCCACCGCACCCAACATCATTGGGTCCTGAATACTCAAATTAACAAAGGCACAGACATCGAAACCGAGCATCTTTGGATTTACAATCATACGAGAGCCCATCACTACGCCTGTATCCTCCAACTTCTTGATACGCTGATGAATCGCTGCACCCGAAATTCCGCAAGCTCGTGCAATCTCCAGATATGGCATTCGGGCATTCTTAACCAAGAATTTCAAAATTTTGCGATCTATAGCATCCAATAATTCCTTACTCATAATTTTACTATTTTTAGAGGGTTATTTACTATTTCAGTACACCGAGCTGCTTTCCTACCTCAGTGAAGGCTGCAACACACTTCTCCAACTGCTCACGAGTGTGACCCGCCGAAACCTGAACACGGATACGAGCCTGGCCCTTTGGAACTACAGGGTAGTAGAAACCTGTTACGAAAATACCCTTCTTCTGCAACTCGGCAGCAAAGTCCTGCGAGAGTTTAGCATCGTAGAGCATAACGGCACAAATAGCCGATACGGTAGGCTTGATGTCGAAGCCCGCAGCAATCATCTTCTCACGGAAGAAGGCCACATTCTCGACCAAGCGGTCGTGGTGCTCATTGCTCTCCTCGAGCATCTTGAACATCTCGATACCTGCACCCACTACTGCAGGTGGCAACGAGTTCGAGAAGAGGTATGGGCGTGAACGCTGACGGAGCATATCGATAATCTCCTTGCGACCTGTGGTGAAGCCGCCAATCGCACCACCAAACGCCTTGCCGAGGGTACCGGTGAGGATATCAACCTCGCCACGCAAATTATACAACTCGGTGATACCACGACCTGTAGCACCCAACACACCTGCCGAGTGGCACTCATCGACCATCACCAAAGCACGATACTCCTTCGCCAAGCGGCAAATCTCGTCGAGTGGAGCAGCATTGCCATCCATCGAGAAGACACCATCGGTTACGATGATACGGAAGCGCTGTGCCTGAGCACGCTTCAAACAATCCTCCAACTCCTCCATATTGGCATTTGCATAGCGATAGCGCACCGCCTTACAAAGTCTAACTCCGTCGATAATCGAAGCGTGGTTTAACGAGTCCGAAATGATAGCATCCTGCTCGGTGAAGAGTGGCTCGAAAACTCCACCATTGGCGTCGAAACAAGCAGCATAGAGAATGGTGTCCTCGGTGCCAAAGTAGTCGGCAATAGCCTTTTCGAGCGCCTTGTGAATATCCTGGCAACCACAAATAAAGCGCACCGACGACATGCCGAAGCCACGCTCATCCATAGCCTTCTTGGCAGCCTCGATAAGGCGAGGGTTATCGGACAAGCCGAGGTAGTTGTTGGCGCAGAAATTAAGACACTCCTTCTCCGCAACCTCGATAGCCGAACGCTGTGGCGAACAGATAACTCGCTCGGTCTTATAAAGACCGGCCTCCTTAATAGACTCCAACTCTTGTTGAAGATGCTGTTTGAAATCTCCGTACATAACTATCTATATTTTAGTGTTTTAATATCGTTTGAAAAATAAAAAGCGTTCGGTACTGCTTACAATTTGTAACAATACCAAACGCAAAGTTATAATTTTTACGCCAAAAAATCGCTTTTTACTACATTTTTTTACATCGCATCTTACAATTTTCAGGATGATTATACCTCGATAACGACGAAATCAAAAAGAGTTCTTGCAAATAGACTACTACTTGATGCCGTAGACCATCTTCAGCACCTTATCGGCATAGCGTTCACCGATAAGCAGCTGTCCCTCACGGCCAAAGTGCGGATCACTCTCATCCTTCAGCATATCGCACCCCTCGGCACTCACATAGTCGGAATTGGGGATATGCTGCGAAATAGTACGGATAACCTTATTCATCTCGGTATAGCGCCAATAGGCCAACTCGCCGGCGATAAACGGCACATCGGGAGCATTCAACTCCTTACGAAGATTTTCGGCAAGTTTTGCCAATCGTTCCATATAGAGAGGTCGATTATTCTTGCCACTATCGCCACAGCCCTGATGCCACAAGATAGCCTTCAACTCACCATACTTCATAGCCTCCTTGGCACGACGCACCGCCTCACTATAGTAGTTAGGGTCGGCATAATCGCTCTCCGGCAACCACCAGCTCACCTTGGTGCCACCTCGGGCATTATGAACAAGCAGAAGCTTGCGACCGGTAGCCTTATGCACCTTTGTAGCAAAGCTATAGCCCGGACTCATCTGCTGCATCTTATAGCTCTTGCGAATCGAAGAGTACTTGTTCAACGGATTGCGTGCCGGCTCGGGCTTACCCTCATCATTGAGCAACCATACGCCCTTAATATCTTTCAGGGTATCGGCCTCGAGCAGTCTGCCACGACCCGCCATATTCGACTGTCCGATAAGCAGATAGACATCGTATCCACACTCCGTTTTAGCCTTGCGTTTCCCCTTTGGGCGAGCAACACAATCGGGCATTGCAAAGAGCAACGCAGCAACGATAAGAAGTATAACTTTTGCTATATTTTTCATATCACAATTGTGATTACATTGTTAAAACTGTATGGCGCACGACATACCTATAGCCTTAGTATTGGCGTGGTAGGTCGGTGTGGCTATCAACGCCTGACCCTTGCGTGGCATCTTGAAGATGTGACGACTAAGTGGTAACATCCAATAGCCGATACGGGCCGAGAGAATACCAAAACCTGCACCTGCCAGCACATCATTGAACCAGTGGCGACCATTATACATTCGCATAAAGCCCACCGTTGCAGCGAGGGCATATGCACCCATTCCTACACCCCAACCATACTCCGAACGCACCAACTCTGCACCCGCAAAGGCGGTCATTGTGTGGCCCGATGGGAAGGAGTTACGAGTTCCTGTATCGGGGCGTGGCTCCCTAACTATATACTTGATACTCTGCGACAAAGCCGTAACCGAAATATAGGTTACCACTCCCACAGCCAAACGCTCACCAAATGAGTGCTTAGCCTCTAAGCCCATAAAGTCGAGCGTGAGATAGAAGGCTACCGGCACATACTGCACATAGTCGTCGAAATGGAGCTTTACACCCTTGCTCGCCTGGTAGAGGCCATCTTTAATAGCGAGATTCATACCTCGCATTGGAGAATTCTCACCCACGCCCAATGCTCCTATGCCGACAAGAGCGACAGGTGCAACCAACTGCTCGGCACGGAAACGGGTGGAATAGGTTTGATTCTCCTCCCACCAGTTGCGCTTGCCATTCTTGCGATATTTCATCGTATACCCCTGACTCTCAGTAGTATAAGAGGAGGGTATTTGAGCGGTCGATGAGTGTGTTTTTGCAACAGCAGAACCCGACAACGACGCTAACAACACCATTGCCGACACGACCACACGCATCACTTTTACGACTTTTTTTGCTACCATAACGACGACAGAGATAGCACACATAGTTGAGAATTGAAAATTGAGAATTGAGATTTATTTTTCAATTGTTGTATTTTCAGCACAGTTCACCATCCCCGAAAGTGCAAATAGAGAGGCGAGTACAACAATAACAAACCCTTCCTAATACCGCAGCATACTAAGCGTATGTGAGGATTTAGGAAGGGTTTTTAGGGGAAGAAATTACCCGCTATATGCGCTTTTGCTATTTGGTAGCCGACTCAAGGCGCTTCATCATAACGAACATGAAGAGAGCCGAAAGCAAGCACAATACGATGAATACCGACCAAACAACGGTGAGGCTGATGCCACCCCAGAGAAGACCACCAACTGCTACGAGCATATTACCGATAGCGGTTGCTACGAACCAGCCACCCATCATCATACCCTTGTACTTTGGAGGTGCAACCTTCGATACGAACGAGATACCCATTGGCGAGAGAAGAAGCTCTGCAAAGGTCAAAACGAGGTAGGTCATGATGAGCCAGTTAGCCGATGCGAGAGGTGCCTCTGCGCCAGCCTTAACAGCCTCAGCCTGTGCATCAGGAGTGAGCAAGCCGAACGAGCCAACTGCCATGATTGCGAAACCGATTGCTGCAACGAGCATACCGTAAGCGATCTTGCGAGGTGCCGAAGGCTCCTTACCACGCTTTGCAAGTGCACCGAAGATAGCCAACGATACAGGAGTCAAAGCAACTACATAGAATGGGTTGAACTGCTGGAAGATTGGAGCGTTTACTGCAACCGATGCATCGCCTACATTCATACCTTTGTAAATAAGGTAGCCAACCGATGCTGCGAGTGCCACACCCGAGATAGCCTTACCCTTTTTACCCTCGCTCTGGAACAACGAGAACGCTGCATATACAGCAACGATAACAAGTACCAAGTTCCAAACGCTGAATGCCATGCTCTGCAAGCCGAATGCCTTCTTAACGGTGAACTCGTCAGCAAAGAATGTGAGTGTAAGACCATTCTGGTGGAATGCCATCCAGAAGAAGATAACAACGGCAAACACAAGGCAAAGTGCCACGATACGAGCCTTAGTCTCGGCAGGGGTGAGGTTATCCTCAACCTGTGCAGCAGCGTTATTTGCACTCTTCTTGCCACCCTCAACATGGAGATACCACTTGCGGCAAGCGAAGTAGATAATCATCGACACGATCAACGCCACGCAAGCAACTGCAAACGAGAAGTGGTATGCGTCGTTGCCCGAGAAACCGAGCGATGTCTCTGCCCAATTCTTGATAGCAACAGCAGCGGTTGGAGCAAACAATGCACCAATGTTGATTGCCATGTAGAACAACGAGAATGCCGAGTCACGCTTATCTGCATACTTCGGATCGTCGTAGAGGTTACCTACCATAACCTGCAAGTTACCCTTGAACAAGCCGGTACCGATAGAGATGAAGAGCAATGCGCCGAGCATAGCGATCATCGCCAAGGTATCGCCACCGAGAGGCAACGAGAGGAGCAAGTATCCGATAAACATAATCGAGATACCCGATGTAACCATCTTACCATAACCGAACTTATCAGCCAAGATACCACCGAAGAGTGGCATAAAGTAGACAAGACCGAGGAAAGTACTGTAGATGATACTTGCTACACCTGCATCCAAACCGAAGTTTGCACGAAGAAACAAGGCAAATACAGCCAACATTGTGTAGTAGCCAAAGCGCTCACCTGTGTTGGCGAGAGCCAAAGCATAAAGGGCTTTTGGATGTCCTTTGAACATAGTTTTACTGTTTTTTTTGAGTTAATGAATAATTGTTATGTTTTTATCTTTTTACTCCTTATCAGGGCTTTTAGCCATTAGCCATTGGCCATTAGCCTTTTTATTTTGTCGCAAAGATAACGAAATTTTTCGATTTTTCTTGCACGCCCATTTACGAAACGGTTATTTCTGCCATTTCAGCACCATTGCCGTGCGGGCAGTATTATATATTTGTATAAAGTGGTGCGGGTTATCCCATTCGTCGATGATCGTTTCGGTGAAGTGCTCCTCACCCTTTGCGTGGCGGTCGAAACCTCCGAAGCGACCCTCGTCGGTAGAGAGCAACACCGTATATTTTCCAGGCCAAGGCACCTCGACACGATAGTCCGGACACGAATTCTCGGGACTCCAATTGAATACGAAGTATAAGCCCTTATGCGAGAATGCCAAGGTCTTATTCTCCCAATCGTTGTGCCACTTGTAAGGGTAGCCGTCGGACAACACCTTATACTTTTTGACCACCTTCAACATCTCCTTGTCGAACAAGCCGAGTTGTCCGTAGCGCAAGAAGCCGTTATCGGCCAGCGACCACTGACGGCGTGCGTGCGAGTAGCTCCAATCGTTGCCCTCACGAGGAAAGTCGATCCACTCGGGATGTCCGAACTCGTTGCCCATAAAGCAGAGGTAGGCATCACCGCCCGTAGCGATGGTCATCAGTCGAATCATCTTATGGAGAGCCATACCTCGTTCTACCATCAGATTCTCCGACCCCTTATTCATCGCAAAGTACATCTCCTTATCCATCAGGCGGAAAGCGATGGTCTTGTCGCCCACCATAGCCTGGTCGTGCGACTCGGCGTAAGCCACCGTCTTAACCTTCGGCAAACGGTTGGTCATCACGCTCCACATCTCGTCGATACTCCAATCCTCATCACGCTCATCCTCCAACAGCTTAATCCAATAGTCCGGAATTGCCATTCCGAGGCGGAAGTCGAAGCCGATACCGCCATCCTCGATTGTGCGACACATTCCCGGCATACCGCTCACATCCTCGGCAATTGTTACTGCCTCGGGACGGAAGTCGTGAACAAGTTTATTAGCCAATGAGAGATAGACCAAAGCATCCTTGTTGACACCCTCGTCGAAGAACTTCTCACGGCAGTCGAAGTCGGTATATCCGTGGTGGTGATATATCATCGAGGTTACTCCGTCGAAGCGATAGCCGTCGAAGTGGTACTCGTCGAGCCAATACTTGACATTCGAGAGGAGGAAGTGCTCCACCTCACGCTTGCCATAGTCGAAAATCTTCGAGTCCCAATACTGCTGATATCCCGCATCACCCTGCTTCGAGTAGTGGTAAGGCGAGCCGTCGAGCTCGTTGATACCCTCGTTGAAGTTCTTAACATAGTGGGCGTGAACAATATCCATAATCACCGCAATACCCATCTTGTGCGCCTTGCGAACGAGCGATTTGAGCTCCTCTGGCGTACCGAAGCGGGATGACGGAGCAAAGAAGTTTGCCACATGGTAGCCGAATGAACCGTAGTAAGGATGCTCGGCAATAGCCATAACCTGAATGGCATTGTAGCCCGCCTTCTTAACTCGTGGCAAGACGCTCTTTTCGAACTCCTTGTAGGTCGAAACACCCTCCTTCTCGGACGACATGCCGACATGGGTTTCGTAGATGAGCAGATTGTTCTTATCTACCACAAGTTTGTCATCGCCCCAATCGAATGGCTGCGGAATCCAGAATTGAGCCGAGTAGTTCTTCGTATCGTCGTCTTGAATAAGGCGTGTGGCATAGGCAGGAATACGGTCATGCCAGCCATTTTGTCCGTGAATGTGGAGTTTATATAACGATCCGTGCGTCAGGCGATAGGAGTACATAGCATCGGGCAGAAAGATGCTCCACACTCCGTGTACATCTTTACTCAAGCGAAGTTGTGTGCGCTGCCAATTATTGAAATCGCCAAAGATATAGACATCGCTTGCCGCAGGCAACCACTCACGGAACCACCAGCCCGACATATCCTCGTCGTACTGCCAACCGAAGTAGCGATAGCCATTTGCATAATCGACAATCGAGCCGCTGCGCTCAATCTCGGCAAGATGGGTGCAATAGATATCATATCGCTCATTCACCGCCTCCTCGACAGGCTGCAACCACTCATCCTCGGCAACCATTGCCAACTGTTTTCTCTTATTCTCTAACTCCATAATCTCCGAAATTAACGAAAACTCATCTACAAATATAGAAAAAATTTGAGAGTTTCGAATTAAGCATCGAGAGTTTTTTGCATATTTTCTGATTTTTAATTTTTAATTTTTAATTAAAGTTTGTACTTTTGCGCCGTGAAACAGTTGATACAACATAGAAGATATATCTCCTATCTGCTTGCAGTGCTGATGATTACAGCATTTTCGAGCAGGTTGTATCTAACTCACGACAGAGGTTACTACGAGGACTATCTGCGCACCGAGCACCCTTCGCACGATAGTGGAGCGTGGGTATCGTGTAACTGTCCAATCTGTCATGCCGAAGACTATCTCGCCACAGAGGCAGAGAATTTCGAATATAATCCTATAATAACAACTTTGGAGTGCGAATTTGGTGTTATTCCAACCGCACAAGCCAATCGTATAGTTGTTACATCCTCGCTCCGAGGGCCTCCCTGTTTATCGTAATATACCAGGCCAAAATCCGCACACATCTCTATGCGGAAAAACTTATATGTAACGATAAACAAAAACAACCCAAAATGAAAAAAATTATTACAGCAATAGTTGTTGTGCTCGCTTTGTGTGCAACAGCAACAGCGCAGCACCACGGACACAAAATTCACCACGATAATGGTCATAGCCACTCGGCTGCCGAGCAGTGCGAGGCTACAATCCACGGACACATCACCGACTCCCGCACAAAGGAGCATATTCCATATATTACCGTAACTATCGACGGCACAACCGTAGGTACCACAACCGATGCTACGGGCCACTACACCCTCTATCACGTCCCTGTAGGTAAGTTGAAGGTTACCGTTTCGGCTATCGGCTACGCCAGCAAGACCAAAGAGATAAATGTGGAGTGCGGCTCAGACCTTCTTCTCAACTTCGAGACTACCGAGGAGCAAATCTCGGTAGATGCGATTGTTGTTTCGGCAAACCGCAACGCAACAAAGCGCAGCGAAGCCCCGACACTCGTAAATATCGTAGATTCGGACCTCTTGAACAAGGTTTCGGCTCCGACTTTGGCTGAGGGATTGTCGTTCCAGCCCGGTGTGCGTGTCGAAAACTCGTGCCAGAACTGCGGTTTCGCACAGGTACGCATCAACGGTTTGAGCGGTCAGTACTCGCAGATTTTGATCAACTCACGCCCCGTATTCTCGGCTTTGGCAGGCGTTTATGGATTGGAGCATATCCCTGCAAATATGGTGGAGCGCATCGAGGTTGTGCGTGGCGGAGGTTCAGCACTCTTCGGCTCGTCGGCTATCGGTGGAACAATCAACATCATCACCAAGGAGCCTTTGCGCAATTCAGGCGAGTTGGCACACTCGCTCACTTCGATTGGTGTATCGGGAGCACTCGATAACAACACTACCCTCAACGCATCGCTCGTAACCGACGACCGCAAGGCAGGACTTACAATATATGGCCAGAATCGTATGCGTGACGCCTACGACCACGATGGTGATGGCTTCGTTGAGATTCCTGTCATCAAGTCGCAGACTATTGGCACACAGGCGTATATCAAGACCAGCGCATACAGCAAGCTCACGCTCGACTACCACGCAACAAACGAGTATCGTCGTGGTGGCGACCAGCTCGACCTTCCTCCACACGAGGCGTTGATTGCCGAGACCACCGACCACCTTATCAACAGCGGAGGTCTTTCGTTCGACGGCACATCGAAGAATACTCGCCACCGTTACAGCATCTTTGCTTCGGCTCAATCGACAAACCGTGAGAGCTATTATGGTGCAGGTCAAGACCCTAATGCCTACGGCAAGACCAAGGGCGTAACAGCGGTTGCCGGTGGTCAGTACCTCTATCGCTTGAACATATTCGAGCTTACGGCGGGCGCAGAGTATAGCTACGACTACCTCTTCGACAACCCGATTGGATATGTAGCACAAGGTTTCACCTCGATGATTACCAAGCAGCACATCCACAATGCGAGTGTCTATGCACAGGGTGAGTTCAAGTTCAACAAGTGGGGCTTCCTCGTTGGTGGCCGTTTGGACAATTGGTACAATGCTACAGCAAAGCGTTTCCTCTGCATCCCTTCGCCACGAGTAACATTGCGCTACAACCCTACACACAACATCAACCTTCGTGCAACCTACGGTTCGGGATTCCGTGCGCCACAGGCATTTGACGAGGATTTGCACATCCTTATCGTAGGTGGCGAGCGTACCCGTATTCGCTTGGCCGACGACTTGAAGGAGGAGCGTTCACACTCGTTCACCCTCTCGTCGGACATGTACAAGACTTGGGGCAGAGTTCAGGCAAATCTCCTCGTTGAGGGCTTCTACACAATGCTCAATGGCGTGTTCACACTTCGTGAAACAGGCGAGATTGGCGAGGATGGAGCCTCTATTTACGAGCGTTATAACGGCTCGGGCGCAAATGTTATGGGATTGAATGTCGAGGGTAAAATCGCTTACACCCCTTGGGTAGAGGCTTCGGCCGGCGTAACATTGCAGCGCAGCAAGTACAACGAGCCGGAGTATTGGAGCGACGACGAGACTGTTGAGCCTACAACAAACATGCTCCGCTCACCAAATGTATATGGCTACTTCACCGTAACCACCCAGCCAATCAAGAACTTCAAGATTGACCTTTCGGGTAACTATATGGGCAGAATGTATGTCGAGCACTTTGCTGGAGGTATGTTGCCAAATGGCACGACTCTCGACAAGGATCGCATCGAGCACACCAAGCCATTCTTCGACCTCGGTTTGAAGTTATCTTACGACTTCAAGGTATGGAAAACTATCGGCTTACAGGTGAATGCAGGTGTGCGCAATATACTTAACTCCTACCAAAACGATTTCGACCGTGGTGAGAATCGTGACTCGGGCTACATCTACGGCCCATCACTTCCACGCTCGATATTTGTAGGTGCAAAGTTATCGTTCTAACAATAGAAAAGACCGAGTGCGCTCGGTCTTTTTTTTTGTTTTTAGTCATATTGTACTTCTTAGTTTTACTCTAAAAGGGCAAAATACGACTGTAATTTCACCGCTTGGTTTGGGCGATTCACCTTATATATAAAAATATAGAAAACATACCGAAATAGGGCTTATAGCACTTTCTCGGCACCATTTTTGCAAAATACGACCACAATATAGGGCTCAAGGAGCGATTGTGGCGATTTGGAAATTCAGCAAAAACTGCATATCTTGCGGTCGAGAAAATATCCCATTTGGAACATTTTCTGCAAATGTATAACGAAAAGTTTAACTAAAAAATTATTGCCTATCGACAAAATTCTACTCTTTGAACCATTTTAGAAAGGAAAGAGTATGAAGAGTACAATGTTAAGCGATCAAGCTCTGTTAGAGATGTATCAGCAGGGTGATCGTGAAGCGGTTTCTCAGCTTTTGGAACGCCACGCACGCCGAGTACGAGATTATGTTCGTATGTTGGTGAAGGATAACGATGTGGCCGACGATTTAACACAGGAGGTGTTGATAAAGGTTGTGAAGGTATTGGACGAAGGTCGATACACAGACAAAGGAAGATTTCAGCCTTGGTTGTTGCGCATAGCACACAACAGAGTTTTGGACTACTTCCGAGCACAGAAGCAGGTTAAGACCGTTAGCGAGTCGAGTGCCGGTTTCGACATCTTGGGCAGTAAGAACTTTGCAGAACCTTCGATAGAGGATCGTCTCATATCGGAGCAACAGGCCGAGGAGGTGCGTCAGTTGATAGAGCTCCTGCCTGCCGAGCAACGAGAAGTGGTAAAGATGCGCTACTATGAAGGGTTGAGTTTCAAGGAGATAGCGGAGCATACAGGTGTGAGTATCAATACTGCGCTTGGCCGTATGAGATACGCCCTGATAAATATGCGCCAGATGATCAAGGAGAAAAATTTAGCGATTTGCTAAAGTTTTGACAATAAAATACTCGGACTCTGCGTTATATGGGTGAAGTTCATTCTAAAACATTTTGCCTATGGAGCAGATCGACAATCGAGTATTACACAATGTCTGCGAAGAGGACCTATTTCTATCGCAAGTGATTTGCGGAGATGCGGAACTACTCTATTTGGACTCGTTCTTAAAGACGGTCTTCAATTCGGAGGCATAAAGAGGGTTAATTTGTGGGAGGGTTGCTTTCGAGCAACCCTTTTTTTTATTCCGACAACCCTTTTTACCCCCCCCTATTTTATTTCAGTGGCTCGATATGAATTGCCACGGCAGTCTGCTCACCAAAACGAGCACGCAACGCACGCTCAATATCTTTCGAAATCTCGTGTGAGTCGTAGACCGTCATCGCACCATCGACACGGATATGCACCTCGATAGCGATATTCGATCCTATACGACGAGTGCGAAGATTGTGTGGTTTATGGACATTCGGTGTAGCCGAAATTATAGATAATATCTCCTCCTCAACTTCACGAGGAAGACTCTTTTCGAGCAGTTCGGCAAGTGCAGTACGACAAAGGTCGATTGCAACCTTTATGATAAGTGCCGCCACCACGATAGCCGCTATCGGGTCGGCAATACGCCACTCCTCGCCGAGAAAGTAGGCCAAACCGATACCGACCAATGCTCCCACCGAAGAGAGTGCATCGCTACGATGGTGCCACGCATTGGCCACCACCGAAGGGCTATCCAACTTCTTACCTTTGCGAAGTGTCCATTGGTATAGCGCCTCCTTCACTACCACCGATACCGCAGCCGCTATAAGGGCTATTGCTCCCGGGCGTGGCAACACTTCGCCATTTGCTACAGCCTTGATTTTATCGGCGCTATCCATCAGAATATCGACACCTACGGCAAACAACGCCACACCAATAAGGAGCGAGGCGAGCGTTTCGTACTTGCCGTGGCCCCACTTATGGTCGTCATCACGAGGCTTTGCGCTGATACGCACAAAAGCCAACACCACAACATCGGTAACAAAGTCTGAGGCCGAGTGCACCGCATCGGCAATCATAGCACCACTTCGTCCCACAAAACCCGCAACGAGTTTGAAGAGGAAGAGTACCATATTGACAAACATACCGAGTAGTGTTACTCGGTATATCTGTTTTGTTCGTATGTCTGTAGAGTTTTTGTTCATTCTCTATTTTAGTAGCTCTTAGCAAACAATACTCGGTTGTGCGACGGCTTACCCGTGAAGATACACTTGCCCTCCTCAGGCTCAACATCCAAAGGAATACAACGGATTGTTGCCTTGGTAGCCTCCTTGATAGCCTGCTCGGTCTCAGGTGTACCATCCCAGTGTGCCGAGATGAAACCACCCTTGTTGTTCAACACCTCAACGAACTCCTCCCAGGTATCAACCTTGGTAATCATCGAGTTACGATAGTCGAGAGCCTTCTGGAAGATATTCTTCTGCTGCTCGTCGAGCAAGTTTACGATATAGTCAATGAGTCCCTCCTGCGATACAGTCTCCTTGGTGAGGGTATCACGGCGAGCCAACTCGATAGTACCATTTGCGAGGTCACGCTGACCGAGTGCAAGGCGTACAGGTACACCCTTCAACTCGTACTCTGCGAACTTGAAGCCTGCACGAACATTGTCACGGTCGTCAACCTTAACACGAACACCCTTCGCCTTCAAGGCATCGGCAATCTCGTTCATCTTTACACGAGCTGCAGCCAACTGCTCCTCGCCCTTATAGATAGGAACGATAACAACCTGTGTAGGAGCCAACTTCGGAGGCAATACCAAACCGTTATTGTCCGAGTGAGCCATAATCAAAGCACCCATCAAACGGGTAGAAACGCCCCACGATGTAGCCCATACATACTCCAACTTACCCTCACGGTTAGCATACTTAACATCGAATGCCTTGGCAAAGTTCTGACCAAGGAAGTGCGAGGTACCACTCTGCAAAGCCTTACCATCCTGCATCAACGCCTCGATGGTGAGGGTATCCTCAGCACCTGCAAAACGCTCGTTTGGCGACTTGTGACCAACGATTACAGGCAAGCACAACCACTCCTCGGCAAACTTCTGGTAGACCTTAATCATCTTGAGTGTCTCCTCCATAGCCTCCTCACGAGTTTCGTGAGCGGTATGGCCCTCCTGCCACAAGAACTCTGCAGTACGCAAGAAGAGGCGGGTACGCATCTCCCAACGAACCACATTTGCCCACTGGTTGCAGAGAATTGGAAGGTCACGATACGAGTTGATCCAACCCTTATATGTATTCCAGATGATAGTCTCCGATGTAGGACGAACAATCCACTCCTCCTCCAAGCGAGCTGCAGGGTCTACAACGATACCCTTGCCATTCTCGTCATTCTTCAAACGGTAGTGAGTAACCACGGCGCACTCCTTAGCAAAGCCCTCAACATGGTTTGCCTCCTTCGAGAAGAACGACTTAGGGATAAACAATGGGAAGTATGCATTCTGGTGGCCTGTCTCCTTGAACATACCATCCAAAACCTCGTGCATCTTCTCCCAAATAGCATAGCCGTAAGGCTTGATAACCATACAGCCACGCACTGCCGAATTCTCGGCCAAACCTGCCTTTACAACAAGGTCGTTGTACCATTGCGAATAGTTCTCTTCGCTCTTGGTCAAATCTTTCAATTCTACTGCCATATATCTTTTTTGTTTAATTTTCAGCTATTAGCTATTAGCCTTTGGCCATTAGCTTTTATTGCACAGAGTGCAAAGGTAATTAAATTTTACCACTTTGTTACACTTTTTATCGTTTTTTGCGAACAACAACGCTCTGCAACGACTTGTTCGACACCTTCACAGGCGAATTTTTCTCGAAATAGGCCTTATCCAGGTCGTATACCAGCAACGGCAAGCGCACCTCGTTCTCGCACTCGAAGTGCTTGTAGTTACGAGCAACATAGTCAGCCACCGCAACTCTATATTTTTGACCCTCCTTCAAACGAGGGAAAAGGACATCATAGGCCATATCGTTCTCGTCGGTAACGATACGATAAGGAGTTGTGGCATAGAGGTCTACAACATGCGACTCCTTTGCATTTACTGTATCATTGTATTTCTCCACAATCAACTTGCGAAGTTGTGCCGGAGTCATCTCGCAAAGATGCACCTGCGAGAAGAAAGGCTCGTTGTCGAAGAGCGTCTTCACCGTTACATCACCCTCGGGCAATCCCTCGATAATTCGCACTCCGCCACGATGATAGATACCGATATCGGCACCTGTAGCCTCCTTGATGATTTTTGTCTGCAAGTTACACAGGCCGACATGGTTTGTCGAGTGGGCCATCTTGCCGACAACCTCCTTCAATGCCGGGTTTGCCTCAATCTCTGCAATCAATCTCTCCACCTCTGCATTTTTTGCATAATTTTTCAGTGGGATATTTTCATATTCAATGCTAACTACCCTGCTGCCACGCATCTTCACCTTCGTTACGCCGACATTCTTGAGTTTACGACCCGTTTGACCCACGATTGTGCCATTTACAAGGGTATCGAGAATTTTATGGGTATGGCCGCCGATTATCACATCGTAGCCGTTGTATCGCTCTGCCAACGACAAATCTCGGTCATGGCCCATGTGCGAAAGTAAAACCCTCACATCTCCATTCGACCTCTTACACTCACGCTCGGCAACGAGCTGCGGATCTTCGAACTGCAACCCCTCGAAGTTGTTGTCATTTCCATCGGGATGGCCATTCGAATAGCTCGTAACAACACCTATAAAATCGACGGCTATGCCCGCCGGCGTTTCGATACGCTCACGCCCCTCAACATCGTTGAGATTATCGCCCGAGCTCTTCATATTGGCGCAAATAACATCGAATTCAGCGCAGTCTACTGCCTCCTCCAACACCTTTTGTCCCGGATCGAAGTCGTGATTGCCGAGTGTTGCGACATCGTAGCCTACGGCGTTCATCAATTTGATGATCGGCAGACGATTTTCGGCCAAATCGACATAAGCATTGCCTGTCCAGCGATCACCCGCATCGACCACAATGGTAAAGACCGTATCACGGCACTCCTTGACCGCCGTAGCCAACCTCGCCATATTATCGAGCGAAGCGTGCATATCGTTGGTCGACAAGATAACAAACTCGCTCGGACGCAGCATCAGATGCATGAACCAACCGAACAATAGAAACGAGGCAAATATGCCCGAGAATAGACCTTTCTTCATAGTTTTTTACGCTACCAAAGGCGACATTTACTGCCGCCTTTGGTCACTTTATCTATTTGTTGTTCAATTAAAGAGTCGCAAGAAACTCTGTTACATTCTTAGCGATACGAGCCTCAACATCGTCGCACTCAGCCTTCTCAAACTTCTCGCCCACGATATTCTCGTACAACTCGATGTAACGCTCGGTGATGCTTGCAACGATCTCAGGAGTCATCTCAGGCACCTTCTGACCATCCTGACCCTGGAAGCCGTTTGCCATAAGCCACTCACGAACAAACTCCTTCGAGAGCTGCTTCTGCTTCTCGCCCTTAGCAAGACGCTCCTCGTAGCCATCTGCATAGAAGTAACGAGATGAGTCCGGAGTGTGAATCTCATCCATAAGGTAGATCACGCCATCCTTCTTACCGAACTCATACTTTGTATCAACAAGAATCAAGCCCATCTTTGCAGCGATCTCGCTACCACGCTGGAAGATTGCCTGTGTATACTTCTCCAACTGCTCGTAGTCCTCACGAGAAACGATACCCTGAGCGATGATCTCCTCCTTCGAAATATCCTCGTCGTGGCCCTCTGCAGCCTTGGTTGTAGGGGTGATGATAGGTGTTGGGAACTTCTGATTCTCAACCATACCCTCAGGCATCTCTACGCCGCAAATTACACGATTACCAGCCTTGTACTCACGCCAAGCGTGACCCGAAAGGTAACCACGAATAACCATCTCCACCTTGAAAGGCTCGCACTTGTGACCTACGGTAACCATTGGATCCGGAGTAGCGATCTTCCAGTTAGGGAGAATATCGTTGGTTGCGTCGAGGAACTTCGCTGCAATCTGGTTGAGCACCTGACCCTTGAATGGAATACCCTCCGGCAACACAACATCGAATGCCGAGATACGGTCCGAAACCACCATTACGAGATAGTCACCCTCGATGCTGTAAACATCACGAACCTTACCTACATAGTGAGCAGTCTGACCCGGCAACTGCAAATTTGTTTTAACGATTGCTTTCATACTTTAGAAATGTTTGTTTGTTAGTTTCTCTTGATTGGTGCAAAGATAGCGAAAAAAGTTAAAATTACTGAGTTAAAAGTTAAAAACTTTTTCGGAAATTTACAGCAACCACCAAACTCCCCCTTTGCGCCGCTTTAGGCGTTTTGCAAATTCCGCCATAAAATTCGGCATATTTGGTTTTTTATGCAATTACACTTTGTAACAAAACCCACAACACCCATACCGACAAACGGCAAATGGCTACAAAAACGGAGTCAAAACCAACCCGGAATTTACCGCCAACATCCCTCAAAATGGAACAAAATATCGCCTTGTTGAATTATTAAAAAATTTATATTTTAATTTAAAACATTTTGCAGGGGTTTTACTTTCAATTTGAAACCAAATGGCAATTATTTTACGATAGACCCTCAAAATCACGCATTTTTATTCGTACATTTTTTGGAGGAAACATTGTTTATTTGTATCTTTGCCGAAAACGCACATATATTTATATATAATTTATAATTTAAAACAAATGCTTATGGTTAAAAAAATTGTACTAACAATCGCCGCTGTTCTGTTGGCTTGTACTTCGGTATTCGCACAGAACAAGCAGGTTAACGGTACAGTTACCGGCCCGGATGGTTCTCCGGTTGTCGGTGCTACCGTGGTGGTAGAGGGTACCACACTTGGTACTTCGACCGATTTGCAGGGTAAGTATGTACTTGCTGCTCCGACCAACGGAACACTCGTATTCTCCTTCATCGGTTACGAGGATACCAAAGTTGCCATTAACGGCAAAACAACCGTAAATGCAGTTCTCAAGGAGGCTTCAAAGGCTATCGACGATGTGATCGTTATCGCCTTCGGTGAGGCTAAGAAGGAGGCATTTACAGGTTCGGCAAAGGTCGTTTCATCGGACGACTTGTCGAAGATTCAGACCTCGAATGCAGCGACTGCATTGAGCGGAAAGGTTGCAGGTTTGCAGATGTCAACCTCTTCGGGTGACCTCGGCTCATCGCCAACTATCCGTATCCGTGGTTTCGGTTCGATCAACGCAGGTCAGGCTCCATTGTGGATTGTCGACGGTATGCCTTACGAGGGCGACTTGAACAACCTCAACATGGCCGATATCGAGTCGATGACCGTATTGAAGGATGCTGCTTCGAATGCTCTCTACGGTTCTCGTGGTGCGAATGGTGTAATTATGGTTACCACCAAGAACGCTAAGGTTGGCGAGGCTATCGTAAATGTAGATGCAAAGTGGGGTGTAAATGCTAAGGCTTTGGTTGAGTATGATGTAATCAAGGATCCGGGCCAGTACTACGAGACTCACTACAACGCTCTCTACAACTACTACAAGAGCAACAACTCGAAGAATCCTTACATGGATGCTGTTCTCGGTTTGACAGGCAACGGTACCGGTGGTTTGGGTTACAATGTTTATAATGTTCCTGCAGGTCAGTACCTCATCGGTACAAACGGCAAGTTGAACCCTGCAGCAAGACTCGGTAATGTAGTTTCGTACAAGGGTCAGGAGTATATGCTCTATCCTGATAACTGGATGGACGAGGCTTACAACACCTCGTTCCGTCAGGAGTACAATGTAAGCATCTCGGGTGCTACTCAGCGTTCGAACTTCTACGCTTCGGTTGGTTACTTGGACAACACAGGTATCATCAAGAGCTCGGAGATGAATCGTTTCACTGCTCGTTTGAAGGCTGACTACCAGGCTAAGAAGTGGTTGAAGGTTGGTGCTAACATGGCATACACTCACTTCTACTGGAGCAACGGTAACGACAGCGAGGGTGAGACAGGTTCGACTGCAAACATCTTTGCTTTCGCATCGCAGATGGCTCCTATCTATCCTGTTTACATCCGTAACAAGAGTGGTCAGATTATGGTTGACGAGTATGGTTACCAGATGTATGACTACGGTAACGGTAAGCTCGGTCAGGGTGGTAACGCAGGTCACACTCGTCCATTGTTGCCAGACTCAAATGCATTGCAGACCAGCTGGTTGAACAAGTCGTACAACGAGGGTAACGCATTCACCGTAAATGGTTTTGCTGACTTCTACCTCTATAAGGGCTTGAAATTCACATTCAACGCTTCGACAACTATCGACGAGACTCGTTCGACAAGCACCAGCAACCCATACTACGGTCAGTTCGCATCGTCAGGTGGTTCAGTTGGTAAGGGTCACAGCCGTTCTATCGCTTACAACGTGCAGCAGTTGCTCTCATACAAGGAGACTTTTGCTGACTTCCACACTGTAGACATCTTGCTCGGCCACGAGTACTACAACAATAAGTCGCTCTCGCTCAGCGCATACAAGACTATGTTGGCATCGTACACCAACGATGAGTTGGATGGTGCAGTAGTTGATGGCGCTTCGTCGTCTTCGGCAATGGGCGAGTACAACACCGAGGGATTCTTCTTCCGTGCAGCTTACGACTACGACAGCCGCATCTTCGGTAGCGTTTCGTATCGTCGTGACGCATCGTCGAACTTCCACCCGGATCATCGTTGGGGTAACTTCTGGTCGGTTGGTGCAGCTTGGTTGATCAACCGTGAGAGATGGTTCAGCGCTCCATTCGTAGATATGTTGAAGGTTAAGGCTTCGTATGGTTCGCAGGGTAACGATGCTATCGGTTCGTACCGTTATGTAGATACTTACACCTATGCAAACAACGATGGTCAGGTAGCAGTACTCTTCAACTCGAAGGGTAACCCTAACATCACTTGGGAGACCAACGGTAACTTCAATATCGGTGCCGAGTTCGGTTTCTGGCAGAACCGCCTCTATGGTAATGTTGATTACTTCTACCGTAACACTACCGATATGTTGTTCTACTTCTCGGTACCTTCGTCACTCGGTTATAGCGGTTACTACGCTAATGTCGGTGATATGGCTAACACCGGTATCGAGTTGGAGTTGGGTGCAGACATCATCCGCCGCAAGAACTTCAACTGGTCGTTCAACTTCAATATGACTCACACCAGCACTAAGATCACTCACTTGGCTGATGAGCACAAGCCAATGACTCTTAACGGTCACGCAGGTTACTTGAGCGGCTCGTACTTCTACGCTGAGGGTCTTCCGCTCTATACATTCTATATGCGTTCGTACGCAGGCGTGAATGAGAAGACCGGTGAGTCGCAGTGGTGGATTGAAAAGAAGGACGCTGAGGGCAACATGGTTCGTGAGAAGACTACCGACTACAACAATGCAACTCGTTACCTCTGCGGTGATGCAATTGCAGATGTTTATGGTGGTTTCACCACATCGTTCGACTTCTACGGTGTTGATGTATCGGCAAACTTCAACTACCAGATTGGTGGTTTGGTTTACGACTCGGGTTATGCAGGCTTCATGTCATCGCCACAGGGTACAAGCGTAGGTGGTAACTATCACCGTGACCTCCTTGGTGCTTGGAGCAGCTCTAACACAACTTCGGATATTCCTCGTTTGCAGTATGGTGACGAGTACTCGACCGCAATGTCGGATCGCTTCCTCACCGATGCTTCGTTCTTGAACATCCAGAATATCACTGTTGGATATACTCTTCCACAGAACATTACTCGCAAGTTCCTTGTTAGCAAGTTGCGTGTATATGTTGTATGCGACAATGTTTGGTATTGGTCACGCCGTAAGGGTCTCGACCCTCGTCAGTCAATGACCGGTGGGTCGAACAATGCTATGTACTCTCCAATCCGTACAATTTCGGGTGGTATCAATGTTACATTCTAACGATTGCAGAAAGGAGAAAAGTTATGAAAATGAATAAGATATATAGATTTTTTGCATTGGTTCTCGTTGCAGCGGTAT
>JAGBRY010000007.1 GCA_017632115.1 Alistipes sp. | reverse complement strand
GGAACAAAATCTGGAGTATGGATCCTTCGCACGAAGGTGCTTCGTGGAACTACTCTGACGAGAAGCATAAGCAGTACGATCCGTGCCCTTATGGCTATGAGTTGCCATTGACAGCAACTATGGTTGCCGACATTCAAGCTGTGAATGCGGAGACTAAACCTACTGCCTACTTGGCTGCCGAGAAGAACTGTAGAGGCGGTTACTACATTGAGCGCAATGGTGAGTTCTTGTGGCACGCCGTAAGCGGTTTGCGACGCTATTATGGTTTGTGGACAACAGTGGATAGCCCTAACGCAAACTTTGCAGGTGCTACAACAACAGGCTCGAAGCAGTTGTTCCTCTATTGGGGTACAGGTGGCGGAGGCCGTAATGCCGACACAGGCAACTGGGCACCTGTAACAGCAATGGGAGTTCGTTGTATCAAAAAATAGGAGGAACGAATTATGAAAAATATGATAAAAATTCTCCTTGCTGCAGTGCTTATCGTGGCGTGCGGTTGCCAAGAGGAGGAGATTCTAACACAAAATAGCGACCAGATCGTCGTTGTTACCGCCGATGCGGGTGTTCACTCGTTCGGAGTGACTACTCCGGGTGAGTGGAGCGTAACTATGGACGAGGCGTCGAAGGAGTGGTGCGAGTTCGTAGGTCCTGCTTATGGCAAGGGCGTAGGCGCATTCTCTGTAAAGTATGATGAGAATAAGTTCGACGGAGTGCGTCGAGGCTTGCGTCGTCAGGCGGTATTTACCGTAATTACGGGCGACCAGTTCACCTCGATAACCATCTACTTCCGCCAGAGCGGTATTACACCTAAGCTCGAGTTCCGTGAGAAGAGTTATACCTTTGCTCACAACTCGTTGGAGAATGTGTTGACTATCAATACCAACCTTTCGGTATTTGAGGCTGCCGACATTCAGTATTCTGTTGCGGGTGAGTGGATTACAGAGAGTAGAATTACCCCTAACGGTACCGAAATCGTCGTTATCAACACTGCTAACGAGAGCGAGGAGGTGGAGCGTACGGCGACAGCTGAGATCTCCTACACCGACTCGTGGGGCGACACCTTCAGTGCAACTACAAAGATTGTACAGTCGACAAAGCCTATTATTCCTGAGATGTTTGAACCTGTAAAACCTGGAGAAGATGATGACGAATTATAATTTGAAGAGTATCGTAGCCATCATCTGTGCGATGATTGCTACACTTGCACTCGGTGCTTGTGAAACAAAGCAGGTGTCGGGTGATACTCCGCTCGAAGTGGAGTCGGAGTCGGCAACATTTGGCCGCACATTCAAACTCTTGAGTTGGAACATTCAGGATGGAATGTGGTGCGACCAGTTCAACAATTACGACAAATTTGTTGCCTATATCAACGAGATTAACCCCGATGTATTCTGCATCCAGGAGGCTGCAACCCATTGGGATATCGATGGTAAAAACCTCTCGCACTATGGCAGATATCTCCCTTACAACGACCAGAAAGAGGTGGAGTCGAAGTGGGATAATCCATCGGGCTGGGTTGAGCTTGCAAAGCGTTGGGGCCACGAATATGTGGTTATGGGCCCTTATAAGGACAACTATCCTGTGGTTATCACCTCGAAGTATCCGTTGGAGCTTGTTCAGCGCCTCAGAGGAAATGCTCAGGTATCTGTATCGCACGGTGCGGTTCACGCCAAGGTTCACTTCTCGGATGACTATGTTGTGAATTTGGTGAACTTGCACTTGCAGCCATCGAATGTTGACAACGCAAACAACATCCGTTTGAATGAGGTTAACTTCTATATGGCCGAGACCATCAACTCGGAGGCTCACTATACCGAGCAGAACTGGTTGATGATGGGTGACTTCAACGATGGTTCGGGCGACGATGTTGACCGTGAGGTTCGTAAGAATTCGTACTATGACCTCTGGGCCGAGATGAACAACTACACAAAGTCCTATATCGACTATATCTTCGGTACAGAGTCAATGCGCAAGTCGCTCAAGTCTATCGACTTCCTCTATGGCTTTGCACACGAGGAGAAGTTGATGTACTCGGTAAACGGAGTGCTCCTCAATAGCGGTAACGGCTTGTGGAAATACTCGGATCACTATCCTGTACTTGCCGAATTTACTATCTATGAGTAAGGTTTCAAAACAGAAAGGATTATGAAACATATATTCAAACATATAACAGGCTCCGCACTCTTCGCTGCAGTGATGCTTGCAATGGCGACTCTGCTTATTCCTACTTCGGCATCGGCGCAGGCGAAGAAGGTTACCATTAGCGGAACAGTTACGGATGCCTCGAACAAACAGGCACTTATTGGTGCAGCCGTATCGGTTGAGGGTACAACCATCGGTACATCTACCGATATGAATGGTAAATATACCCTTCAGGCGCCGGCAGACGGAGTGTTGGAGATTCAGTATCTCGGATACACTTCGCAAAAGATTAAAATTAACTCTCGCACAACCATAAACATCGCCCTCTCGCAGGACAATGTAAAGGTGGATGAGGTTGTCGTTATCGGTTATGGCTCGGTGGCAAAGAGCGACTTGACAGGTTCGGTTTCGACCGTTAAGATGTCGGAGATTGCCGATGCACCGGTGTCATCTGTTGACCAGGCATTGCAGGGTCGTATCGCAGGTGCCGATATTATGTCGACAACCGGTGAGCCGGGAGCTACTACTTCGATTCGTATTCGTGGTACCCGTTCAATCACTGCATCGAATGAGCCACTTATCGTGGTGGATGGTGTAATGGACGGTGTTTCGGACCTCGGTGATATCAACCCTTCGGATATCAAGTCTATCTCGGTGTTGAAGGATGCATCGTCAACCGCTATCTACGGTGCTCGAGGTGCGAATGGTGTTATCATCGTAACAACCAAGGGTGGTTCTGATTCGGGCTCGAAGCCTCGTATCACATTCAAGACCGACCTCGGATTCTCGCAGTTGCCTCGTAAACTCGATGTAATGAATGCAGCGGAGTTTGCACAGTATCGTAACGATGTCTACTACAACCAATCATCGACTTCGAGTGCTACCAAGCCGGAGAGTCAGTATCACTATGCTGACCCTAACTCCTACGGTAAGGGTACCGATTGGCAGGATGTTATCACTCGTACAGGTATGTATCAGAACTACAACCTCAGCGTATCGGGTGGCTCGAAGAAGTATAACTACTTTGCATCGTTCGGTTACCACCAGAATCAGGGTATCATCATCTGCTCGGGCTTGGAGCGTTTCACAGGTCGTTTGAATGCTCAGTACCAACTCTTTAAGTGGTTGCGCCTGGGTATCAACATGAACTATGAGTATCGTCTGAACGATAATAATAAGGTCGCTGTGGGTGGTGTCAACTACTGGAATGGAGCTATCTTCTTGAACCCTCTGCAGAAGCCTACCGATACCATAAATGTCCTTTGGGGTACAGGTTTCGATGGTGGTCAGCCATATAACTCGCCTTATATGGATGCACACTTGCTTACCAACGAGGCAACTCGAAAGATGTTCTCGTTGTCGCCAAATGTAACTATCAACTTGGCAAAGGGTTTGACTTTCCGTTCTCGTTTCAACTACTACGCATTCCAGCGTCACACCTACGAGTTCTATCCATCGACTCGTCCTACCTATGCAGCTATCAACCAGGGTGCAGTTGCATATCGTGCAGAGACCGATGAGTATCGACTCACAAACGAGAATACCTTGACCTACAAGAATACATTCCGTCGTTTGCATAGCGTGAATTTCATGGTAGGTTTCACCGTAGAGAAGTTCCAGCAGCACAACTTCTCGTTGAAGGGTACAGGCTACTTGAGCGATGATATCAAGTGGAACAACATGACGGCTATTCCTGATAAGAATAACCTCTCGCCTTCAACTTCGCTCAACGAGCGTACCCGTAATTCGGTGCTCGGTCGTTTCAACTACGACTTCAAGAAGCGTTACTACTTCACATTTACTGCCCGTGTCGACGGTTCGTCGAACTTCGCAGCAAACAACAAGTATGCATTCTTCCCATCGGGAGCGTTCAAGTGGATGATCTCGAAGGAGCCGTTTATGAAGAAGGCTCATTGGTTGGATGATCTCTCGTTGCGACTCAGTGCCGGTGTGTCGGGTAACGACGCTATCTCGTACTATCGCTCGATGGAGGCTTTGACAAGTAGCACAAGCGGCTACCTCTTCGGATATAACCAGCCGTTGGCAGTCTATCCATCTCGTTTGGAGAGTAAGGATTTGACCTGGGAGAAGACCGCTATGTACAATGTCGGTGTAGACTTTGCAGTATTGAAGAAGCGTTTGGAGTTCTCGCTCGAGGCCTACTACTCGATGACTACCGACCTGTTGCTCTCGGTGAAGCTTCCGACAAGTACAGGTTTCGACTCTCGATACACCAACATCGGTGCAACCGAGAATAAGGGTGTCGAGTTCAGCATCACTTCGCACAATATCGCAAAGAAGAACTTTAGTTGGAATACCACCTTCACCATTGCACACAATGCACAGTTGGTACTCGACACAGGCTCGAGCGACTATATCTCGGCCTACTCATCGCCTACCAACAACTCCTATATGATGTTTGGTTATGTGAATGGCTATCCTCTCAATGCATTGTGGGGCTTCAAGGAGGTAGGTGTATGGCACACTCAGGACCAGATCGACCGCAATAAGGAGACTAAGGCTTATGTATCGAGTAGTTCGAGCCGATACAAGCCGGGCTATCCTTACTATGTGGACACCAACCACGATGGCGCCCTCAATGAGGATGACCTCGTATATCTCGGTTCGGCCGACCCTATCATCTATGGAGGTTTGCAGAATACATTCCATGTTGGCAAGTTCCGTTTGAGCGTCTACTTCAACTACTCGGTGGGAGGTAAGATCTACAACCTCTCGGAGTTGTGGATGAGAGGTAGTTCCTACACCAACCAGTATCGCTATATGCTCGATGCTTGGCATCCGGTGCGTAATCCGGAGTCTAACATCCCTGGAGCATACCGTAGCGACGAGTTGCCAAGTTCGAAGATGGTTTACGATGCATCGTACATCCGTTTGAAGAACATCTCGTTGGGTTATACCTTCGACCTTCGCAAGAAGACCAAGCACTTGCGTGATATTACCGTTAGTGCAAGTGGCGAGAACCTCTACTTGTGGAAGAACTACAATGGTTACGACCCAGATGTATCGACAAATTCGAGCGGTTCGACCATTCGTCGTATGGACAATGGTGCATACCCTAAGGCTCGTACCATTATCTTCAGTGTTCAAATTCGTTACTAACCCTCAAAGATGCTAAACAAGATGAAAAACAGAAAATTCTATACATTCGCTTCTGCTATCATTGCCGTAGCTATGGCAATGTTCTTCTCCGCATGCTCTTTGGAGGAGGATATGCAGTCGAACTATCAGACAGCAACTTACTATAAGAACTATTCGCAGTGCGTTACAGGTTTGCGAGGTTGCTACCCTCCGTTCCGCTCGCTCTATAATGGTCCGTTCCTTTTGGCTACAGAGTCGGTTTCGGACTTGTTGTATTGCCAGTCGGGTACTCTCGACGCTCAGCTCGATATCTCGCCGGCTAACCCTCGTTATGGTGCTACCGGTTGGACTCAGGGCTATCGTGGCGTTATGCGATGCAACAATATGATTGCAGCGTTGAATCGTGCTTACAATGATAATAACCTCACAACTGAGGAGTACAACGAGTTGATGGCCGAGGCGGCATCGTTGCGTGGTATGTACTACTACCTGCTCACATCAACCTTTGGCGATGTTCCGTTCTATACCGATCCTGTCGAGACTGTCGAGGACCAGGATCGAGTTGCAAAGCTCCCTCGTATGTCGGCTATCGAATCTCGTGGCTACATCGTGGATGAGTTGCTCGAGTTGCTCGTGAAGGATGGCGTGGTACAGGAGCGTACCTACGACAATCCGGAGAAGCGTGACTATCGTATGGGTGCTGCATTCGGTTGGATGGTTTGTGCAAAGTTGGCTATGTGGAATGGCTCGAAGGATACAGCAAATAGCGAGAAGTGGTTCCGTAAGGCTCTCACCGCTATCGAGCACCTCGAGTCTATCTATGGCGATTTGCGTCAGTATCCAATCTCGGATATCGCTTTCCGCAACAAGTACACCAAGGAGTCAATCTTCGAGATCGCAAATGTCTACGACGAGGATGGTTTGAAGGTTACCAGCCAGATCGCCTGCTTCTTTATGCCTACCCGTACTGTACAGCCTGACGATCAGGTTGAGGAGGGTAAGTCACCTGAGATTTGGTATGGTGGTTTGGTAATTGACCTCATTGGCGATAACGCTCGTACCTATACAGCATATCGTCCTAACCAGTACTTCTACCAGCAGTTGCAGCCATATACCGAGTACGATAAGTTATCGGCCGACGATCCTGAGTTTATCAACGGAGTATTCGACCACCGCTCGAAGATAAATATGGCGTGGGGTTACGAGACCTACAATGAGAATGGCGAGAAGGAGTGGCAGTTCTTCTGGAACGCTTCGGGCGACAATGCAAGAGCATCACGCTTCACTCCGCAGTCACGACCTTGGATGGGCGATAAGTTCTGGTCACCAAATCTTCAGTCTACAGCCGATGGTAACAACCTCAAGGTGTTCCGTTATGCCGGTGCGTTGATTATGGCAGCAGAGTGCCACCTCGAGTTGGGCGACCGTGTTGCAGCGGTAGAGTATCTTAACAAGGTGCGTCGTCGTGCAGGTTTGGGCGATTTGAACCAGGCCAACTTCAAGAGTAAGCTTGCTCTTATGAACGAGATTCAGAAGGAGCACGGCCGAGAGCTCGTTGGAGAGTTCCAGCGTAAATTCGAGTTGGTTCGTTGGGGTATCTGGTTTGAGCAGGTTTCGAACTGTTCGGACTATGGCACAATGAAAAACAATATGTTGCCTTGCCACGAGTACTATCCTATTCCTGATAAGGAGGTAGCGCTTTCGGGTGGCGTACTCACCAACGATGAGTATAAAAAGTATGGTATGTAATCCTAAATTTTGCGAGAACATATGAAACAGATATTTAAATATATTTTTGTAGTCGCTTTGCTTGCGCTTGTTGCCCCTTCTTGCAACAAGGATTTCGAGTGGGAAGGCTTTGGCGTGAACAATGACGACTCTGAAACAAACTGCATCAACCTCCCTGTCGAGGATGGTTATACAACCATTTCGGTCTATTCCGACTCGGCGTGGAGTGCAGAATTGGAGGATGATTACGATTGGGCAACCCTGACCAACGCTAAAGGTCAAGGCTCGGGCCGTATGACTTTCACATACAAGGCCAATAGCAAGGCTGTGCGTCGTGCCTATGTGTTGGTTCACAGCCAGGGCGAAACCAAGCGTATTATGGTGGTACAGAAGGGTGCGGATATCGTATTCCGTTTCCGTGCCGAGGATGGCGAGATGAATATCGAGAAGGATGCCACAACCTACTACTTGGCACTCGACTCGAATATCGCATCCGACTTGTACAAGCATGTAGAGCTGGACGAGGTTGAGTATCTCGACTTGAGTAAGGATTGGATTAGCAACATCAATATGCAGGGCGAGCAGCTGGCTATGGATGTAGCGGCTAACGAAACCGGTTATGAGCGTTCGGCTCGTCTTGGTATTACATTTACCGATCCATACACCAAGGCTGTTTATGGTCCTTCGTATGTAAATGTTACACAGGGTACCACTTCGTCGGTCGAGATCACTTGGGAGACACTTATGGAGCGTTTCGCTGCAGCAACAGCAGATAGCGGTAGCAGCTCTTGGGTTATCGCAACTTCGGGCGAAGAGGAGGCAAGCGGTATCAAGATTAGCTGCAAGAACCTTTCGTTCCCTGAGAATACAAACGCTGCAATGAACAATCAGAGCGCTTGGTCGGGTAGTTCGTTTGTGGCTACCGATACAAATGTGAACGATGGTACAACCTATATTGTTAGTCCTGATAACAAGTATGCGATGAAGGTTTCGATGCGTACGGGTTCTGATAATGTGATTCCGCAGTATGCAATGGCTCAGATTCGTTTGGACGGTTGCACACTCACCAAACAGGCTGAGGGTCGATATGTGCTTTCGGGTGTTCGCTCTCGAAATATCGTGTCGATTATCACCGGTACAGAGCAGGATATTGAGGTGCGTGAGCGTACACTCTCGGAGCTTATTCCGGACGACTACTACCGCATTATTACCATCAAGGATGTAGAGCTTGTCTACAACAAGGGTGCGTTGTATAATACCACCGACGGTTATCGCTACTACTGCGACTACTATCCGACACTTCTTCGTGATAAGGATGGTAACACCATCTATATGATGTTTACCCACAAGCAGGCGCTTGAGTGGGTGCGTAAAGGTCAGGCGGCACCGCTTGGCAAGGGTAATGTAACAGGTATCCTTACCTACGAAACTTCGCCAATGTATGGCCAAAACAGCGGTTTGGATAATAACTCAGAGGGTTCACTCGGCCGCTTCGTTATTCGTCCTTACGATGAGAGCTGCTTGCAGTTCAAAGCCTCGGAGGAGGATAACTTCTCGGTAACTCATACCGAGTGGCACTGGTTGGACGAGCAGATAACCTTGGACGAGCAGAATTGTGTAGTTCCAAAGTGTGGCGAGGGTAAGCTCTACCACGAGTTGGGTGCTGTACCTGTAATCTCTACCAACTTCAATGCGCTCGTTTCGGGCACAAATGCTGCCACAACCATCACTAACACTGCGTGTCGTTACAACGCTGCGTGGGCCGATGCGAATGGCAACTACAAGGGTTTGGCATTGGAGTTCTCTGCTGCTACGCTTGGCGCAGGTGCATCTATCAACCTCGCTTATTGGGCAGGTGGTCAGAGTACCGATGGCGCAGGTATGAACTTCCCTGCAAATTGGCATATTCAGTACTCGTTGGATGGTGTTAACTACACCCCAGTCGAGAATTCGGAGTTCGATATTCACCCTGCAGCTTGGTGGGCGAGCACCTGCATTAAGTTCGGTACTCATGGATTGGCACAGCGTTCATTCCGTCTGCCGGCCGAGCTTAGCGGAGCCAAGAAGGCATATCTCCGTATTGTACCTTGTACCTCATATTGTGCAATGAGCTCGTTGCCTGAGGGTGCTACATACAACCCTTCGAAGAATACTCAGCTCTCAATTGCAGCTATTACAATCAAGTATAATAAGTAAAGATAGAGTCAGATATGAATAATCTATTCAGAACTTTTCTAACAGTATCACTCCTCGTTGCGTCGCTCTTTATGGCGTCGTGCGAGATTGATGAGGCGGACTATGTTCCATCGCCCGAGTTGGGTGCCTACATCGAGGGTGATACAAACAATACCAACACCATTTCGGTGGAGTATACCGGAGATATCAAGGCGTTTGGTGTCTATGCATCGCAGCCATATGTTGCAAAGGTGGCTAAGGGTGCAGATTGGGTGCGTATCGGAGAGAGTAAGGATGATACTGCACATTCGCTTTTGTCGCTCAATGGTGATGGCACAATCTTCACTGCCATCGACCGCAACGATGGCGTACGCCGTATGGCTCTCATTACCCTCGAGGCTGAGAACCGTATCGATACCGTGTTTGTAAAGCAGAAGGGTCGCAAGTCGAGTACGCTCGAGGTCTCGAAGCGTTCGATGCTTGCAGAGTATCAGGGCGGTCAGCTCTCGACTCTGCTTAAGAGTAGCATTGAGTTCGATGAGTTGCAGATCGATATCTATGGCAAGGATATCTTCGATAAGGTGAATTGGATCTCGAATGTAACTTGTGTGAATAACACTTTGAAGTTCGATGTAGAGCCTAACCCTGACCCTAAGAACTTGCGTAAGGCAACGATCCGATTCTCCTATACGGACGATTGGAACGAGACCATTATGACCGACATTGTGGTTACACAGGATAAGGAGGTTAGTATCACCGAGAATATCCTCTCGTTTGCCGAGATGCGTCAGAAGGGCGAGCGAGATATCACTGAGGATATCTGTATCGAGGGTTATATTATCAGCGACTCGAAGTCGGGTAATGCAGCTCCGAATGCGCCTATCACCACACAGCGTATCGACTATACAGGTACACAGCGTATCGTATATATCGAGAGCTTGGATGGCCGTTACGGCTTTATGGTGGAGTTTAAGAGCGTTGAGGATAATGTGTTGAACCGCTACGATAAGGTATGCCTTAACCTCAATGGTTGTTTCTTCGGTATGGAGGGTAGTGCAAATGTTGCAGAGAACGACCCTGTTCGTTACTACATCAACGAGGTTACCGCTAACCATATCTTGTCAATTGAGAGTGGAAGCAGTGCAACCATTCCTCACAAGGAGCTCTACTTTAACGAACTCTCGGACGACGATATCTATACTTATGTGTCGTTGAAGGATTGCGAGTTCCCAATCAAGAAGGGCCCTCTCACTCCGCTCAATGAGGGTTATACCGGAGGTGGTGTTGCGACACGCTTTACTGCTAACCGAATCAGTTTCTATCCGCAGTTGGTGCGTGATGCTCGTGGAAACGATTTCTATACCTTGACAAATACTACTTGTAACTATCGTCGTACCGGAAAGCAGTTGCCATACGGAAGCGGTACACTCTCGGGTGTTATCGTGCATGAGGCTTGCGACCGTTTCGAGTGGGATAGTGACAAGGAGGCAGAGTTGGTGGCAAAGGGCTATTCGACCGACCAGATCTATAATCTCGGAAACATTGGTCGTTACCAGATTCGTCACCAGTCGCAGGAGGATATCGCATTTACGGCTGCTAAGAATGGCGCATTGACAAAGGTTATTTGCGAGTTTGCATACTTCAATAATAGCCGTTCGGATTGTGCGGTGAATGTCGACCAGTACAACAAGATGTACTATCCTCGCTACTCTTCGGCTAACACACATACAGCAACCCTTTCGCACTCGTCGGAAAAAATGAGCGCTATTAACAGCTGGTACTACTTGGGCGATTCGAATTGTAACGATGCTGTTGGTACAGGTGTTACCGATGCCGATGGTCGCAAGGTTGACGGTCACCAGGTCTACTACGAGGCGAATACCGGCTCGGGCGATAGAGGTGTTATCGAAACTAAGTATGGTAGTGCGTGGGCTTCGTCAAACTGGTTGAATGGTTTGGGATACCACTATTGGGTAGCAGAGTTCTCTACGGCTGATGCTGTCGGTTCGGCACCTTCGGTACAGTTCGCAGTGTTGAATATCGCTATCGGAGCACCTCGCTACTGGAATGTTGAGTGGTCGACAAATGGTACACAGTGGATTAAGGCCGGTGAGTACACTGTGCCTGATGTAACGCAGTGGAACGATACACGATATTGGCAGTTGTGCGGTTTCAAGCATGTGAGCTGTGAGTTGCCTAATGAAGTGCTTGGACAGTCGAAGGTATATGTTCGCCTTATTCCAAATTCGGCACTTGCGGGCGAGACCACAACCTACGATAAGGGTGCAGCTGCGGATAAGCAGAGTGCTCTTGCATACTTCGCAGTGCGCTACACTGCTCAGTAATAAGAAAAGAAAAAATCAGAGATATGAAAAGAATTATTTTAGCATTGGTATTTGTGGCATCGGCAGCTTGGGCTGCTGATGCACAAATCATCAAATCTTACGAGAAACCAACCGATAAGGAGTTTAAGACGGCTGTCAAGACGGTGCTGAAATCGACTACCTGCTTCGATGCCGATATGACTCCTCGTATCGAGGCGATGAATGTTATCCAGCGTGAGTTCAACAACTACTCGAACGAGAGTTGGAACAACTTCTACAACCGTAATTGGGATTGGGTAGGAATTGCCGATATGGAGCTTAATGGCACACTCTACTATTATCGCCAATCGTTCAATAAGGTTCGCAAGGAGATTAAATCGACAAAGGTTGCACCCGGCACAGTTGTTTTGTGGAGCCTGTATAATATGGGATATATTGTAAAGACACCGAGCCACACCTTTGGTATAGATATCACACACAAGCATATCGAGGAGATTGCCAAGGATTTGGAGTTTGTGTTGGTAACCCACAAGCATGGCGACCATACCAACCAGCATGTCTATAACCAGTTGGCACTCGGTGAGTCGAAGATTATTGCCGGATTCAAGTTGGCTAAGCCTGTAGTATGGCAGGGCAAGTTGCTCGATTGGGAGTATGTGGATGTTCAGGATCGTATCAAGATCGGCAACATTACCATCGACTGCAAGCGTGTTGACCACAATCGTCACGAGTGGGGTAAAAACCTCGTGACAACTTATGAGATTGACTGTGGTGTAGATACCGACCACGCAGTAATCTTCCACACGGGTGACGCTAATAACTACGAGCAGTTGTCGGTGTCGCAGAAGCCGGACTTCTTCATTTTCCACCTCGCAGTAGGTTTGAAGATTCAGCAGGCAATCGACAAAATCCAGCCTGAGTATGCCGTATTCTCGCACGCCTGGGAGTTGGGCCACAGCGCACTTAAGTGGCGTTGGACCATCGACGATGTGTTGACTCGAGTTAATGCTATTGAGAACTTCGATAAGAAGCACCTCTTGTGGCCATGCTGGGGCGATAAACTCGTCTATACAAAAGCAACCAAAACACTCTCGTCAAAGTAGTGGCCATGAAACGACTTTTAACATTCGCCGTTTGTGCATTGGCAACATTGGCCGTAGCGCTGCCGGCTCAGGCACAACAACCTGCGCCAAAGACATTGCGCTTTATGGACTTCAACATTGCCGACGGTATGTGGTTCGATCAGTTTAACAACTACGACCGCTTTGTGTCATGGATGAATGCACAGCATATCGACATCTTTGCCGTATGCGAGGCTGCAACCCATTGGGACAAGGAGAAGAAGAACCTTCCAAAGAACAACGAGGATCGTTACCTTCCGGGTAAGTGGGGCGAGTTGGCGGCTCGTTGGGGCCATACCTATACCGCTGTCGGTGCCTACCAGGATAACTATCCTGTAGCACTCACCTCTCGCTATCCGATTGAGGTGGTGCAGCAGATTGGTGGTCCAAAGGTGTCGCATGGAGCATTGCATGCCAAGGTTATGGGTGTGAATATCGTGATTCTCCACCTCTGGCCACAGCAGTATCGCAAGGGCGACCCTACACGCACGAAGGGTAGCGGTGGCGATGAGTACCGTATGGAGGAGATTAACTACATCCTCGAGCAGACCATTCTCAACCCGAAGTATGCTGCCGAGGAGCATTGGATTATGACGGGCGACTTCAACACCCGCTCGCCGATAGACAAGCCATTCTACGACCAGATATATCGTAAGAATCCACGCAAGTTCAACTACGATGTGCAGACTCGAGTTCGTGAGGTCTATCCACACGATGTTATGTATGAGAAGAATCCTGACGAGTTGCAATCTACAACCCGAGGTAAAGCTCGTATCGACTACATTTACTGTACGAACAAACTCTACTCTTCAATCAAAGAGGCATATACCATCCGTGATGATTATGTTCGCACATCATCCGATCACTGCCCATTGGTTATGGAGTTCAAGACTCCAAAAGCTAAGAAGAAGTAGTTCGATTACGGATACAAAAAAAGGGGCGAGTTTTTCGCCCCTTTTTGTATCCATCTCTCTCTGCTATCTGCCACCTTGCAGCTCCATGCGCTTAATCTTGCGAATCTGCCAGATGAAGAGTGTGAGCGCAAGTAGGATAGATGCGCTATCAGCAATAGGCATCGAGATCCATACGCCATATGCTCCGAGTGTACGAGGCAGAGTCCAAAGCAGTGGCAACAGGAAGAGTAGTTGTCGTGTGAGCGATATGAAAATCGCTAATGGAGCCTTACCTATATATTGGAAGAAACCTCCGACAACAATCTGGAAACCGACAAGTGGGAACATTGCCAATACGAGTCGCATACCCTGTACCGATGCCTCTATGAGAAGGCTCTCGTCGCAACCTCGTGACGAATCGACAAAGGCTTGAGCAATGATGTGTGGTATGCTTTCGCCCAAGACGAAGCCGAGCGTGGCGATGGTAATTCCGCAACCAATGGTCATAAATACCGCCTTTCGTACTCGGCCAAAGTTTTTGGCTCCGTAGTTGTAACCCACAATAGGTTGCATACCCTGATTCAGGCCCTGCACCACCATAATAAAGAGAAGTGCAACACGGTTGACAATACCATAGGCTCCGACATATAGATCGGATGCTCCTTGTTCTCTCGGTACGATGTCGTGTGTGCCAAAACCGCCATATTGCAACATTGCCGTATTGATGAATGCTGCAACCATCGAGGCGCAGATATTCATCAGAAATGGGGCGAGTCCGATAGAGAGGATGTTGCCCACAATCTTCCAGTCGAAGTGGAACGCCTCACGCTTAAAGCGGAGGAATGACTTCTCCGAACAGAAATGCGACAATGCAAGTAGGAAGCAGATAAACTGCGAGATTACTGTTGCTGCTGCCGAGCCCTGTATTCCCCAATGGAACACGAATATAAAGAGCGGATTGAGAACGAGATTTATTGCTACCGAAGTAAGCATTATTGCCATCGACTTACGGGGATTTCCCGATGCTCGAATCATATCGTTCAGTCCGAGGTAGAGGTGTTGAGTGATGTTTCCGAAGAGTATAATGCTCATAAACTGTCGAGCATACTCCAAGGTTTCGGCCGAAGCCTTACCTCCGCTGAATAGCACCAATATCTCGTCGAGAAAGGTCAGCATAAGCACCATTATCGTAAAGCCGATAATGATGTTGAGTAGTACGGCATTGCAGAGAGTCTTCTCGGCAGCCGCTTTGTTGCCCTCGCCAAGGCGCAATGATATGCGGGCTCCTGCACCTATACCTACCATTGCTCCAAAGGCTGCACCGATATTCATAATCGGCATCGTAATAGCCATACCTGCAATGGCAGCACCTCCCACTCCGTGACCCACGAAGGCACTGTCAATAAGGTGATATAGCGATGACGATGCCATCGCTATAATTGCCGGCGTTGCGTAGTTGAATAGCAACTTGCCGATATTGTCAGTACCTAACGAGAGAGTCTTGCTCACCTTAAATTCTACTTATTCTTCTTTGAACACTTGAAGATAGGATTCTTCTCGATGGCCGGCTCAACGCTTGTGTCGACACCACCACCCAAAGCTCGATAGAGGTTGATAACACCCTGAATACCCTCGAAGCGGTCCGAAACCTGCTGCAATCGTGCCGAGAGCAACGACTGTTGAGCGGTCAAAACCTCCAAGTAGGTAGCCTCTGAGTGGCTCATCAGCTGACGAGTGCTATATACCGAACTCTCCAAAGTCTCGATCTGGCGAATACGCAAGTTGGTCTTGTTACGAGCCGAGTGGCACTGTGCCAAGGCGGTGTTCACCTCGTTGCCGGCCTCCAATAACTTATGCTCAAACTCGAGCAAAGCCTCCTTCTGCTGCGACTGCGCAATCTTGTAGTTTGCACGGTTTGCGCCAGCGTTGAAGATTGGCTGCACCAACTTACCCACGAACGATAGTGCCCAAGTTGCAGGGTTGCCCTCGAAGGCTCCCTCGCCTGTGATTGTAAGCGAAGGGTAGAGCTTTGCGTGAGCGATGTTGGTGTTGTGGAACGCTATGCGGAGGTTGTATTCTGCCTGCTGAACATCGGGACGACGAGAGAGCAACTGTGCAGGTACGCCTACAAAAAGCTCCTGCTTGAAATCCACGCCATTCAACTCGCCACGAGGGAAATCCTGCGGGGTAACACCCAAAAGCAGTGCAAACGAGTTCTGAGCCTTGACCAAGCTGTATTCCAAGTCGTGCAACGATGCGTCGATCGAGCAGCTGTTTGCCTCGGTACGAGATACGGATGCCTCGTTGGTCATACCTGCCTCCTTCATAGCCTTCATTGTGCGGACATTGTCCTTCCACGAAGCCGAAGTGGCACGAGAGATACGCATCTGAGCGTCGAGCATCAACAGTGTGTAGTAGTTGTTTGCAATAGCCGATATGAGAGCGGTCTGAACGCTACGACGATAGAGGCGATTGTACTCCAAAGTAGCCTCAGCCTTGCGCTTTGCGTTGATGTTACGGGCCAAAATGTCAATCTCCCAGCTCGCTTTAACAGGTAGGGTGTAGGCGAACGAAGAGCCCATGCCTGCGCCAATCTGTGGCTCGAAGCTGAACGATGGAATAAAGGCCAACTTTGCCGACTGCAAAGCCAACTCCGACTGCGATACACGCTCGGCTGCAAGCTGCATGTCGATATTGTTCTTCAAGCCCTGCTCGATGTATCCCTGGAGATACTTATCGGTGAAGAACTCTCGCCACGAGATATCGGCCATGGTAGTGGTGTCCGCCTTCTCAATGTTGCCATAGAGCTTGTCGGTCGAAATATCCTCGGGACGACTATATTTCTTGTAGATGGAGCAACTTGTCAAGATAGTTGCAATACCCAGTATTAAGAGAATCTTTTTCATTACTCGTTCTCCTCGTTTGTATTAGTTTCTTTCACTTTAATTGGTCTAATCTTCTCCTGTATCCACTGACACACGATGAAGAGCGCAGGAAGCACGAACAAGAGTGCCAATGTTCCAACGACCATACCTCCTACGACACCCGCACCAATGGTGTTGTTTCCGTTAGCTCCTACACCGGTAGAGAACATCAACGGAATCATACCGATAACCATTGTCAAAACGGTCATAAGGATAGGACGGAAACGCTCCTTCGCTGCCGAGTATGTTGCCATGGCGAGCGACATACCCTGCTCACGCTTCTCGCTTGCGAACTCGGTAATCAGAATTGCCGTCTTCGACAACAGACCGATGAGCATAATCAAACCTGTCTGGAGATAGATGTTGTTCTCCACACCCATCATTCGGGCAAAGAGGAACGAACCCATCAAACCAAACGGAACAGAGAGAATTACCGCCAACGGAATAAGGTAGCTCTCGTACAGACCTGCCAGAATGAGGTAGATAAGCAAGATACAGATTGCGAAGATGATGGCGGTATTGTTGCTACTCGACAACTCCTCACGAGCGATACCTGCGTAGTCGTAACCATATCCTACAGGCAAAACCTCCTTGGCAACCTCTGCCACAGCCTTCAAGGCCTCACCCGACGAACGACCCTCGGCTGCACGGCCCGAAACACTGATTGCAGGGAACATATTGAATCGCTGCATACGCTCAGGAGCATAGATACGCTCGATAGTTACGAACTGACCGATTGGAGCCATCTCCTCGCCGATGCGAACGAAGATGTTGTTCAACGAGTGCTTGTCGGTACGGTAATCAGGGTGAGCCTGAATACGCACCTGATAGAGCTTGGTAAACTTGTTGAAACGGGTAGACATCGTACCACCGTAGTAGCCACTCAATATCTGCAATACCTCCTTTGTCGAGGTTCCCGCACGCTTACACTTAACAGCATCTACGGTAATCTGGTACTGAGGGAAGTGAGGCTTAAATGCGGTGTAGATCGAGCCGATTTCAGGACGCTCCTTCAATCCGTTGATCAAATCCATTGTAACATCATACAAATCCTCGATGGTACCACCCTTACGATCCTGCAAGTAGAGTGTAAATCCTCCAGCTGCACCGAAGCCCGGAATCATCGCAGGGGTCGAAGTGGTAACAGTACCCTCGTTAAACTTGCTTGCATACTGCTTGATGCGCTCCTGGATTGCACCTACGCTGTGCTCCTCGCCCTTACGCTCGTCCCAATGCTTGAGTCGGAAGTTGAAGCTACCATACGAAGGACCTGTAGCATCACCGCTACCTGCCAACTTACTATATGCACGCACCTCCTCCATATTCTTGAGGATATCGTTGTCGATGCGGTCGAGAATCTTCTTTGTCTGCAACAACGATGTTCCCGGAGGTGTTGTAATCTTCATGTTGATGGTACCCATATCCTCACGAGGTACCAAACCTGTCTTGGTTGTAGTCATGAAGTAGTAGAGCAAACCACAAGCTGCAACCAACAACAGACCGCCAAGCCAACGATGACGCAAGAAGAAGGTTACACCACGAAGATATCTTCTACGAACAGCCTCGAATGAACCATCCATTGCCATACCGATACGACGACCAAACGAGAGATTCATATCGTTGCCGTGCTCATCCTTTGGACGGAGCATCATAGCACACAATGCAGGCGAGAGGGTCAATGCGTTCAAAGCAGAGATACCTACTGCCACCGCCATTGTAATACCGAACTGTGTATAGAATACACCCGAAGTACCGCCCATAAATGATGTCGGGATAAATACCGCCATAAACACGAGGGTACAGGTGATAATCGCCGATGTGATACCATCCATTGCATCTACGGTAGCCTTATATGGCGACTTGTAGCCTGCATCGAACTTGGTGTGTACCGCCTCTACCACGATGATAGCATCATCCACAACCACACCAATCGAGAGCACCAATGCAAAGAGGGTGAGGAGGTTGATACTGAAGTCGAAGAGGAAGAGGAACATGAATGTTCCGATAATCGATACGAGGGTCGCAATGAGCGGAATCATTGTCGAACGGAAATCTCGCAAGAAGAGGAACACCACAAGGGTTACCAATACGATAGCCTCCAAGAGCGTGCGAACTACATTGTAGATCGAAGCATAGAGGAAGTCGTTGGTACTCTCCAGAATAACCATCTCCATATCAACAGGGAAATCATTCTTTGCATTCTCGAGGAAGGCGTCGATGGCGTTAATAACCTCGGTAGCATTCGAGTCAGGAGTCTGATAGATTACGAACTCTGTGCCCGGGCAACCATTAACCTCACACTGATACTGGTAAGACTGATTACCCAACTCGATGGTTGCAACATCCTTCAAACGCAATACTTCACCATTCGGAAGCGCACGAATTACGATATTCTCGAACTCGCCAATGTTCTCCAAACGGCCCTTGTAACGCATCGAATACTGGAAGGTCTGATCCGAACTCTCACCGAGTGAACCGGCTGCCGACTCGAGGTTCTGCTCACCTACGGCAGTAGAGATATCTTTCGGTACGAGTTTGTACTGTGCCATGATATCGGGCTTGAGCCAGATACGCATCGAATAGTCCGAACCACGCACCTCGACATCACCCACACCCGGAATACGGGAGATTGCAGGCACAAGGTTGATCTTGATGTAGTTTACGATAAAGGTTCGGTCGTAGGAGCCATTAGGGCTATAGATAGCCACACGCTCCAAGATACTTGTCTGACGCTTTCTTACGGTGATACCCGCCTCGACAGCCTCCGATGGGAGCTGCTTTGTTGCACGGGATACACAGTTCTGCACATTGACAGCAGCCATATCGGCACTTGTGCCGTGCTTGAAGTATACATTCACACTACCGCTACCATTGTTCGAGCAGGTCGATGACATATAGGTCATGTTCTCCACTCCGTTGATAGCCTCCTCGAGTGGTACGATAACACTCTTCTGGAAGGTCTCGGCACTTGCTCCGGGGTAGGATGCCGATACAAAAATCGTTGGCGGAGCGATGTTTGGATATCGCTCGATAGGCAACGATGCCAATCCGATAAGACCTCCGATGACGATAACGATCGAGATAACGGTCGAGAGTACCGGGCGGTCGATAAAGGTTTTGATATTCATCTTTAGAAACTACTTTTCAGGTTATTTTTTCTTCGGAGCAATAATGTCCTTAATTTTGATCTTAGCGCCGTCACGCAAGATACCGATACCCTCGACTACGATTGTATCGCCCTCCATGAGGCCCGACTGCACGATAAACTCCTTACCGTTGCTGATCTCGAATACGCTGATGATTTTAGCCTTTGCCACGCCATTCTCAACCTTGTAAGCATAGACCTTATCCTGAACCTCGTAGGTTGCGTGCTGTGGAATAACCACACAACCCTCCTGACGGTGAGGCAAGATGATTGTACCCGAACCTCCTGAGATGAGGAGTCGCTTCTTGTTAGGGAACTTAGCACGAATGGTAACCGAACCTGTGGTTGGGTCGATGATACCCGAGATAGCCTCGATGCGACCCTTCTCCGAGTAGATTGTACCATCACTCAACTGCAACTCTACATCAGGCATATCCTGCAAAGCATTCTCGATAGCACCATACTGACGCTTGAGTGAGAGTACCTGGCTCTCGCTCAACGAGAAATAGACATACATCTCCGAGTTGTCCGATACTGTGGTTATAGGTGTAGACTCCGAAGGTCGTACAAAGGTACCAACACGGAAAGGAAGAGTACCGACAACTCCATCTACAGGACTCTTGATGAGAGTGTAGGCGAGGTTGTTGCTTGCGGTAAGCTCGTCAGCCTTTGCTTGTGCAAGCTCTGCCTTCGAAGCTGCAAGGTTGGTGCGGGCCATACGAAGATCGAACTCCGATACGATATCCTGCTCAAAGAGAACCTCCTTTGCAGCAGTAGAGAGCTGCGAAGCCTCTACCAAAGCTTGCTTTACCTCAACTTTTGCCTCTGCGGTTGCAAGGGCTGCCAAGTACTGAGCCTGGTCGATAACAAAGAGGGTCTGTCCCTGCTTAACGATCGAACCCTCCTTTACCTTGATGTCGGTGATATATCCCTCGACTTTAGTACGGATGTCGACATCCTGCTTACCTCGGATTGTAGCCGAGTAGGTAGAACTGAGTTTGCGAGATGCGGTTTCGAGAATCATCGCATTGTACTCACGGGTCTGTTTAGTTTTGGTAGTCTCCTCCTCGCAACCGACGAAGATTGACGAGAGAGCGATACATGCCATCAAGCCGAATAGTAGTTTTTTTGTCATTTTGTATGTTTTTTTGAAATTTGAATTATTGTCGGGGTTAAAATCACGCAAAAATACGAAAAAAAATGCATAAAACAAATAGGAGCAATTATTAATAATTGCCCCTTGATAAGTTTTTGGATATTTTGCTTGTATTATTTCAACTCCTCGTAGAGCATTGCTATGGCGTATGCCGTAGCTCTCGAGATTATTTGCGAACGGTCTGTGCCACAGTTTTTTAGCACTGCATAACACTTGTCAGGTGTGGCGATACCAATCCATACAGTACCTACGGGCTTCTCCTTGCTACCGCCGGTCGGACCGGCTATGCCGGTGGTTGAAACGGCAAAATCTGCTCCTGAAATAGCCTTTGCTCCCTTAGCCATAGCAATAGCTACCTGTTCGGATACTGCACCAAATTGCGCAATATCGGACATCAGAACACCCAAAACATTACTTTTTGATTCGTTGCTGTATGATACTACTCCGCAGAGGAAATAGGCCGAGGCTCCTGCCTGAGCCGTAAATTTAGAGGCGATCGCTCCGCCTGTACAACTCTCGGCTGTGGCGAGTGTCAAACCTCTATCTATTAGGATATTGTGCACAAGTTCTTCTACCGAAGCCTCCTCGAAACCTGCGATATTGTCGGGGATGATTGTGCGCAACTCCTCAAAGAGGTTGTCTATCTCATGACGCACCTCCTTGCCCTCGACCTCGTATGCCGAAAGACGCAATCGCACCACATTCGGAGCGGGCAGATAGGCCAGATGGATATGGTCGGGTAGTGCATCTTCCCACTTTGCGATTCGCTCGGCCAGGATAGACTCGGCGATGCCGAAGGTTATCATGGTGCGATGTACTATCTCTCGCAACTCGAAATGAGTCTTCAGTCGTGGCATAACCTCCTCATCTATGAGGTGTTGCATCTCGAACGGAACGCCCGGAAGAGAGATGACTACTCTCCCGTTTTGCTCGAACCACATACCCGGAGCTGTGCCGTGAGCATTGTGCAGAACGGTACAACATTCGGGCACCATTGCCTGACCTCGGTTGAGGTCGTTGAATGCGATGTTGCGTGCCGCCAACATGGTGCGAATATGCTCGGCCTCCACCTCGTCGTAGCGGAGCTTGGAGCCGAAGTAGTCGCACAAAGTGTGCTTTGTGATGTCATCCTTTGTAGGACCTAAGCCTCCTGTGATGATCACCACCTCGCTCTGCGAGAGTGCACGGTCGAGTGTGTCGACAATTTGGGAGCGGTTATCGCCAATGGAGGTGCGCTCGGCAACTACAATGCCGTGAGCATTCAGGGCTCGGGAGATATAGCGGGAGTTGGTGTCGAGAATCTGTCCAATCAGAATCTCGTCACCTATGGTTATTATTGTCGCTTTCATCGTTTATTGTTGATTGTCAGCTGTTTCGGTCGGCTCGGTCGGCTCGGGGGTTTCGGTGGCAAGAAGACTCTTGCAGAGGTCACCCGCAAAGCCAACGCCATTGTATACGAAACCGGTGTAGACCTGTACAAGGGTTGCTCCGGCCTCCATCATTCGTTTCACATCGTCGCCTGTCATCAAACCGCCAACGCCGATGATTGGGTAGGTGCCGTTGCATCGCTCGTGTACTCGTCGTACAACCTCGATTGCTCGCTCGGTAAGAGGTGCACCGCTTACAGCTCCACCGCCCCTCTTGCGCAACTCCTCCTTCGAGGTCTTAAGCCCCTCGGGGTGGGTGGTGGCATTGGTGGCGATGATTCCATCGAGCGGGGTGTCGACCATAATGTCGGTCATAAGGTCGATCTCCTCGTTGGTTAAATCGGGCGATATCTTCAGCAATATCGGGCGATATTGGTTCTGTCCTCGACGGAAGTCGAAGAGTGGCTCGAGAATCTTCATTATATCCTCTCGTGTGCGAGGTACATACTGTTTGTGAGTAGTGTTGTAGCTCACATTCACGGCGAAATAGTCGAGATACTGATAGAGATTGCGGAATACTCGCAAGTAGTCCATTGCAGCCTCTTCGGGTGGTGTCACGGTGTTCTTGCCGATGTTGCAACCGAGAATTATACCCTCGTGGCCCTTGCGTACGCTCTTTATAACTGCCTCCAGACCCTTCGATGCGAGGCCGATACGGTTGATTATAGCCTTGTCTGTCGGGAGTTCGAAAATGCGAGGTTTAGGGTTGCCCTGCTGGGGGCGTGGGGTTACTGTTCCAATCTCTACAAAGCCAAAACCGAGAGCCGACAATGGTCCATAAATCTCGCCATTGCGGTCGTAGCCCGCTGCAATACCGATAGGGTTGCGGAAATGAAGGCCGAACACCTCTCGCTCCAAACTCTTATCCTCGACGGCGTAAATACTGTGTAGCAGCCATTTTACCAACGGAATTCTGTCGGCCAAACGGAGCATTCCGACCGAGAGCGAGTATGCTCGCTCGGCTCCGAAAAGGCGTGATATGATGTGCAAAATTTTACGCATAACGGTGCAAAGATATAAAAAATGCAGAATGCAGAGTGCAAAATGCAGAATTTAAAGTTACAATTTAGCTTTTAACTCCCAACTTTCAACTTTCAACTCTCAACTCTCAATCTTTAAAAATACTCCTCTCGGTAGTGGTAGTCGTTGCGTAACGACTCGAACTGCTCGGGACTATTTTGCAGTGTCTTGCTCTCGGCTGCGAGGTCGCAATATCGCTCGATTGTAGTGCACATCTCCTCCCACGATATGGCTCGAGGAGCGATGGTTGCCACCTCCGTAGGTCGCCACTCCTTTAATGGAAGGTCGAAGTGACGAGCCAATGCCTGCACTGCTAAAGCGGTGGCGTTGGCCTTTCCCTGTGCCGTATAGCCTGCAATATGGGGTGTTGCTACGATAGATTTTGCGAGGTACTCTCGGTCTATTTCAGGTTCGTTCTCCCAAACATCGGTGATGTAGGTCAGGTCGTTGCGCTTGGTCGCCTCGGTGGCTACACATTCGCCTCGGGAGGCGTTGATGAGTGCTGCTCCCGAGCGAAGAAGAGAGATGTTTTCACTGTTTATGAGATGTCGGGTAGTGGAGTCGAGCGGTGTGTGGAGTGTTACAATATCCGACCCTCGTAAAACCTCTTCGAGCGAAACAAAATCGAGCTGTTCACGCTTCTGGCGAGGAGGGTCCGAGCAGATGGTGCGAAATCCCCACGCTTCGGCATACTCCTTTACTAATTTACCGACATTTCCCACACCGACTATTCCCAGGGTGCGCTCCTTTGGAGCGAAGTTCTCCTTTCGGGCAAGCATTGCCAAGGCGGCAGCTACCCACTGCAAAACACCTCTGGCGTTGCATCCGGCAGAGGTCGAAACGGAGATATTGTGTGCTTGGCAGTAGTCGAGATCGATATGGTCGAAACCTATGGTGGCGGTGGCAATAAACTGCACCTTCGAGCCCTCGAGCAACGAGCGGTTGCAGTGGGTGCGGGTGCGGATAATCAACGCATCGGCACTCGCCACAACCTCCTTTGTAAAGGCTTTGCCGTCAATGTATTCCACCTCGGCAAATGGCTCTAAAACACTCTCTATGAATGGTATCGCACTATCGACTAAAATCCTCATTGGCAATGGTTAAATGAGTAGAATTTCACAAATTTAGTACAAATATAGTCGGTTTGGCGGTAGGTTGTATAGTTTTCTCCAAATTTTTTATAAATTTGCACCTTGCAATTGTTCGGAAAGTATGATGAAAAAGATATTTGAAGCCTTAGTTGTGGTTTTACTCTTTGGTGCGATGTTCGTATCGTGCCACGGCAGTAGTACCAAGAATTCGGGGGAGTCGGACACCCTCTCCTATGTGGTGGGTTTAAATGTTGCGCATGCTCTGATGGAGATGGACTCGACGCTTAATGTCGAGGCCGTGTGCGCTGCTATACGAGATAGCTACAACGGCACTCCGAAGATGACGATGGAGGATGCTCGTGATTACTACCTCGCCGAGAAGACATACTTCGTTCATGAGAAGGCTCAGGCGCATCAGGAGCGTTATCTCACCGATTTGAGCAAGCGTGACCGTAAGTATGTGCGTACCCGTAGCGGTGTGACCTACAAGATTCTACGACTTGGCGACCAGAGCCATGTGGGTTCGATGTCCACTCGTGACACGGTGAAGATTGCCTTCAAGATTACTGACGAGCAGGGCCGAGTAATTGTCGAGGCAGACACTCTGCGTGACTCGTATCGCAGCCTTTTGAAGGGCTTGCAGGAGGTTGTTAAGTTGGCAGGTGATGGCGCTCACTTCAATGCGTGGCTTCCATCTAAGACCGCATACGATGTTTCGGGTAACGAGAAATTGGGCATTGGTGCCAATGTGTTGCTCAACTACGATGTAGAGATTCTCGATATAAAATATAACAAATAAATAAATTTTCGTTATATTTGCACGATTTGCGTTCGAAAGCAGAAAAACTAATAGACAAACAAACAATAAAAAAAGTATCATGAAAAAGACATTTATGGCAGTTGTAGCACTCGCTTGTGCTGCATTGGTTTGCTCTTGCGGCAGCAAGGGCGCAAAGATTACCGAGGGTAATCACGGAGAGATGGATTCGTTGTCGTATTGCCTTGGTGCTAATATCGGTAGCGGTATTAAGCAGCAGCTTGGTGATATTCCATTCGACATCGAGGTTGTAAAGAAGGGTATGCAGGGTGGTTTGACCGAGAAGGCAAAGCAGTCGCACGACGAGGCAGTGGATATCCTCCGCACCTTCTTCTCGCAGACTCTTGGCGAGCGTCGTCAGGCATACGAGGAGGCTTACAAGGCTGACACTACTGCAGTATTCAATGTGTTCGACACTGCAGAGGAGTGCGAGGAGGTTTCTTACGCTTTCGGTAACGACATCGGTAACAATGTTCGCAATGGTGGTTTCCCTATCCAGTACTACTGGTTGTTGAAGGGCTTCCAGGATGCTCACGAGGGCGTAACCGAGCTCCCACAGGAGGCAATTATGGGCTTCTTGCAGCACTACTTCATGGTAACTCGTCCTGCCGAGGCTGAGAAGCGTTCGGCTGAGTGGATCGAGAAGAAGGCAAAGGGCTTTGGCGTAAAGACTACCGAGAGCGGTTTGGTTTACAAGGTTGTTAAGGCCGGCGATATGGAGAAGGCTGCAAAGAACGACGAGGATGTAGTGAAGGTTCACTATGTTGGTAAGTTGCAGGATGGTACCGTATTCGACGCTTCACGCTTCAAGTATCGTTCGAAGGAGCAGCAGGAGTTGATCCGTATGCAGCAGCCAAGCCTCTTCGACGAGAAGGGTAACCTCTTGGAGGAGGATGAGCCGATCGAGTTCCCACTCAACCGTGTTATCAAGGGTTGGACCGAGGGTATGAAGCTCGTAGGTCCTGGTGGTAAGATTAAGTTGTATATCCCTGCTGAGCTCGCTTATGGTCGTCGTGGTGCTGGTCAGTTGATCGGTCCTAACGAGGCATTGGAGTTCGAGGTTGAGCTTCTCGAGGTTGTTCCGGCAGCAGTTGAGAACGAGGCTCCAGCAACAGTTGAGGAGATTGTTAAATAGTTCGGTTATTTCGAATGAATAGAGAGTGGGGAGTTTGTAGCTCCCCACTTTTTTGTTGCTGGAGCCTACATATTGACATTCCCCCTAAATCCCCCTTTGGCAAAGGGGGACTTGTCGCATTCGCTCCATTAACAGTAGAGGAGATAGTAAAATAGTTCGGTTGTTTCGAATGAAGATATAGCGGAGGGTTTTAAAACTCTCCGCTATATCTTTTTATGGTCGATTATACCTTCTCCTTTTGGGTAGTTCGATATACTCAGTATAGACAATTCGGGTGTGAGGATTCGAGGATGTAATATCCTGACGAATAGCTTTGGTGCCGTAGCGGATAAACCACCAGCGACGAGGTACCCGGTGCACTATCTGGCGCAGGGTGTCAATGCTCTCGATGTGGCACTCAACCTCATCGTTACGAACTCTACCTTCGATGCTTACCCAACTATCGCTCCATCGAAAGAGCGAAAGGGTATCTTGCAGAATAACCGTATCTCGACGGGGTGCTACAAATTCTGTTTTGCTTTCGGTTGCGGTGGTGGCAACGCTCTCCATGCGGCGCAACTTTATGCCGAGAGCCTTTATCCGTTTTGTATCCTCGGCGTGTTGTTTGCGAAATTCATCTATACGCAGTTGCAGGGCTACAACCGAGGCGGCAGATTCGTTGAGCCGAGTTTTGTAGAGTTGTGTTTCGGAGGTGAGCGCCTCGTTATTGTTGCGAAGTCGTGCAACCTCGATGTTGCGGTGGCGCAGAAGAACCACGCAAACGATAAATAGCAGAGTTGCTACTATCGAGTAGTAGAGTAGTAATTTTTTCATATATAAAAGGGATTTTGCCACAAATGTAATATGGTAAAACCCCTTTGTCAATATATATTTTTTAGAAAAATCACCTCTCCTTTGCTGTTATTGCTGCTGCGAGTTTCGAGGCGGTGATATCCATAAAGTGGTGCGACTCGTAGGCCTCGATTGCGGTAATGCCACGATGGTCGATGTATAGCAACTCTTTGGCCGAAGTGAGGTCGCTCAGCAAAATCTCCTCCTTGGTTACATTATTTCTGATCTTCGAGGCTGCGTTATATGCAATATCAAACTCGGCACCGCCACCCATGCGGGAGAAGCGTATCTCGTTGTCGAATACTGCAATTACGGATGCACCATCTATCGCCAGCACTTCGCCTTGCTCATTTACCCACAACGGTACACCCTGTTCCGATATGATGGCGGTTGTGTGGTTCATTTCGAGCAAAGCCTCCTTGGCCGAGGTGTTATCGGTGAGAGGTTCGCCCGATACTCTGCATACGAAAATGCGAGGTCGCAGTGCTCGCAACGAGAAATCGTTATAGAGTATCTCTTCGCTTGCGATGGTTACCTCTCCGTCGCAATTGTAGCGAACATAAACCGCATTGGTGTTTCTTGGCGAAAAACCGTCGTTGCACAATTGCTCGCCGATCAGTCGCTGCAGCTCCTTACGCTCCACCGAAAGTGGCGTAAGGAAATACTTGCGAGCCAACGCTTCGAGGCGTGTATAGTGCTCTTCGAAGTGGATAGGTTCGAATCCCTGCGTGCGGATATATTCGTAGATATATGCCATTAGAGCATCATGATTTTGAGGATAAACTCTCGCAACAACTCACCATTCGAAGCTCCGCCATCGTCGATACCCTTGCTCTTGGCGTCGTACTCGGCACACAGGCCGATAATTTTGAACACCTTGTTGTTTGGCCAGAGTGGTGCACGACGGGTGATATCCTTCAGGAAGTATGGCGAATTGAGTCGCATCGCACGACACATCTCGCTCTGGTCGGGTAGTGCCACACCTCGACGGCGTGAATCCCAACATATATAATTATAGGTAAAGAGCTGTCGGAACGAATCGTAGAGGACCTTCACGCTCAACAATAGTGGATAGGCCTTCGGGTTTTCGCCCATATGTTGTGCAATAGTAAGTGCCTTTTCGAACTGGCGGTCGAGCACGGCATTGCTCAATTCGTAGTTGTTGAATTGGCGTGAGATGCCGATGTGATTCTCGATATCCTCGGGGGTGATTGTAGTGCGCTCCTTTGGTAACGATACAATCATCTTTTCGAGCTCGTTGCTGATTTTGGATATGTCTACGCCGAGGTGTGCCACCAAAATTTTGCTCGAAGCAGAGTCTATCTTCAACCCCTTTGTCGCCGCAAACCCCGAGAGCCATCGCTCCGCCTCGTAATCTCGTGGCGAGATAGAGTCGAAGACTACGCCCTTGGCCTTGATGCTCTTGTAGAGCGGCGTGCGACGATCCATAGCCTTGCCCTTGTGGCACAAAACCAGGATGGTCGAAGGTTGTGGCGAAGCGCAATAGGCGTTTAGGAGCTCCAGCTTATCGAGCTGCTGAGCCTCCTTTACGATGATAGCCTCGTGTTCGCCCATCATTGGCAATTGGCGGCAATAGCTTGCAACGGTACCTCCGTCAGTGTCGTTTCCGTAGACCACAATCTGGTTGAAGGCACGCATCGACTCATCCATAATGCCCTCGGTCAAAGCGTCGCACAAAGCGTCGATAAAGTACAACTCCTCGCCCTGCAACAGGTAGATTGGAGCAAACTTTCGAGCCTTGATATCGCTCATTAAACGATGAAATTCGGCATCGCACGAAGCAAATGTAACTTTTTCGGCCATTGCGTTATATATTCAGTTTTGTGATTTTCAATATATTCTCGGTGTTGTTGCCCACTCTGAATCGCTCGTCGGTGCGACGACCAACAATCCATACGATATCATCGCCCGACACCAAAACGAACTGTCGCTTGCGCTCCACGATTGGCACCTTCTGGTCGGTGAGGTAGTCGCCCACCTTCTTGCGTCCCGCCATTCCGAACGGAATAAACGAGTCGCCCTCACGCCAACGACGCAGACGAAGCGGATATTGTAACTTCGCCTCATCGAGCAGAGCCACATCGCTCGGCAGGTGGTATTTGTTCACATTGTCGATGTCGGTATGCTCGTAGTAGAGTACCGAATTTCCGCAGTAGGAACGCATATCCCCTCGCTCGACAATCACCTCGCAGTCATCCTCGTCCTCGATAGGTGCAACCATAATGTTGCCTCGGTCGAGGTATGCCACATAGTTGCGTGAGTAGAAACGACGGTCGGTAACGCCTCGCTTCAGCGCCTTATTCAACTCCTCGACAACATCGCCCTTAAAGCCGTACGACGAGTTCAGCAATTCGTAGATAACGAAATCTCTCGGATACATCGGGTCGATGGCTCCGACTTCGATTGTATCGACTCCGTTTTCGCTGTGCAGTGCAACCTCACGAATACGGTCGATAGCCACATCTATAAATCGTTGCGCATCGTTCAGGCGGTAGAGATTTCCTCGCATCAAAGCGGTAAATCTCGGGTTTATCTCCTGCAACATAGGGAGTAGGCCCAAACGAATTTTGTTACGCAGATACTTGGTTGAGCGATTCGACGAATCCTCTCGGTATGGGATGTGGTTCTTTAGTGCATACTCCAGGATATCTTTGCGAGTTGCGTAGAGCAATGGTCGAACAACCTTGCCGTATTGACGATTTATGCCGGTCAAACCTCGCAAACCTGTTCCTCGCAGCAGATTTATGAAAAATGTTTCGATCGAGTCGTTGGCGTGGTGTGCCACCGCTATGACGGCGTAGCCCTCCTCTCTGCACAACTCATTAAACCACTCGTAGCGCAGACGGCGTGCGGCCATCTCCATCGAATCGCCCGTACGAGCCATCTCGCCTTCGGTGTCGAAACGCTTTGAGTGGCAGACAATGCCCAACTTCTCGCACTCCCTAAGCACCATCTCTGTATCTTCGTCGCTCTCCTTACCTCGCAAACCGAAGTTGCAGTGTGCCACACCGATATTGTAGCCCAATTGGACAAATATCGAGAGCATAACCATCGAATCGACTCCTCCCGATACTGTGAGCAGAATTTTATCCTCGTGTGAGAAGAGTTCGTGTCGCTCGACATACTTCTCAAATGCCTGCAAAAGAGTTCTGGTTTGCATAATAAATAATATCTCTAACGCCCCTAACTAAAGCACATTTACCTCGGGTGAAATCTCAATGCCGAACTTCTCCTTAACCTTTGCAACAATCTTGTGGGCAAAGGCGATAACCTCGCCACCTGTGGCCCCTCCGAGATTTACCAATACCAATGCCTGGCGTTCGTGTACACCAACATTGCCCTCTCGGTAACCTTTTAATCCCGCTTTGTCGATAAGCCATCCTGCCGCAAGTTTTATTTTGCCCTCTTCGGCTGCAGGGTAGTTTGGCATATCGGGATACTCAGCCAACAATCGCTCAGCCACTTCACTCTCCACAACCGGGTTCTTGAAGAAACTTCCTGCATTACCCAGAACAGCAGTGTCGGGCAGTTTCGAGCGACGGATGGAGCAGATAGCATCTCGGATATTAGCAAGAGTTGCGCCACCTCGAGCCTCGACCTCACGGATAACATCGCCATAGCCAAGGCGAGGGTTTGCCACCTTCGATAACTCTATCTCAATGGCAGTAATGATTACACGACCCTTCAATGAGTGCTTGAATACGCTCTCTCGGTAGCCGAAACCACAATGCTCGGCAGCGAGGGTAATGAAGTTGTTGCCCTCCACAAAGTACATCTCCACACTCTTGATAGCGTCCTTTGCCTCTACGCCGTATGCGCCGATATTCTGCACGGGTGCAGCGCCCGCCTTACCCGGTATGAGCGATAGGTTTTCGATACCCCACAACTCTCTCTCGACACTCCAAGCGACCAAGTCGTCCCACTCTACACCTGCGCCAACCTTCACTCTGACTGCGGTATCGCTCTCGCCAACAACTGTGATACTCCTGTCGCAAGGGGTGATAAGCATAGCGTCTATATCCTGAGTGAAGAGGATGTTGTTACCTCCGCTCAATACATACCAACTCTCAGGTTTATACTTTGCAAAAAGCTCCGGAAGCTCCTCCGCCTTGTCGAACTCTACAAGGTGTTTTGCGGTTTGTCTAACATGAAACGAGTTGCGTTCCGAGATGTCGATGTTTTGATAGTAGCGTATCATGATTTATATCTTTGCTTGCAAAGATAATAAAAAAATCGTTCTGAAGAGTTCTTTTTGCACAAATCTTCAGATATCGAGATGCTCACATAGCTCTACTATGCTCCGCTCTCGCTACTTCGCTTTGTACAAAAATAATCTCATCATTGACGATTTTTTGTACTCTGCCGTTCTGAAGAG
>JAGBRY010000061.1 GCA_017632115.1 Alistipes sp. | reverse complement strand
GACTTACCGTTCAAAACTGCAGTTACCGAACCGCCATTACCAACATGGCAAGTTACGATCTTAGAGTTCTCGAGGTCAAGACCGCAGAACTCGGCACCACGCTTTGCAACAAACTTGTGGCTTGTTCCATGGAAGCCATAACGACGAACACGATACTTGTCGTAATACTCCATAGGAAGTGCATACAAGTAGTTGCGTGCAGGGATTGACTGGTGGAACGAGGTATCAAACACTGCTACCTGAGGCACCGATGGCAACACCTTCTCGATTGAGAGAATACCCTCCAAGTTTGCAGGATTGTGCAATGGAGCGATTGCGAACAACGAACGAATCTGCTCCTTAACCTCCTCAGTTACAACTGCGCTATCAGCAAAGAACTCACCCCCATGAGCTACACGATGACCTACAGCCTTAACCTCCTCGAGCGAAGAGATAACGCCATGCTCTGCGTGTGTCAAAGCATCCAACACGAGGCTGATACCGGTAGTGTGGTCAGCGATTGGCTGGTGAAGGTGGAAATTTTCCTTACCTACAGGCTTGTGTACGAGGTCACCCTCAGGCAAACCGATACGATCAACAATACCCTTTGCAAGCAACTTGTGCGAAGCGGCCTCTACATCGAGTACCTGGTACTTGATTGACGAGCTACCGCAATTCAATACTAAAATTACCATAATCTTATGTTTTTTGTTGTGATTTGTTACTTAATTGCAACAAAGATACAAAAAAAAGTTGATAGTTGGAAGTTGAGAGTTGAGAATTTTTAATTAAAAATTAAAAGCCGGCTTTTAGACAACAAAAAAAGAGCGGAGAAATCGAAATCTCTCCGCTCCCACTGACGCTATTAAATCTCCATTTCAGGTGATTTACTCATATCGGCCGGCCTTGAGGCGTGCCACCTCATCCGAGGTAAGGAAGCGCCAAGCGCCACGCTTCAAATTCTTCTTGGTAAGGCCTGCATAATATACTCGATCGAGTTTTGTAACCTTATAACCGAGGTGCTCGAACATACGGCGCACGATACGGTTACGGCCCGAGTGAATCTCTACGCCAACAGACTTCTTGTCATCCTTGATATAAGAAATCTCATCGAAGAAGATATCACCATCCTCGAGGGTAATACCCTCGGCAAGTTGCTCAAAATCAGCACGAGTGAGCGCCTTATCCAAAGTAACCTCATAAATCTTCTTCTTGCGCAACGAAGGGTGAGTCAACTGACGGGTAATATCTCCATCGTTGGTGAAGAGCAACAAACCCAACGAGTTCTTATCGAGGCGACCAACCGGATAGATGCGCTCCTTGCAAGCATTCTGCACCAACTCCATAACGGTCTTCTCGGCATGGTCATCCTCGAGGGTTGTAACATAGCCCTTTGGCTTATTCAACACCAAGTATACATTCTTCTCGCCCTGCAAACGCTCATCGTTGAACTTAACGACATCGGTAGGCCAAACCTTGGTACCGAGCTCGGTTACGATAACGCCGTTTACGCTTACCAAACCTGCTGCGATAAAGTCATCGGCCTCACGACGAGAGCAGAGTCCCGACTGTGCCACAAAGCGATTAAGGCGAATTTCGCCTGTAACCTTGTTAGGATTATACTTAGGATAGCTACGCTCGGCTGCAGGCTTACCCTTGCCCTTGTAGCCCTCGCTCTTTTTGAATCCTTCACTCTTACCAAAAGGCTTGCGACCACCCTTGAAGCCCTCGCCCTTACCATTGAACGAGCGCTCGGTACGCTCATTGCGCTCCGGGCGACCACCGAACGGCTTGTTACCAAACGAGTTTCGGCCACTTGGCTTTGCCCCAAACTGCTTGCGCTCACCACGCTCAGCACCCTCTACGCCACGCTTTGGACGATTATCCTCAGTGAAATTAGGGTTGAACGATGCACGCTTTGTACGCTCCGGACGAACCGATGCGGTGCGAGACGAAGAGGTTCGCTCCGTACGAGGAGCACGCTCTGTACGCTCGGTGCGCAGACGCTTATCTTTCGCAAAGCGAGAAAGCGCATTAGATGAGTCGCTATTAAAATTCTTCATACTTATATAATTATTTTACATCTTCCTGATTTTCGGGTGCAAAGGTAATCTAATTTTCGCAATAATTGCCACCTTGACACTAAAACCGCAATAAAAAAGCCTAAATACTACATTTTACCCTTTTTGAATGCCTCAATTACCGATGCCGAGATACCCATAGACGAGTATCCGCCATCGTGATAGAGATTTTGCATCGTAACCTTACGAGTCAAATCCGAGAAGAGAGTCACAATATAGTCGGCACACTCCTCTGCCGAGGCATTACCAAGCGGCGACATCTCATCGGTAAAATCGTACATATCACGCATACCGGCGATACCCTGGCCCGCTGTTGTGAGAGTTGGCGACTGCGAAACAGTATTTATGCGCACCTTGCGCTCTCGACCATAGACCGCTCCAAACGAGCGGGCAATACTCTCAAGCATAGCCTTCGCCTCGGCCATATCCGAATAGCCCTCTACGGTACGCTGCGCTGCAATATACGACAACGCCACCACCGAACCATACTCCGCCATTGCATCCTTCTCGAAGAGCACCTGCAGCAACTTATGGAACGACAAGGCCGAAATATCTATAGTCTTTGCAAAATTATTATAGTCGAGTGCCGAATATGGGAAATTTTTGCGCACATTAGGCGACATACCCACCGAGTGAAGTACAAAATCTATCTTACCACCAAAGTGCTCAAGAGCCTTATCAACCAAATTCTGCAAATCCTCCACAGAGGTTGCATCTGCCGGCACCACGATTGTACCGAACTGCTCGGCCAACTTCTGAGTTGCTCCAATACGCAACGCCACAGGCGTATTTGTCAAAAGGAGTTCTGCCCCCTCCTCTACTGCACGCTCGGCAACCTTCCAGGCAATAGACTGCTCATTCAAGGCTCCGAAGATGATTCCTCGCTTACCTTTCAATAAATTATACGACATATCTCTCTATTTTTTAAGTTCTTTTTGATACGCTTCTCGGTACGCTCCCGATGTAAGCGTAATTCGACCACAATGGGTATACCCCATCTTTTTCAACAGCGAACGCATCGCCATATTATCGCAGTGAGTGTCGATACGAATATCGGACACCCCTCGCTCAGCACACAACTCCTCCGCAAAGTGCAAAATCTCCTTTGCAATGCCCTTGCGACGGCACTCATCCGATACGGCAATTCGATGCACTACGCCATATGGTTTATCGTTCAGCCACCCCTTGCCTACGATCTCGGCATAGGTAGGCTCACCGGCAAACGACACCACTGCAGTTGCAGATACAATGCCGTTATACTCAACAATATAATTCTCGTTACCTAAAATATCTCTTAATATGATATTTTGCGTCGGATAGCCATCCTGCCACTGATCGATACCCTGCTTTCGGAACCAATTCTGAGCATCGGCAACCAACTCCATAATTCGGTTTAAATCGGGCTCCGTGCCTTGGCGAAAACGGAGATTCTTGCGAACACCTTTGAGCTGACGATTAAGCTCTTTTTCACGACCACCCGTGACTCTGTTGAGCAGCGCATGAAACTCAGCCGAGTGGTTATGATGCACCGTATGGCACAACTCGTGCAGCACTACAAACTCCTGCAAATGGGTTGGCAAAGTCATCAGAAACAGCGAGAGCGAGAGGTTATTTTTAGAGGTGCAACATCCCCATTTAGAGCGAGTTGCACGGATTGTAATACGACCATACAAAAAGCCGTTTTCGTGAGCCAATCTTGCAACCATCTCAGGCAGAACTCTTTTTGCCTCACGACGCATTGCCTCAATCTGCTCGGGCGAATAGTCTGCACCTTGCATTGCTCTCTCGGCGACCTTTGCACGCATCTGCAACACCCACTCAACCTTCTCCTCCAAAAAGCGCAAAGCCCTTGCCGTAGAGATAAGACGAGGATACGACAATCGCACCTCGCCCGATGGTTTCACCGAGAGCGAGATGCGACTTGTAATCCATCGTTGACGCAACAAAATATCGCCAAGATGAGGGTGTTTATAGACCTTATCCATTAGTTTAGATAAGCAATAACAACTATTTATTCGCCAATTCGTTGACGAACCACCTCGAACAACATGATAGCTGCTGCTGCTGCCACATTCAACGACTCGATAGCGCCAATCATCGGAATTGCTAACTGCTCGTCACACAGCTTCAATACCTCTTTCGAAATTCCGTTCTCCTCCGAGCCCATAACAATAACTGTCGGCTTGGTCAAATCGGCATCATACATCAACTTGCGGCTATGTTCGGTAGCCGCCACAATCTGGAAACCTTCGGCCTGCAACGACTTCAAAGTGTTGCGAATAGAGCCTACTCGAGCCACAGGAATACGGGTCAAAGCACCAGCTGACGAGCGTATAGAGTCGGCATTTACGGGAGCCGAATTCTTCAACGACGAGATAATACCATGTGCGCCTGCACACTCTGCCGAACGAGCAATACCACCGAAGTTACGCACATCGGTAACATTGTCGAACACCACAATAAGCGGTGTTTCATCCTCGGGAACACGCTCCAGAATATCCTGCACCTCGACATAGTCGATTGCCGCAATCACAGCCACAACACCCTGGTGGTTGCCACGAGTCATTCTATTCAACTTCTCGACAGGCACCTCCTGATAGTGGCGACGATGGCGATAGCAAAGATCTTTGAGGTCGGTCATCAGCTGACCCTCAGCACCCTTGCGAATGTAAATTTTTTCGATTTGCTTGCCCGACTCGATAGCCTCGGCTACGGGGCGAATTCCAAAAACGATGTTTTCCATATTATTGTTGTTCAGTTATTTCCACTTCATACGACGCTTTCTCCCACTCGTGCATCAGGTGGTCGTAGCGACTCTTCAATTCATCATAAGCTTTATAGTCGTCGGCATTATAATCGGTTACAACGGCAAAGCGAGCGTCATACTCTGCAATTTTCTTCTCCACTTCGGCCAACTCTGTCTCGATCTGCTCGACATTCTTGCGTAACTTTCGCAGCAACTTCTCCTGCTCCTTTTTCTGTTCGTAGGAGAGCTTACCCGACGACACATCCTCACTCTTTACAGCCGTTGCAACGGGGGCCTTGCGTTCGATTTCATGCAAGTTTTCGAGCTTGCGCTTCTCGAGGAAGTAGTATATTCCGCCGAGATACTCTCGCACGCCACCATCTCTAAACTCGTAGACCTTGTCGACAACACCATCGAGGAATTCACGGTCGTGAGATACGACAACCACCGTACCATCAAACTTCTGCAAAGCGGTTTTGAGGATATCCTTCGAGCGCATATCCATATGGTTGGTAGGCTCATCGAGGATTAAAAGATTGTGCGGCTCGAGCATCATTCTCGCCATAGCCAAGCGTGAACGCTCTCCACCCGAGAGAACCTTTACCTTTTTATCGACATCCTCTCCTCGGAACAAAAATGCTCCCAATATATCACGCAGACGAGTGCGAATATCGCCTACTGCCACTTTGTCGAGAGTGTCGTAGACAGTAAAGTCGCCATTCATCAAGTCGTCCTGATTCTGCGCATAGTATCCAATGCTCACATTCGCACCTATCTTAATCTCACCCTCCGACTGCGCCAACTCGCCAATCAGCATACGGGCAAAGGTAGTCTTACCCTCTCCATTACGGCCTACGAGAGCGATTTTATCGCCCTTATGGATGGTAAACTCGGCACCCGAGAAGACTCTGTGGTCACCAAACGCCTTGCCCACGCCCTTAATGTCGGCAACAATCTGTCCTGAACGAGGAGCTGGCGGGAACTTAATGTTAAGTGTAGCCAAATCCTCCTCTTCAACCTCGATGCGCTCCAACTTATCGAGCTGCTTGATGCGTGACTGCACCTGGTTCGATTTGGTAGGCTTATAGCGGAATTTCTCGATAAACTCCTCACTCTTTTCGATAAGTCGCTGTTGGTTTTGGTAGGCAGCCAACTGCTGTGCTCTGCGCTCGGCACGAAGCGTAACAAACTGTGAATAAGGAACTTTATAGTCGTAAATTTTACCCAGCGATAGTTCGATCGTGCGAGTTGTTACATTATCAAGGAAGGCTCTATCGTGCGAAATAAGCAACACTGCTCCATTGTAGTTCTTCAGATAATCTTCAAGCCACTGAATAGACTCGATATCGAGGTGGTTAGTCGGCTCATCGAGCAAAAATATCGAAGGACGACGCAAAAGCAACTTTGCCAACTCGATACGCATACGCCAACCTCCCGAGAACTCACAAGTTGGTTTATCAAACTCCTCACGACGGAAGCCCAAGCCAAGCAGAGTCTTCTCTATATCGGCATCTCGGGTATCGCCACCAAGAATATGATAGCGGTCGTTTGCATCGTTCAAATGGTGAAGTAGTTTTTCGTACTCTGCACTCTCATAGTCGGTACGCACCGCAATCTCGGCAGTCAGGCGTTCGATCTCAGCCTCCAATGCCAGCACCTCTTCGAAAGCCTTTGCCGTCTCAGCTATCAGCGTGGTTGTATCGGCCACCTGCATCTGCTGCGGAAGGTAGCCTATGGTACACTCGGCATTCTTGGTCACAGCACCCGAAGTTGGCTGCTGCAGACCCGCTATAAGTTTGAGTATTGTCGTTTTACCTGCTCCATTCTTGCCGACCAGACCGATGCGCTCCTTCGGATTTACGAGAAACGAAATGCCATCGAACAAGGTCCAGCCGCCAAAACTTACGGTAAGATTATCTATCGAAATCATTATGCGTTCAAAATATCTATTATTGCCTGCTCAGGGTCGGGTGCAGAGAATACGGCCGAGCCGGCCACTACCGCATCACATCCTGCATCGAAAACCTCCTTGGCATTCTTTGCCGAGATTCCGCCGTCAATCTCAATCAAACAGTTGTAGCCCTTCTCGTCAATCTCCTTACGCAATGCTCGCACCTTATCGAGTGAGTTTGGCATAAACGACTGACCGCCAAAGCCGGGCTCTACGCTCATCACCAAGACTAAGTCCAACTCCGAAAGATAGTCAAAAATGGCCTCGGCAGGGGTTGCAGGCTTAATACTCGAGCCGGCCTTCGCACCTGCCGCCTTAATCTCGGCAATCGCTGCACGAGGATCTGCGCACGCTTCGTGATGGAAGGTCACATAGTCGGCTCCCGCCTCCACAAAACGCTTCACATACTTCTCGGGCTCGACAATCATCAAATGGACATCGAGCACCTTCGAGGTAGCCTTGCGCACAGGTTTCATCACAGGAAAACCGAACGATATATTCGGAACGAATACGCCGTCCATAACATCGATATGCACCCACTCTGCCTGGGAGCGGTCTATCATTTTGATATCTCTCTCGAGATTGCCGAAATCGGCAGAAAGGATCGAAGGGGAAACTATTTTCATAAAAGCCTCAACTATTTTTCGCAAAGATAACGAAAAAGTTGAGACTTTTAATTAAAAATTAAAAATTAAGATTCAAAAAATTCTTTTCTCACCTAACTGCCCTAAAATACAATGCCCCATCAAGCTGCACAAAACCAGCCTTTTTGAACAGTGAAATACTTGCTGAATTTTCGGGCAGAATTGTTGCGTAAAGGGTCTGCAAGTCGAGCGTTTTTGCATAATAAATCAAAAGCTGTAACGCCTCAATACCTAAACCTTTACGACGATTACCTAAATCGAAAATTAAGATTGACACAAACGCCTTTTTGCCATCGTATTCGGAAAGGTCAACACAGCCTAATCGCTCGCCAGAATGCGAGCAAATCATCAGACGCAACTGTTCGGTTTCGGCAAGAGAATATCGCTGTTGATTTTCGACAAATTGCGCAACATCCTCACGGGTATATTGCTCCTCATAAACCCCATAAAGAGGTTCTGTCGAAGAGTTCTCCCATAAAAGGATAGTGTCGATATCCGAAGAATCGACACTACGCAAAATTATCTTTTCGCCTTCAATGCGAACCATAGCAAAATTAGAGTCCGATAACGAGATTACGCATCAACATCGCAACACCCCAAGCGTTGGCATTTGCACCCAACTTCGATACTCGGAATTTAGTATCCTTATAGACCAAACTCAATGAGTATTTGTTGGTTGCAGACTTTAACGGAAGCATAATATAGTCGCCTGCTGCAGCGAGATTACCTCCCACGATAACACTCTCCGGATTGAAGATGTTAATCAGGAATGCTACCGCCTTGCCGACCTTCTCGCCCGCCTCCTCGATAAGTTCGATAGAGAGGTTATCGTCGTTGCAAGCGGCATTTACAATATCGTTGATATGAATCTGCTCCTTCGCCTCGTAGCGCTTACGGAGAATCGTATTTGCTCCATTACGCACAAGCTCATTCATCTTCTCCTCGATTGCAATACCCGACACCTCTGTCTCAAGGCATCCCTTCTTGCCACAGAAGCAAATCTTTTCGTTATCGAAGAATGGAATATGACCAAACTCACCGGCAAAACCATTCTTACCATAATATAATTTGCCGTCGCTCACGATACCAATCGCCACACCGAGTCCGAGATGGAGATAGATAACATTGCTCTCTGTCTTCGAACGAGAGAAGTTATACTCGGCATAGCAACGAGCTCGAGTATCATTTTCAACCAAAACACGCAAGCCGACCTTCGTCTCGATAATATCACGCATACTCTCCTCTACCGAGGTGAAGTAGTGATAGGAACGACCCTCTGAGGTGTTCACACGACCTACAAGACAAACGCCCAAGCCAAGTATCTTCGAACGATCGTAGCCACACTCCTCCAAGAACTTATTTATATTAGAGCATATGGTTTCAAGACACTGCTCTCTGTCAGAGAGTTCGAAATCTTCAAAAACCGACTCGCAAACCAGATTATTCTGCATATCGGTGATCACACAGGTCATACTATCACGACCCACATGTACACCGGCAAAATAGAGTGTCGAGCAGGTCAGGCCGTAGACATTCGGACGACGGCCACCCGAGGTTTCTACCTTTCCCAAATCCAAAACGATATCCTCATCGACCAACTCCTGAACAAGTTTGGTCATTGTAGGGATACTAATCTTCAACTCCTTGGTGAGTTCGGCAAGTGTAACTTCGCCATTGGTCACCATGTAGGCGATAATGTTTCGTTTAATAAGATTGTTCTTGTGGGACAATCCTTTATTGGTCGCCTGATTATTGAAAAAATCGATTAAAGAGCTCATTATTTTTCCGTTATTTTTTTAACTAACCTAACGCAAAGATAATAAAAAAAGGCGAACTACCGCCGCCTTTGTTAAAAAATTTTCAAAAAATATTTATAATTTTCAAAAATTCGACATGCTTTCCACCTCTGCCGCAGGCAAAATTTTAGTAATTAGACCTTGCAAGACCGTTCCGGGACCGAGTTCCGTGAATTTGGAAATACCATCGTTGGCCATATTCTCGACAATCTGAGTCCAACGCACCGGAGCGGTAAGCTGAGCTATAAGATTCGCCTTAATCTCCTCGGGCGAGGTATGTGGCAATGCGTCTACATTTTGATATATAGGGCAAATCGGACTCTTAAAGTCTGCCATCTCGATAGCTTCGGCCAACTCCTTTCGTGCGGGCTCCATTAGTGGAGAGTGAAATGCTCCACCCACAGGAAGCACCAATGCACGACGAGCGCCCGCCTCCTTCAACTTCATGCAAGCCTCATTCACCGCCTCGACTGCACCCGAGATAACAAGCTGCCCCGGACAGTTATAGTTGGCTGCAACCACCACACCTTCAATGCTTTCGCACACCTGCTCTATGGTCGAATCGGGCAATCGCAGAACTGCAGCCATAGTACCCTGCTCCATCTCACAAGCCTTCTGCATAGCCATAGCACGCTTCGACACAAGGCGCAAACCCTCCTCGAACGACAACGCCCCCGCTACGACCAAGGCCGAGAACTCTCCGAGAGAATGTCCTGCCACTGCCGCCGGCTCCGCACCAAGCACCTTCGCCAAAATTACCGAATGGAGAAAAACCGCAGGCTGGGTAACCTTTGTTTGCTTCAAATCGTCGGCCGAACCCTCAAACATAATATCGGTGATGCGGAAACCAAGTATCTCGTTTGCCTGTTCGAACATCGAACGAGCCTCATCGCTATTTTCGTAAAGTTCTTTTCCCATACCGCTAAACTGTGCGCCTTGACCCGGGAAAACATACGCTTTTCTCATATTTTCGAATCTATTTTATCGCTTAAAACTTTGCAAATATAGCAAAAAAGAGATAAATTTGCGCAGTTATAATAAAATTATAAATCTCAAGAAACTCTTATGAAACCAAAATTTGGCTTTTGGACCTTGCTTTTAGCAACATTCGCCGTTGCATTATCTTCGTGTACAGTAAAAGATCAGGGCATCTCCGATACCGAGAAATTCAAGATCCGAGTATCCCAAGTTGTATCTTCATCCACAGGTACAACTATCTCGTGGATAGACGACAAGGGCGACAATATGAATTACACGCTGAAGGTGTACACCGATGCCAAATGTACCGAATTGTACCAAGAGTATACACTCGTATTCGACATGATGGACGACAAGCGATTCTCTGTTCCATACCTCGATACCAGCCGCAAATACTACATCTGTATAGAGAACATAACAGGCTACAAGTCGGACCCACTCGAGGTATCGCTCTCGACAGGTCATGTTCGTAGCGAGGTTATTTCCCAGAATTTCGACAATCTCTTCTGGGGTTACGACTACATCAACTCGGCAAATGGCGTAAGACTCAACGATAATATCGTGGCAAAACGATACAATCTCTAAAAGCTAACCGATGCAATCGCCGATTCGGAGCCTACAACCGACATTAGCGATAACGGAGGCACCGTATTCGTATACAATGACAACATGCGCAAGCTCATGGGATTTGAGAGATGGCCAAAGAGTGACGAGGCGTATATCCTGCCCGGATATATCAAGCTTGGCTCGTCAAGAAGCATCGGAGTACTCCGCACTCCCGATTTTTCGGCTCTTGCAGACAATATCTCGACATTGGATATCAGCTTCGATGCTGCAATCTACTCAACAACCTTGCAAGCTAACGGTGGCAAGATTACTCTCGCCGTAATAAAGGGCGACGGAACACCTCTCAAGAGCAAGGAGTTCAATCTTAAGGGCATAAGCAACAAGCCTGCATGGAGTCATTTTTCAATCTCGGTAGAGGGAGTAACAGCCGATTGCCACTGCGAAATCCTGACCAACGACAACACTCGACAAGTCTGTATCGACAACCTCAAAATTGTCAAGCAGTTGAACATTCCTGAGGGATACATCTACGGATATACCTACGACAAAGCCACAGGTAAGCCGATTAGTGGCGTTGCCATAAGCGATGGATTTACGGTTGTTACAACCGACAATGACGGTTTGTACACAATGAAACCAAGCACAGATGCGTGGTATATCTTCTACTCCACTCCGGCAAATTGCGAGATTATAAAGAATCACAACGGCCCTAAATTCTTTACTCGAGTAGAGAAGGGCGTCAAAGAGTATAGCTTCGAACTCAAGCTCTTGCCTGACGGAAAGCCGGAGGAGAAATTTGCACTTTTGACCTTTGCCGATCCGCAGGTTTCAAGCGCTACAGGCCTGAACCGTTTTAAGAACGAAGCAATTCCCGGAATTAAAGCATATGCGAAGACTCTCGACATTCCTCACTACGGAATCACCCTGGGCGATGTAATCTCTACATCAACCAGCGACAAAGACCTCGAAATCACACGAGGCGATGCTACCACCTATATGGGACAAATGCTCGAGGCGATGCGTCCGAGCATTGTAGGCTTCCCTATCTTCCAGGTTATGGGTAACCACGACTGCAACTACTTTGGTCGCCCTTGCCCACTCGTACCGGATGCAACCAGCAGCACCACTCAGCTCAAAGCTCAGCGTGAGTTCGAGAGCACATTTGGCCCAATCAACTACTCGTTCAATCGTGGAGGCGCACACATTGTAGGAATGCGTGATATATGGTACAAGAACGACTATTCGACACGAGATTATGCGACAGGCTTCACCAAAGAGCAGTTCGAATGGTTGAAGGCCGATTTGGCACTCGTACCAAAGGATAAGATGGTAGTTTTGTGCGTTCACATTCCTCTCTTCGGCAGTGCATCGAAGAGTGGCGAGAGCGGTCACTATGTAAAGGAGGTTCACGACCTTCTCAACCAATACAAAGAGGCACATGTCATCTCGGGCCACACCCACTACCAGCGCAACTACGAGCACTCTACCTACAAGATTTTCGAGCACAATATGGGTACCGTATGCGGAACATGGTGGTCGTCGAATATCTGCGGTGATGGTACGCCAAACGGCTACGGCGTATTTATCGGCGAGGGCAACACCTTTAGCGATTGGTACTATATGGGTTACCACGAGGGTATGAACACCCGCAACGACCAGTTGCGACTCCACCGAGGCAACGCAATCACCGGAGCACAGCGCCAGCCAGATGCAAAGAGTCCTAACGGCACCGGCTACTACTCGTACAACTTTGCTGACGATGTGATCATAGCGAATGTATACAACGCAGATAGCCAGTGGAAGATCGAGGTCTACGAGGACGATGTTAAGACTGGCGAGATGACTCGCATTGCAAACAAGAGTGTAAGCTACGACAAATTGGTAGGAAACTACACCTTGGATGACCCTCGTCAAATAACAGACGGCACAGTCGCAGCATACGATATGTGGAGTGTAGGTATTCAGGTCGGAGAGTTGAATCGTGTCGGCTCAAATGGCAGCTGGATTCAGTGCTACCACCTCTATCGATACACTTTGAAGAACAAGGATGCAAAGGTTAAGGTTGTAGCAATTGATCGTTTTGGCAATCGCTACACGGCAGATAAGTTTGTCGATTACCAGGACAACAAGATGGGAAAGAGGCCTCAGAACTAACGAATGAAGCGACTCTGCTACATAGCTCTCGTTGCAATTATGCTTTGTTTGTCGTGTCAACCCAATGACCCGACAAATACACCGTTGCCTACCAGCAGCAAACTCAACATACTATTGCCATCCATTACACGACTCTCGTTAGGCGATGGGAATGGCAGCAAATATCCAATAGTATGGAACGAGGATGACAAGGTGTCGGCAAATGGCGTAATTTCCGAGGCTATAGAGATCCTTTCCAACCAAAAGGCAGTTTTTTCATTTAGCGACAACATAGAGTACCCTTGTGCGGTAATCTACCCTCATGACATCCGCTTCGAGGGCAACAAAGCTATTGTCAACTACCCTATCGAACAATACCACAACAAGGAGGGCCTCTCTATTGAGGGTATTCCGATGTGCGGATACTCAAAGAGTGACAGGGGAAATATCCAGCTAAACACCTTGGCAGGCATACTGCGCCTAAATATGAAGGCTGAGGTCGACGGCATTCAACTCTCAACCATAACCCTGACAACCGAGAGCAACAAGCAGCGTGTGGCAGGAGAGTTTTCGCTCAATGCGGCAGAGGCAAAAATTGTTCCTACTGCAAACTCTTCAACATCAACAACATATCATCTGCCGGAAGATTTTACGCTGTCAACCGACAAGGATAACACCTTCTCAATTATTGTTCCGACAACAAATCTCGGGGATTGCGATATTCTCTTCACCACCAAAACCGGTGCAACAATGAAGATGAAGTGGCGAGCCGGAACCATTAAGCCTAACTCCATTCACGAGCAACAGTCGATAACCTTCAAGCAGAATGCGACAGGCACATTGCAGCCATTGATTGTTGAAGAGGACTCGTTCTACCACTACTACTCCAAGATTAAAGGTCATGTTCGCAGTAAAAGCGGAGAGCCTATTGCAAATGTTGCAGTTAGTGATGGTTTCACAGTGGTTACAACCGACCAGAGTGGTTATTACGAAATAGAGATTTCGCAAGACACTTGGTATATATTCATCTCCATACCTGCCGAATATCAGATCCCGACAAACAAGCACGGTCTGCCTTGCTTCTTCAAGGAGTATCCGGGATTCTCCGATGTCTTCGACTTCGTACTGGAGGAGATTCCGGGAGGCAAAGAGAGTGAATTTATGCTCTTTGGTTTTGCCGATCCACAGGTGAGCAGAATGACCCATATCGAGCGTTTCAACAAGCAGGTTGCGCCAGAGGTGAAACAATACTCTGCTTATCTCAACAGACCTTGCTACGGCATAACGCTTGGCGATGTGATCTCGATGGGCTCGACCGATCTTTCAATTGAGATTTTGCCTGCCATGCGCAGCGCCATGCACGCCGATAAGATGGGTATGCCGGTATTCCAGGTTATGGGCAACCACGACAACTGCTATATGACAGCGAAGAATCCTGTCTACGGCAAAGACTTGCGTGATATAAATCTGAAGATACAGCGAATGTTCGAGACCGCCTTTGGTCCAATAAACTACTCATTTAACAGAGGCGATGCACACATCGTAGGTATGCGCAACATACAATGGAAATCGGGAGATGACTGCTCGACAGACAACACAAGAACAGCCTTTACCGAGGATCAGTACAATTGGCTGAAGCAAGACTTGGCAGTTGTACCTAAAGATAAAGTTGTGGTTTTATGCGTACATATACCTCTCTACAATAACGGCACAATTGGCGATGGCTCATATCGCCAGGAGGTGCTCTCGCTGCTCGACGACTTTGCCGAGGTTCATGTCCTCTCGGGACACCTGCACTATATGCGCAACTACGACCATTCACTGGTCAGCAGCTCCACCCACAAGAAGATATATGAGCACGCTCAGGCTGCCGTAAATGGAGCAAGCTGGACAAGCAACATCAACGGTGACGGTGTTCCAAACGGGTATGGCGTATACCATTTCGATGGCAACACCATAAAGGATTGGTACTACAAGGGATATGCCGATGGCATGAGCAATCGTGATTACCAGATACGACTCTACCGTGGCAATGCTATTACAGGAGCAGCCATCAACGGTTCAAACGGCAATGATACAAAGGGCTACTATCAGTTCGGATACGGCGACGATATCCTCTTGGCAAATGTATTCAACTCGGATACAGCCTGGAAGGTAGAGGTCTACGAAGATGGTGTATACTCGGGTAATATGACAAGTTTGTCGAAATACCATTGGGATGTAGTCTACGATGAGCTTATCGGAAGTTTCACCTATGACGATCCGAAGCGACCTCCTAAAGGTGCTGAGTGTGGTCGAGATTTTTGGGCGATAGGAGTACTTTGCGGTTATCTCGGAATGAATAATGGAGGCTTGTACTACAAGCATTGCTACCAGATGTGGAAGTATAAGTTAAAGAACAAAAATGCAAAGCGAATAGAGGTGCGAGCAACCGATCGCAAAGGAAATGTTTACAAATGCTCGAAGATTACCGAGGGTACGGATATGACATATGCTCTATACGAGCCATAAACATAGACAGAGATAAATTTTAACAACACAAATTATATTGTATTATGGGAAACAAAATTAACGATCCTATTGCAAGACTGATGGGTTTGCGCTACAAGTCGCACCCTTGGCACGGTATCGAGGTGGGCGAGAAGGCTCCCGAAGTGATTACCGCATTTATCGAAATGGTGCCTACCGACACCGTAAAATACGAATTGGACAAGGTTAGCGGTTACCTCAAAATCGACCGCCCACAGAAGTATTCGAATGTAATTCCTGCACTCTACGGCTTTGTTCCGCAGAGCTTCTGCGGTGAAAGTGTTGCTGAGTTCTGCATGAATCAGTGCAGCCGCACCGACATCGTTGGTGACGGTGACCCACTCGACATCTGCGTATTGACCGAGCGTGATATTGCACACGGCGACATCATCGTAAATGTTCGTCCTATCGGAGGTTTCCGTATGTTGGACGGCAACGAGGCTGACGACAAAATTATCGCAGTATTGCGCCACGATGTAACCTACAGCGGCTACAACGATATCTCGGAGTTGCCAAAGGGTGTTATCAACCGTTTGAAGCACTACTTCCTCACCTACAAGGATATGCCGGATTCGGAGTCACAGAAGAAGGTCGAGATTACCGATGTATATGGCCGTGAGGAGGCTTACGAGGTTATTCAGCGCTCGTTGGAGGACTACAAGAACCACTTCAACGGTTTGGATGAAATTTTGCGTCATGTTTAATCGTATTGGAGGGCAAAAATGTCAGTAGAAAGCAAAGTGAGAGCAGTTACCACACTGCGACTCAAAGAGATGAAGGATAGGGGCGAGAAGATTTCGATGCTCACCTCATACGACTATTCGATGGCAAAGATTGTCGACAAGGCCGGCGTGGATGTTATTCTCGTGGGCGATTCGGCAGCAAATGTTATGGCGGGTTGGGAGACTACCCTGCCTATCACACTCGACCAGATGATTTACCACGCATCGTCTGTAGTGCGTGCCGTAGAGCGTGCTTTGGTTGTGTGCGATATGCCATTCGGAACATACCAGAGCGACTCTCAAGCTGCTCTCGACTCGGCTATCCGCATCATGAAGGAGACCGGAGCCGACTCGGTAAAGATGGAGGGTGGCGAGGAGATTCTCGACTCGGTAAAGCGCATCTTGGCAGCAGGTATTCCGGTTATGGGACACCTCGGACTTACTCCGCAGTCCATCCACAAGTTCGGCACATACAGCGTGCGTGCTAAGGAGGAGGCCGAGGCTGAGAAGTTGATTCGTGATGCCAAGTTATTGGAGGAGGCAGGTTGCTTCGCTATCGTTTTGGAGAAGATTCCTGCAGCGTTGGCAGAGCGAGTATCGAAGGAGCTTTCGATTCCGACTATCGGCATCGGTGCAGGTGGAGCTTGCGATGGTCAGGTGTTGGTTGTACACGATATGCTCGGCATCAACAAGGGCTTTTCGCCACGCTTCTTGCGTCGTTATGCCGACCTATACACCATTATGACCGAGGCTATCTCGCACTATGTCGAGGATGTAAAGTCGTGCGACTTCCCTAACGAGAAGGAGCAGTACTAAACGAGCAGAAAACGAAAAACAGACGCCGAGCGGTTGCTCGGCGTCTGTTTTATATGAAGTATTACCTTATTCTACCTCTTGTCCAGCGAAGAGGTGTCGAGCTAATTCGCTGACGGTATTTATTCGGGCGATTTCGATACCCTTAACCTTTTTGGTAGGCAACGAGGCGTAACCCGAAACTACAATCTTCTTAAATCCCAATCGTGCCGCCTCGCTGATGCGTTGCTCG
>JAGBRY010000060.1 GCA_017632115.1 Alistipes sp. | reverse complement strand
GGTTACAAGGAGAATGGCGGTTGGGCTTTGCCTATGGAGCGCACATTCGCTGACCAGGGCCACCAGGATGAGCTCGATGCTGAGATGATCTACACCACTATCGAGGAGCAGATTGCGCCTAAGTACTATGCTCGCAACGAGAAGGGTATCCCAACCGACTGGGTAGCTTCGGTTAAGAAGTGTATCTCGGATATCGCATCGAACTTCACCACAAACCGTATGCTCATCGACTACGAGGAGCGCTTCTACTACAAGTTGGCACAGCGCAAGAAGGAACTCGTATCGAACAACTATATCCTCGCTCGTGAGATTGCAGCTTGGAAGCGTCGTGTATCGGCAGCTTGGGACAATGTTCGCATTCTCGACTCGCAGCGTGTGCGTGTAGACAAGGAGTCGATGATGCTCGGCGAGAAGTACCACTTCGAGGTTAAGCTCGATATCGCAAACCTCTTGCCAGAGGAGATCGGCGTTGAGCTTGTTGTTGCAAAACAGATGGTAGGCCAGCAGGCTCCTGAGGTTATCCTCACCGAGCAGTTGCAGGTTGTGAATGTTGAGGGCTCGCAGGTAACTTACTCGCTCGACCTCACTCCAAACCGCACCGGTGCATTCGATATCGCATTGCGTGTTTACCCTAAGAACGAGAACTTGCCATATCGTATGGATTTCGCTCTCGTAAAATGGGCTTAAAATTGTTTTATAGGGCAGTTTCTGCGTTACGCTTCGGATGTTGAGTTGCTCACATAGGTTTACTATGCTGCGCACTCAACACCTCGCAAGCCTTGAAACTGCTCCTCTAAAAGCAATTTCAGGTGGAGAGGAGATAACATTGGAAATTTCTAATTAGCTAACGGCTAATGGCCAAGAGCTAATAGCAAAAACATACATCAATACTGTTGGGCGCTGATCGCTCGGCAGTATTTGGTGTGTGATATAGTAAGACAAAAGAGTCTTGGATATACTATTTCGTTCAAAAAATGTAAAAAGAGTGAATAATTTTGAAATTATTTAGCTTTTCGGGAACAATTAAACGAAATTTTTATTAACTTTACAAAACGGAACTTAATATCTATAATAAAATACTTTATGCCGGGACTAAAATTCGACAAACAAGAACTTGGTAACTTGGAGTATTCGTTGCAGCGTGAGATGTTGGCTACCGACCGTCGTGGCGGTTATATGAGTACCACCATCGTAGGCTGTAATACTCGTAAGTATCACGGTTTGATTGTTGCTCCGATCGACTCGAGCAACAACGCCTATGTGCTGCTTTCGTCGTTAGACGAGACTATTGTGCAGCACGACCAGTCTTTCAACTTGGCTTTGCACCGCTTCCGTGGTGTCTATGAGCCTCGAGGACACAAGTATATCACCGACTTCGAGTATACTCCGTGTCCAACCATCACCTATCGTGTCGGTGGAGTGATTCTTCGCAAGGAGATTCTTTGGATTCACAAGCGTACCCAGATGATGATTCGCTATACGCTCGTGGATGCTCACTCTGAGACTACTTTGCGTTTGCGTCCGTTCCTTGCCTTCCGTAACAAGCACGAGTTGTCGAAGGCAAATATGTATGCGAATGTACGCTCTTACCCGGTTACCAATGGTGTAAAGAACCGCCTCTATGACGGTTTCCCTTGGTTGCATATGCAGTTGTCGAAGGCTGATGCAAAGTTTGTTCCAGCACCGGATTGGTACTACGACTTCGAGTATCAGAAGGAGTTGGAGCGTGGTTACGAGGGCTATGAGGACCTCTTGACTACAGGTTATTTCGAGATGAATATCAAGAAGGGCGAGAGCATCATCTTCTCGGCTTCGGTAGATGAGATGCCTTCGGGCGAGGCTATCTGCGAGGCATACGAGGCATCGGTTGCTCGTCGTACACATAAAATTGACTTCGAGAGTTGCTTGCACCACTCGGCTCGTCAGTTCATCATTCGCCGTCCGGGCAATCGCACCGAGGTTATGTCGGGCTACCCATGGTATGGCAAAGCAGGCCGTTCGGCATTCATCTCGCTTCCGGGTTTGACCTTGGAGCAGGGATATAAGGAGGACTGCATGGCTGTTCTCGACACAATGGTTGGCGATATGCACAATGGCGACTTCGCAGGTAAGGCTTCGGCAGAGGTTTCGGCCGACGCTCCACTTTGGTTCTTCTGGACATTGCAGCAGTTGGAGGAGCATATCGGTGCACAGGCAATCTGGGAGAAGTATGGCGCAGCCATGAAGAGCATCTTGACAGCATATCGTCGTGGCTTCTTCGGTGGTTGCGTAGCAATGCACACCAATGGCCTTGTTTGGGCTGCTCGTGAAGGCGTTGCTTTGACCTGGATGGACTGCGTGATGAATGGTCAGCCGGTTACTCCTCGTGCAGGATATGTAGTGGAGATCAACGCATTGTGGTATAACGCTATCTCGTACGCTTTGGCTTTGGCCAAGAAGATGGGCGACAAGGAGTTCGAGAAGGAGTGGAAGGCACTTCCTGCTCAGATCCAGAAGTCGTTTGTCGAGATGTTCTACCTCTCGGAGGAGGGTTACCTCGCCGACTATGTAGATATGCGTGGCAAGAACGATGATATCCGTTGCAACCAGATGATTGCTTGCGGTTTGCCATATACAATGCTCAACGAGGAGCAGACTGTGAATATTTGGCGTACAGTGCGTCAGCACTTGCTCACCCCTGCAGGACTTCGTTCGTTGTCGCCTCGTAACCCATTGTTCGAGTCGACCTACAAGGATAATCCTATCGAGCAGGAGGCTGCAGCAACCAATGGTGCAGTATGGGTATGGCCGTTGATGTTCTACATCGAGTGTGCATTGAAGCTCGATGGCGCTCGTTTCTTGCCTCACGCAGAGGAGATGTTGGCCGCATTCGACGACAATATCCAGACCTACTGTATTGGTTCGATTGCCGAGTACTACGACGCAAATCCTCCGTTCGCACCTCGTGGTGCCGTATCGCAGGCTTGGAGCGTAGGTGGTGTATTGTACATCAAGTCGCTTATCGAGAAGTACAAGGCGAAGGCAAAGCGTGCAACAAAGCGCACAACAACAAAAAAGAGTGTTAAGAAATAAAAATATAGTAAGATGAGGGTATTAATGTTTGGCTGGGAGTTTCCACCGCACATTGCGGGAGGACTCGGTACCGCCTGTTACGGAATGACCCGTGGATTGGCTCGTAACGATGTGGATGTTACATTCGTTATGCCTCGAGCTTCGGGCGATGAGGACGAGCGTTTTATTAAGGTGGTGAATGCGAGCGACATCGAGACCGTATTCGGAAATGTTAGCGCCGACTGTGCTGATATCATCGAGAAAATGTCGTTCATCCATGTAGACTCAAACCTTGTACCGTACCTCTCACCGGAGGATTACGAGTCGTATCACGATGAGTTCGTAAAGACCGGCGAGAAGCGTTGGGAGACAAGCGATGTTTGGAGTCAGCGCTACACCTTCTCGGGTAAGTATGGTGCAAACCTTATGGAGGAGGTTGCACGCTACGCTATTGTTGCTGCACAGGTTGCAAAACAACTCGAAGGACAGTTTGATGTTATCCATGCTCACGACTGGCTCACCTATTATGCAGGTATTGCTGCAAAGCGTGTGTCGGGTAAGCCGCTTGTAGTGCATATGCACGCAACATCGTTCGACCGTTCGTCGAGCGATAATATCGATACTCGAGTATACGAGATTGAGCGTACAGGTATGGCTGCTGCCGACCGTGTTATTGCAGTGTCGAACCTCACTCGTAACATCGTTATCGAGAAGTATGGTATCCCTGCAGAGCGAGTTGTTACCGTTCACAATGCGGTGCGTTTTGCTGAGAACGAGAATGAGGTTCCTGAGCGTGGTGTAACCGATAAGATCGTTACCTTCCTTGGTCGTATCACCTTCCAGAAGGGTCCTGACTACTTCGTTGAGGCTGCTGCAAAGGTGTTGAAGCAGGTTCCGAATGTACGCTTTGTGATGGCGGGTTCGGGCGATATGATGAACCATGTAATTCGTCGTGTTGCACGCCTCGGTATTGCAGACCGCTTCCACTTCACAGGCTTCTTGAAGGGTGATGATGTACACAAGATGTTCCAGCTGTCGGATGTATATATCATGCCGTCGGTATCGGAGCCATTCGGTATCTCGCCACTCGAGGCTATGCGTGCAAATGTACCGTCGATTATCTCGAAGCAGTCGGGTGTAGCCGAGGTGTTGGACTATGCAGTTAAGGTTGACTATTGGGATGTTGATGCTACGGCAGATGCAATCTATGGTCTTATTACCTACCCTGCACTTGCGAAGATGTTTGCACAGAAGGGCTTGGAGGAGGTTACAAACCTCAAGTGGAACGACGCTGCTAAGAAGGTTAAGCAGGTCTACGAGGATGCAATTGCCTCGATGAAATAACCTAAAACGAATAAAACAAAAACACAAAAAATATGAAAACAGTTTGTTTATATTTTCAGGTACATCAGCCTTGGCGATTGAAGACCTACCGCTTTTTCCACATCGGCAAGGACCACAACTACCTTGACGATTTGACCAATCGTGCAATTATGTTGAAGATTGCTCGTGAGTGCTACTTGCCAATGAACGCACTTCTCTTGAAGCTTATCAAGGAGAACAAGGGTGCATTCCGTGTATCGTTCTCGCTCACCGGTAATGTTGTTGAGCAGTTCAAGGCTTACGCTCCGGAGGTACTCGACTCGTTCCGTGCGTTGGTTGACACAGGTTGCGTAGAGTTGTTGGCAGAGACCTACTCGCACTCGTTGGCAGCCCTCTCGTCTAAGGAGGACTTCAAGGATCAGGTTAAGAAGCACACTGCAATGTTGAAGGAGGAGTTTGGTGTTAAGCCAAAGGCATTCCGCAACACCGAGTTGATCTACTCTGACGAGATTGGCGAGGCAGTTGGTGAGCTCGGTTTCAAGACAATGTTGGCAGAGGGTGCAAAGCATATCCTCGGTTGGAAGTCGCCTGACTTTATCTATGCAGGTGCTGCAGACCAGAGCCTTCGTCTTTTGCTCCGTAACTACAAACTTTCGGACGATATCGCATTCCGTTTCTCGAACCAGGGTTGGGATGAGTATCCACTTACAGCCGACAAGTATGCCGCTTGGCTTTCGGAGTCGGAGGGTGAGGTTATCAACCTCTTTATGGACTACGAGACCTTTGGTGAGCACCAGAAGGCATCGACAGGTATCTTCGACTTCATTAAGAACCTCCCAGCAGCAATCTTGAAGCGTGGCGATTTGAAGTTCGCAACTGTTTCGGAGACCGCTGCCGAGCACCAGCCTGTTGCAGTTCTCCACTGCCCTCATGTAATGTCGTGGGCAGACGAGGAGCGTGATATCACCGCTTGGTTGGGTAACGACTTGCAGAACGAGGCATTCTCGAAGCTCTATGCCATGAAGGATAAGGTTCGCTCGCTCAAGAACAAGGATTTCGAGTATGTATGGAACTTCATGCAGACTTCGGACCACTTCTACTATATGGCAACCAAGTGGCTTTCGGACGGCGATGTTCACTCTTACTTCAACCCTTATGGCTCGTCGTACGAGGCATTCATCAACTATATGAATGTTTTGTCTGACTTCCAGATTGAGGTGGAGAAGGCTCTTGCGGCCAAGAAGAGTCGTGCTAAAAAGTAGAAAATCATTCTGATTGGCTCTTTTTGCACGAGTGCGTCGGTCGCCAAATTCCTCACATACGCCCAAGTATGCTGCGGATTTGTCGCCTAGCATCGCACAAAAATAGCTCAATCATCTCTGATTTTGAATAGATGGAGGGTGGTCT
>JAGBRY010000059.1 GCA_017632115.1 Alistipes sp. | reverse complement strand
ACCTTATTGACGATTGCGTCGATGTCGGCGTGGTCGGGATATGCGAAGAATACAGGCTCGATATTCGCCTTCTGGTTGCGAACATGGTGCATACGATCCTCCTCCTTGTCGGTGCGGGTAAGCTCGTGCTTCTTGATAGCCCCCGAGAGGTAATCCTCAAAATGGCAGCACATTACCAATCCGTACTGTGTGCGACCATCCATTGTTTGTGCATAGATGTAGTAGTGCTCCTCGCCATCCTGCTGGAGCCAACCCTCCTTGCGCCACTTGGCGAAGTTTTCGACAGCCTTGTCGTAGACCTCCTGTGAGTGCTCGTCAGCGATAGGATCGAAGTCGATTTCGGGCTTGATGATATGGAGCAACGAGCGCTCTGTTGCCTCCTCTTTAGCCTCTACCGAGTTCAAAACATCGTAAGGGCGTGAAGCAACCTCCTTCGCCAACTCCTTCGGAGGGCGAATACCTTTGAATGGTTTAATGCGTACCATATACTATTTATTTACTTGGAAACGGGTGTTTCCATTTACGAAATAATCAACAATCTGACGAGCGGCTGCCAAACCTGCGTTGATATTGGCCTCGGCAGTCTCGGCACCCATCTTCTTTGGTGTTGCGAAGAATCGCTTACCGAACTTCTCAGCCATCTCTGCAGCGGTGTCTGGAGCAACATCCGAGATATACTTCAAATCTTCACGCTCCTCCATAGCCTTTGCTAAGCCGGCCTCGTCGATAACCTCCTTGCGGGCGGTATTTACGAGTGTGGCACCCTTTGGCATCGACATTGCGAGGTCGTAGCCAATTGAGCCTTTGGTCTGCGGTGTTGCAGGGATATGCAACGAGAGGAAGTCGGCACGGCTGTACAACTCCTCGATCGAATCTACCTTCTCCACTCCGTCAGCCTCGAATACTGCAGGATCGGTGATGAATGGGTCGTAAGCGATAACATTCATACCAAGGGCTTTACCCTTGCGACCAACCAACTTGCCGACATTGCCGTAGGCGTGAATTGCAAGGGTCTTGCCGATAATCTCATGGCCTGTACCCGGAGTGAGCTGGTTGCGTGACATGTAGACCATAAAGCAAACAGCCAACTCTGCTACTGCGTTAGAGTTCTGGCCCGGAGTATTCATTACGACTACCCCACGCTGCTTAGCCTCTTCGCAATCTACATTGTCGAAGCCGGCACCAGCACGAACAACGATTTTGAGGTTCTTGGCTGCCTCCAAAACCTCTTTGGTAACCTTGTCGCTACGAACAATCATTGCATCGACATCGGCTACTGCTGCGAGCAACTCAGCCTTATCGGTATATTTCTCGAGCAGAACAACTTCGTACTCTGCTGCCTTTAAAATCTCGGTGATACCATCTACCGCCTTGCGTGCAAATGGCTTCTCGGTTGCAATAAGAACTTTCATACCTTTAACTAATGATGTAAAGAATAACACCTTCTCTTCCTTCTTTTCGTAGGTGTATGGGACAATTGTAGCCATAAGCGAACTATTTTGTCTTCAACGCCTCGAACTCCTGCATGCAAGCCACCAAAGCCTCTACCGACTCCTTTGGCAAAGCGTTGTAGCACGATGCACGGAAACCACCTACCAAGCGGTGACCCTTGATGCCTACCATACCACGCTCCTTGGCGAACTCCAAGAACTCTGGAGCCAACTCCTCGTTGCCCTCGGTCATTACAAAACAGATGTTCATCAACGAACGATCCTCCTTTGCTACGGTTGGACGGAACAATGAGTTGCGGTCAATCTCGTTGTAGAGCAACTCTGCCTTCTCGACATTGCGGCGATACATCTCGTCTACGCCACCAATTGACTTCAACCACTTCAAAGTCTCGTTCAATACGAAGATTGGGAATACCGGCGGAGTGTTGAACATAGAGTCGTTCTCTACATGGGTATTTACATTCATCATTGTTGGCAATGGACGCACAACCTTGCCGAGCATATCCTCACGGATGATTACGAACGATACGCCTGCAGGAGCAAGATTCTTCTGTGCACCACCATAGATGAGAGCATACTTTGAAACATCGACAGGACGGCTCAAAATATCTGACGACATATCGGCAAACAACGGTACAGGAGAGTCGATATCAACCTTGTACTCAGTACCGTAGATGGTGTTGTTTGTACAAATGTAGAGGTAGTCCAAGTCGGCAGGAATCTCGAATCCCTTAGGGATGTACGAGAAGTTCTTATCCTCGCTCGATGCAACAACCTCGACCTCGCCATAGTATTTCGCCTCCTTGATGGCCTTCTTGGTCCAAACACCTGTATTTACATAGCCCGCCTTCTTACCGAGGAAGTTTGCAGGAATGTGGAAGAACTGAGTGCTTGCGCCACCGCCTACAAAATAAATTTTGTAGTTGTCAGGAATGTTCAACAACTCCTTGAAAAGGGCCTTAGCCTCTGCCAATACCGCCTCGAACTCCTTACTACGGTGCGAGTACGAAAGTACCGAGATACCTGTGCCTGCGAAATCAAAAATTGCTTTTGCTGCGTTTTCGAGTGCAACCTCTGGTAATACAGATGGTCCTGCACTAAAATTGTGCTTTTTCATACCTTTTAGTGTTTTATAGTGTAAATAATCATTTTGCTCTTAGCTTTCAAAATCGTTCTGATTGACTCTT
>JAGBRY010000058.1 GCA_017632115.1 Alistipes sp. | reverse complement strand
GTGGTTCGATTACCATCATCGCCGTTACAACTCTCTCGGGTGGCGATATTACCCACGCTATTCCGGATAATACGGGTTACATCACCGAGGGTCAGCTCTTCTTGCGTAACGACTCCGATACAGGTAAGGTTATCATCGACCCATTCCGTTCGTTGTCCCGTTTGAAGCAGCTCGTTATCGGTAAGAAGACTCGTGAGGATCACCCACAGGTAATGAATGCCTGCGTGCGTTTGTATGCCGATGCAGCTAATGCAAAGACCAAGTTGGAGAATGGTTTCGACCTTTCGGAGTACGACGAGCGTGCATTGCAGTTTGCAAAGGAGTACTCGGAGAAGTTGCTCGCTATCGATGTTAATATCGATATCACCGAGATGCTTGATACAGCTTGGACACTCTTCGGTAAGCACTTTACCAAGGAGGAGGTTGCTATCAAGGCAGAGCTTATCGAGAAATACTGGAAAGCATAATTAAACGATGGCAATCAAATTTCAATATAACAAGACTTCGCTCGGCGAGCTCGGCAAACAGCTGAAAATGCGCCAGAAGGCACTCCCTACCATCAAGAGTAAGGAGTCGGCCTTGCGCTCCGAGGTTAAGCGTGCGAAGGACTCCGCAGCAGAGTACCGTGAGCGACTCGACGCCTTGGTGGCCGAGTACGACTATATGGTGGCTCTGTGGGGAGAGTTTGATTGTACCCTTCTGAGCGTTGCAGATGTCGATTTGACATCCCAAAAGATTGCGGGAGTACGCATCCCTGTACTTAACGAGGTGAAGTTCGAGTGCAAGCCATTCGACCTCTTCTCTTCGCCTGCGTGGTACTCGGATGGTGTGGAGCTCTTGCGCAAGATAGCCACTTTGGGCATCGAGTTCGAGGTCTATAACCGCAAGACCGCACTTTTGGACTATGCACGCCGCAAGACTACTCAAAAGGTAAACCTCTACGAGAAGGTTCAGATACCTGGCTATGAGGATGCCATACGAAAGATTAAGCGATTTATGGAGGATGAGGAGAACCTCTCTAAATCGGCACAGAAAATCGTCAAAACTCGCCAGCAGGCTGCCGCAAAGGAGGGCGGAGAGAGATGATTGTAAAGATGATGAAATACAATATCGTGCTATTCTCGGCCGAGCGTGAGCGCTTTATCGAGCGTTTGCGTGAGTTGGGTATGGTCGATATCACCACCTCGGGTTGGGAACCAACCGAGTCGGATAGAGAGCTCGTTACCGCAATCGAGAGCCGCACAAAGGCACTCGCTGCACTCGAGCAGTTTGCTGCAGGCGACGACTATGTTGCAGGGGCAAAGGCTGTCGAGAAGGGCAAGGCTTTCGAGGCATATCAGTCGGCCGTTGCAGCTATCGCTGCAGCGAAGTCGGAGAATGCCCGCCTCGAGAAGATGCTCGAGGAGTGGTTGCCATGGGGCGAGTTCGACTGCTCGACACTTGCAAAGTTGGCTGAGAGCGGAGTAGTGTTGCGCTACTTCACCGCACAGCGAGCAATTTTTGATAAGAGCTCGGCAGAGTGGGGCGAAACGCTCAATATCGCCGTAGTTGCTGAGGATGACTCGGCCGTTCGCTTTGTCATTATCGGTAATGGCTCGGAGGAGATTGCAATCGACGCTCAGGAGCAGAAGGCTCCAACGAAGAATAATGCGGAGTTGAAGGCGCTTATCGAGACGAACGATGCCGCTGTTGCCGAGCAGAACGCTGTTATCAGCGCAGTTGCCGATGCAAAGGCTGAGATCGAGAACGAACTCGCACACCTCAAGTCTGCAATGCAGGATGTTCGCATCGAGGCTACTGCCGACAAGGCTGCCGAGGGCTTGCTCCTCGTCATGGAGGGCTGGGCCGAGAAGGACAATGCCGAGAAGGTGGATGCAGCATTGAACGACTATCCGAATGTTGTCTATATCAAGGAGAACCCTACCGAGGAGGACGAAACCCCTGTAAAGGTGAAGAACAACCGTTTTGCACGCTTGTTCGAGATGATTGGCGGTTTGTACGCTCTTCCTAAGTACGGAACTTTGGATATGACACCGTTCTTCCCACCGTTCTATATGCTCTTCTTCTCTAACTGTTTGAACGATGCCGGCTACGGAGCAATTATCTTTGCTCTCGGCTTGGTGTTGGCGTTGAAGGCTCCAAAGATGCGTCAGGCGGCCTACCTCACAATGATTTGCGGTGGCGCTACAACTCTCTTTGGCTTGTATACGGGTTCATTGTTCGGTATGAGCATACCGCAGTTGATGGGCTACGAGAATATGGCCGATTGTCCTATTCCGTTCCTTGACTTCCAGGGTAAGTTCTTCACTTGGGCATTGGCTCTCGGTGTGTTCCAGATTTTGTTGGGTATGTTGCTCGACATCGTCTTCAAGGCTCGAGTATTCGGTATTACCACCGTATTTGCAAAACTCGGTTGGTTTATCGTCTTGTTGTCGGGCTGTCTTGCAGGCGGTTTGCAGATGCTCAACGAGAATTGGGTCATTCCTGGCTTCACCACATCGTCTATCGCATTCTATGTTGCAATGGGCGTAGGTGCAGTGTTGATGCTCTTGTTGAACAATGTCAAGCGCAACCCGATTATGAACTTCGCTTCGGGATTGTGGGATACCTATAATAATGTAACTGGCTTGTTGAGCGATGTGCTCTCCTATATCCGACTCTTTGCTATCGGTTTGTCGGGTGGAGTGTTGGCACAGGTGTTCAACTCGTTGGCTATGGGCCTTACAGGTCTGGATGCAGGTATCGAGCAATTTGGCGTAGGAACCATATTCCAAATCGTGGGAGCTACCGCCATCCTCTTGGTAGGACACGGTATCAACCTCTTTATGTCTGCGATTTCGTCATTCGTACACCCAATGCGTTTGACCTTCGTGGAGTTTTACAAAAATGCAGGCTTCGAGATGACTACACGAGCATTCGAGCCACTTACAAAAGAACAATAACAACAATTTAATAACTAATTAAAACACATTACAATTATGAATTCAGCTTTGATTTTGGCCTATGTAGGTGTAGCACTTATGGTAGGTTTGGCAGGTATCGCTTCGGCAGTAGGTACAGCAATTTGCGGTCAGACCGCAGTTGGTGCAATGAAGAAGAATGGTGGCGCTTTCGGTAGCTACATGATTCTCTCGGCGCTCCCAGGTTCGCAGGGTCTTTATGGCTTCGTATGTTTCTTTATGGTACAGGGCCTCTTGACTGCAGAGATTTCGATGTTCCAGGCAGCTGCAGTATTTGGTGCAGGTTTGCTCGTAGGTATCGTAAACCTTGCTGCTGCAATCTACCAGGGTAAGGTTTGTGCTAACGGTATCGCAGCAATCGGTAACGGTCACGATGTTATGGGTAAGACCCTCATCCTCGCAGCGTTCCCAGAGTTGTATGCTATCTTGACTGTAGCAGCAACATTCCTTATCTCTAACGCTGTCGCTTAATTTCTTGTGATAAGCCGCAATCTGCGGCGTATCGCTAAAAGTAAAGACCTTCGGGCTGTACGCTTAAAGTACTATCCCGAAGGTCTTTCTTTTGCGATGCACCACATCTCACGACTTCTGACAAGAAATTGAGAGCATTATGAAAGAGGATTTCTTGTTTGCCTTAATCCCTCTTCGAGGGCTTTTGTCTGCTCTCGCTCGGCATAGCGTGATAGTACGCTCTGCCCTCGCTTACTCGCAGCCTTGCTCTCATCTGCTTAAAATCAATTTTCTTTAATTTCTCCAAATTCCCTAACCTCTCTAATCGTCCTCTAAAAATTTTTAATTTTTAATTCTGCATTTTTAATTTTTTTTGCCTATCTTTACGCAAAATATTGACTTTTGCGAAATTATGGATTATACAAAATATGATAAACCCGAAGTTGGTCGAGGTTGCACCTTTGGCGTAAACGAGGCGGGAGAGCCCGTTGCGAAGGAGGCTCGTGGCTGTTTTCGTCTGCACGAGGAGCCTTGGCTTTCGGAGTATCCCGACAACTTCCCAACCGATATTTTCGAGGTTCGATTCAAGAATACTCGTCGCTCGTTCTACCAGAATGTCAACAACTTGGCTCTCGAGGTAGGCGACATCGTTGCGGTTGAGGCTTCGCCGGGCCACGATATCGGTATCATCTCGCTTACGGGCGATATGGTGGCACGCCAGATGAAGCGCTTGGGCTTCAATCCGCAGAATGGCGAGTTCAAGAAGATCTACCGCAAGGCTCGTCCATACGATATCGAGAAGTGGCAGGAGGCTATCGCTCTCGAGCACGAAACAATGATTCGCTCACGCCAGATCGCAGCCGATATGGGCCTCGATATGAAGATCGGCGATGTGGAGTACCAGGGCGATAAAATTAAGGCTATCTTCTACTATATTGCCGATGGTCGTGTCGATTTCCGTGAGTTGATCAAGGTCTTTGCCGAGCAGTTTCATATCCGTATCGAGATGAAGCAGATTGGTGCTCGTCAGGAGGCGGGTCGTATTGGCGGTATCGGAGCATGTGGTCGTGAGCTCTGCTGTGCATCGTGGGTATCGAGCTTCTCGAGCGTTACCACCGGTGCAGCACGAGTGCAGGATCTCTCGCTCAATCCATTGAAGTTGGCCGGTCAGTGCTCTAAGTTGAAGTGTTGCTTGACCTACGAGTATGATGTCTATGCCGATGCTCGTCGTTCGATGCCACGCTTGCGTGAACCATTGCAGGCTATAGATGGCGAATACTTCCTCGTAAAGAGTGATATTCTGGCCCATACGATGACCTTCTCTACCAGCAAGGACTCTATGTCAAATCTCGTAACCATTCCGGTATCCCGTGTGCGTGAGATCTTGGCGGTAAATCGCAATGGAGGTAAGGTTGACTCTATCCTCGGTGAGGATTTTGAACCACAGGTAGAGGAGCCAACATATCGTACAGAGGAGGATAGCATCACCCGTTTCGACAAGGCGAAGAAGCGCAAGAAGAAGAGTCGCAACAACCGCAACAACAATCAGGGTGGTCAAAACTCGCAGGAGAATCAGCCTGCGCAGAGCGAGGAGAGTAGTTCGAGTAAGGAGAAAGCTCCTGTAAAGCAGGAGGGTAGTGGCGAGAATGGAGGTCGTAAACACCACCATCACCACCGTCGAAACCACAATCACAAACCAAAGCAGGAGTAGTCGATGAGGTTTGTGGTGCGTATAGTAGCGGCATTGTTGGCGATGACGATGTGTAGTTGCCTTGCTCCGCAGAACTCACTGATGGTGGGTGTGGATATGCGCTCATGGAGCGGTGCGGAGAGCCTTGTCTACGAGAATAACGACACCCTCACACTTCGAAACCTCAATATAGTGTTGCGCTACAACGACAATTTCAGGCAGGCGGTTTTGCCCCTTAAAATCGTCGTTACGACACCCGATGCACGCCATTTCGAGGAGGTAGTGGAGTTGCGACTCCAACACCCGAGTGCGGCGTTGACGGTAGCTACAACCGAGAGCGTACCCTATAGGGAGAGCGTCTTGCTAAACCAAAAAGGCGACTATACCTTCACCTTCGAGCCTCAGTCGGAGGTGCGTGGCGTGGAGGCCGTGGGAATAGAAATCAAGTAGGAATTAAAATAAAAAGCTAATGGCTAATGGCCAACGGCTAATGGCATAAAGGATAATGGGAAAAGATAAACTTAGAAAATTTGCAGAGAATTTAACCTTCGAGTGTTTTGTACAACCGGCATTTGAGGAGATGTTCCGCACCGACCACCCTCTGAAGGGTAATTGGCGCAAGGATTTCTTCAAGAATGATAACCCTATAGTTCTCGAGCTTGGCTGTGGCAAGGGTGAATATACGGTAGCTCTGGCTGAGCGCAATCCCGACAAGAACTTTATCGGTGTTGATATCAAGGGTGCCCGTATTTGGCGTGGCGCAAAGACCGCTACCGAGCGCAAGATGGGCAATGTAGGTTTCCTTCGTGCCCGCATCGAGTTTATCACATCGCTCTTTGCTGAGGGCGAGGTCGACGAGATTTGGATCACCTTCCCCGACCCGCAGCTCCGCACCAAGCGAGCAAAGAAGCGTTTGACCGCACCAATCTTCTTGGAGTACTACTCGAAGTTGCTTGCTAAGGATGGTGGATCAACCTCAAGACCGACTCGCAACACCTTTTCCAATACACCTCGGCCGTTATCGAGAAGTTCGGCCTTGAGTGCGAGGTGGCAAATAACGATATCTACGGCTCGGGCTATGCCGACGAGGTACTCTCGGTAAAGACCGCCTACGAGCAGATGTATCTCGACCGTGGCTTGCCAATTACCTACACCCGTTTCCAGTTGGGCGAGCGCAAGGAGTTCCCGATGTTCGATTGGGAGGGCGACGATATCCTCGAAAAGGATGCCGAGGAGGAGCGAGCACTACAAGTAACCCGCCGATAACGAAAAATGCCGAGCAAATCGCTCGGCATTTATTATAATATAGGTATTCTCCTACTTCTTTGTCAAATCGGTTAAGGCACCGAGTGCACTCATCAGGTTGCTCGACTCGTATGGCAAGTAAACCAACTTCGAATCGCCACCTGCAGCCATCTCCTTCAATGTTTCGATGTAACGGCTCACCAACATATAGGTCGCTGGATCGGTCTTTGTAGCGGCGATAGCCTCAGCCACCTTCTGAATAGCCTCCGCCTCGGCAGTAGCCTGAAGGATGCGAGCATCGGCATCACCTCGAGCCTTCAATACCTGTGTCTGACGCTCAGCCTCAGCCTGGTTGATCTGCGACTCCTTCTCTCCCTCCGACTTGAGAATCATGGCCTCCTTCTGACCACGAGCCTCCAATACCTTTGCACGACGCTCACGCTCGGCCTGCATCTGCTGCTCCATCGAACGACGCACCGACTCCGGAGGTGTAATATCCTGCAACTCAACACGATTTACCTTTACGCCCCACTTGTTTGTAGCGTCGTCCAATACGGCACGCAACTTCGAGTTGATCGTGTCACGAGAGGTCAAAGTCTCATCCAACTCCAACTCTCCAATCACATTTCGAAGGGTGGTCTGTGTCAACTTCTCGATAGCATTCGGAAGGTTGTCAATCTCGTAAACCGCCTTCACAGGCTCTACAATCTGGAAGTAGAGCAGTGCGTTGATTGTGGTGGTTACATTATCCTTCGTAATAACGCTCTGCTTTGGGAAGTCGTAAACCTGCTCACGAAGGTCAATCTTGTCCGAAAGCTTTGTTATAACAATAGTGCCGTCGATAGAGTTGCGCTCGTAGCGTGAATATACGGGGCGAGCCTTTTCGATGATAGGCAGAATAAAGTTAATACCCGACTGCAGTGTGCGGTGATACTTTCCGAGTCGCTCCACAACACGGGTTTCAGATTGCTGTACGATAGTAAAACCTACCAATACATAGAGTATCGCAATCAAAGCGATAATTCCAAAAATAACTAATGCTCCCATAACTATATTTTTTGCTTTTAGCCATTAGCCATTAGCCACTAGCTATTGGCTTTTGATTAAAAATTGAATTATTTACAACTTTTTAACGGTTACGATTATGCTGTTGATGGCGGTAATCTCCACAGCCTCACCCACTTCGATAGGCTCTGCGTCGAGCGAGATTGCCTTCCAGTCATCGCCATCGACCTTCACTCTGCCCGGATGTAATTCGCCCTCAATGCGCTCCGAAACGATTGCCTTGCGACCAATTAACGCCTCTGCGTTAGTCTTTACCTCATCATCCTTCTTGTAGAAGAACTTATAAACCAACGGTCGTACCGTAATAAATGCTAAGGCTGTGCCGATTGCAAATAGTAGCAACTGCCACTTCAACTCCCAATCAAGAGCCGATGCTATTGCTCCAAATATACAACCAAACGAGATGCACATCACTGCAAAACCGCTTGTAAACATCTCTACAATTACGAATACGAGGGCTATTATCACCCAAATGTGCCACACTTCCATAAAAAATTATTCTAATTTGTAAATTTTACACTGCTCTGCGGACTCCAAACTCCTCACATAGGTCTGCTATGCTCCGCTCTCGTCTCCTTGCGTGGCACAAAATTTCCTAAAGCAAAACCAATTTTTTGCCCTCTTTGGAAAAAGAAGCACCAACGCACTCTACAAATTTAAGAAAACTTTTTGATAAAACGCACTCGAAGGGTGTAAAATTGTGCTAAAAGCCTAAGAAATCTTTCGCAGATAGCGCATATAGCGTGATACTTGTGCACCATAGAGAATTGCGGCGGTAGAAAGGCCTACGATATATCCGACGATAAGTCCCGGAGCACCCATTCCGAGGTGGAATGCTACGAAGTAGCCTACAGGGATGTTGATGACAATATAGGCAATAAAAGAGATTATGGCGATACTGCGTACCTGTTGCAGGCCTCGCAAAATACCCACCAAGGTGCATTGCATAGCATCGGAGAGTTGGAATGCGCCATAGAGAATAAGCATCTGTGAGGCGAGTGTGATGACCGCCTTATTCTCGGTAAATGCCAACGGCATAAGGTGTCGCAACGACACGAAAGTTGCAATTACGCATATGCCCCATATTACCGCCATCGAGAGCGACGAACGCACCACATCGGCAATCTCGTTGACATCTCTGCGACCGAAGGCGTGCGATACGCATATTGTCGTTGCCGAGCCGAGCGACAGCACCATTAGGAAGGTACAGTTGCCGTAGGTGTTGCCAATCTGATTTGCCGAGATAGCCTCGGTGCCAAACCAACCCATCATAATTCCCGTAACGATAAATGCCAACGCCTCCAATACCATCTGGCCCGATATCGGAAGTCCCATTTTGAGCAGACGAATCGAGTTCTTCCAGTGCTCCGCCTTACGAGAGAACAGGGCGATATACTCTCTATAACGCTTGGCGCAGACAAAGTATCCACCGAGCAGAATAGGGTTCAAAATGCGTGATATCAGTGTCGAAAGACCTGCTCCATAGACACCCATAGGCTCGAAACCGCACTTGCCAAATATGAAAATGTAGTTCAGAACTATATTTATAACATTGGTAACGATGCTCACAATCATTGCCGCCTTGGTGTTGCCCACGCCCTCCAAGAACTGCTTAAATGAGCCATAGTACATCGCAAATGGCAAGCAGTACGCC
>JAGBRY010000057.1 GCA_017632115.1 Alistipes sp. | reverse complement strand
TCCGTGAATCCGCCGGGGCTCGAACCCGGGACCCCAACATTAAAAGTGTTGTGCTCTACCTGCTGAGCTACGGATTCATCGTTCCAAATAGGAGTATCTCCGTTTTGGGTGGTGCAAATGTAGGCAATTTTTTTATTATTGCCAAATTTATTTTGTTTTTATTGCGTTTTCGCCTATCGAATACGGTCGAGTGAGCGAATAAGTGCCTCGTCACGAGCAATGCCACGAATTGCCAATGCAACAGGAATTATTGCAACCACAGGCATCAACGAAGCAAAACCTACGGTGAGAATAATATCGTGATTCATCTTCTCGAGCAAATCGCACAAACGGTAGCAGTAGAGGCCGATAAGTGCAGCCGAACCAAGCAACAAGACAATAGCCGACACACAAAGGCGAATCTGCACCATACGCTTCTTGTATATAAATATAATAGCAAGCAACAATAGAGTGGTTACAGCCAAAAGTGCGCCGAGATATACGGGCAGCGGAGCGTTGACACACTCGAGGCCACTGAGCGCAAATGCTTTAAATATCAGTTCATTGCCTCCATAGAGAATGGTTGCAAGGGGCAAAAAGAGTGTCAGCGACATCATTGCGGTCGCCAACAAGAGGTAGAGTGTTTGTATTCTCTGAATCATAATTTTTCGTCTATTAAATATCTATTTCTATCTGTCGAATTTCTATTTATCAACTCACCGAGGAAGCCGGCAAGGAATAGCTGCACGCCCAAGATAATAGCCAAAATAGCCAAGTAGAACAACGGTTGGTCGGCTACGGCACGCAACGGCAGATCATTGAACTGCTTGTACAACTTCTCGCCAATAACCCAAGCGGTCGTAAAACCTCCAACGAGGAACATCACCGTTCCGAGCGAGCCAAAGAAGTACATAGGCGAACGACCAAATCGTGACATAAAAGTCACCGAAATAAGGTCGAGATAACCCTTAACCATTCGCTCGATACCGAATTTCGATACGCCATATTTGCGAGCCTGATGCTGCACAACCTTCTCGCCAATGCGCTTAAAACCGGCATATTTCGCCAAAATAGGGATATAGCGATGCATCTCACCATAGACCTCGATGCTCTTCACGACCTTCTTGCGATAACACTTTAAACCGCAATTAAAGTCATTCAATTTAATGCCCGACACAAATCGAGCCGTAGCATTGAAAAACTTACTCGGCAGACGCTTGGAGAGTGGGTCATAACGGCGCTTTTTCCAACCGGAAACAAGGTCGTAACCCTCCTCCAATACCATACGACGCATCTCAGGAATCTCATCGGGCGAATCCTGCAAGTCGGCATCCATCGTAAAGACAACTTCGCCCTCGGCAGCTTCGAAACCGCAGTAGAGTGCAGCTGATTTGCCGTAATTGCGGGCAAAGCGAATAGCTTTCAACTTCTCGCCATACTCCTTTTTCAACGCCTCGACAACACTCCATGAAGAGTCCGTAGAGCCATCATCTACCATTATAACCTCGTAAACGAGCGAGTTCTCACCGCAGACACGCTCAATCCACGCCATCAACTCAGGCAAGGACTCCTCCTCGTTGTATAGAGGCACAACTACCGATACATCTATCTTATTGCTCATCGTTATTTTCGAAAATTTTTGGTTTACGCTTTGTGAAAGCTGCTACAATCAAACCCACGAATGTTCCGGCCATAAGATATGTCCATATTCCGGAGAAGATCGAAGTTATCAACGAAGGCTCAGGCTGCGACTTGAGAGTGCTAAACATCTGCTCGTAAGTTCCTACCATCGAAGCTGGAACTTCAGTCTGCGAGAACCAATCTTGAAGTAACTTCACATAAGCGTTGATATAATTCTCGTATCCAATGATATAGTGTCGGAACATATATCCTCCGAGTGCCACAATTACACCCGCCAGCATCGACACGCTCACTGCATACGAAAAACCGTTACCATACGAGAAGAATGGCAAGTCCTTACGCTCTAATAATACGAGGTTTGCATAGCCTTTTGTAAAGCGATAGAGTAGATAGCAATATACTGCCAAGGAGATCAAATACTCAATACCTAAAACGACCATCCATTTCATGCCGCCATAGTATAGTATCGAGTTCTCTGCAATGTTCGATAGCAACATCACGCCACCAAGAATAGCACCCTTGGTGAGCATATCATTCAAAAAAATCGAAGGTTTCATAACTCTGTTTTTAGTGTTTAACAATGCAAATATAGCAAAATTATTTAATTTTTAACCTTTCTATCGCAGCAGCATACTTTCTCGCATTTGCGTTGTGCTCTTTGAGAGTGCGGGCGAAGTTGTGGCGACCATCCAATTCGGGGCGTGCGCAGAAGTAGAGATACTTATGCTCCGAATAGTTCAATACCGCATCTATCGCCTCGATACTCGGCACGCAAATCGGTGCAGGAGGCAAGCCACGATTGATATATGTGTTAAACGGTGAGCGATAGGTAAGGTGCTTGTGCAGAATGCGTTTCAGTTCAAAATCACCCATTGCATATTTAATGGTAGGGCAGGCTCCGAGTGCAATTTTTCCTCGCAAGCGGTTAATGTAGACGCCCGCAATCATTCGCATCTCCGATGGAATTTTAACCTCCTCATAGACTATCGAAGCGAGGGTCATAACCTCATATTTCGACAAGCCACAACGCTTCAATTTAGCACTACGCTCAGCGTTCCAAAAACGACTGTATTCACGAGAAATGCGATGCAAAAGTTTCTCGGGCGAGATATCCCAATAGACCTCGTAGGTATTCGGAATAAACATCGCAATAGTGCTATCCTTAACAAAGCCCAACTCCTTGCGGATCTGCTTGTTACGCATAGCTCGCAGAAGGGTAGCCGAGTCTGCCGCAATCTGCGCCGAAATCTTACCCGCCAGCTGCGGAAGGGTGCGAGCCTCACCGATTACAAGTTTTACCGCTGTCTGCTCACCAAGAACAACTCTTCGTACCACACGAATCACACTTTCTCCCTCGCCAAATATATAGTATCCGGTCTTATATCGCTTCTCAAGGTCGAGGCGCTCGGCATAGAAATCAAAGGCTTTTTGATGCAACTTCGAGCGCAAGGCAGGGCGCAACTGCTCGACAATCTCTCCGTACTGCGTTGCTTTATATATGTATATAACTTGCTCATTCTTAATGGCTTTACCATAGAAAGCAGAGTAGAGCACAACCACTGCACCCAACACCATAGCCGCCACACAAAGAAGATATTTCAGAACTTTTTTCATCTTTTATCGCTAATTTTTTTGCAAAGATATAAAAAAAGTTCTACTTTTGCACCCCGGGTAAGTCTTATACGACCAGCTCCTGCAGAACTCCCCCAGGCAAGGAATTGAGCAAGGGTATGCGGTTGTAGCGGTGCGATATAAGTAGCTTACCCTTTTTTATT
>JAGBRY010000056.1 GCA_017632115.1 Alistipes sp. | reverse complement strand
GCGATAATTTTGCTGATTGTTCAGCAGACTGCCTTGATAGGTGTAGGTATGGTCGCGGCAACACGCCGAGAGCGTGGCGAACAATATCTGTCGGGGTCATCGTTGGTTGTAACCGCAGGTCGAACTCTCGTCTATCTTGTTATATATACCCTCACTTTGGGATTTATGCTTACCATTCACTACTCGTTGTTCGACTATCCGATGCGTGGCGTGTGGTGGCGATGCGTGGCGGTTGTTGCGCCATATCTTCTGGCGATAATTTTTCTGGCGCAGGCTCTTGGTTCGCTCTTTCGTCGTCGTGAGAGCTCTCTATTATGGTTATTGTGGCTCTCTATTCCGTTTCTGCTGGTCAGTGGAGCGTCGCTCCCTCCGCAGGCCTTTCCGGAGTGGCTATATATAATAGGTAAGGCGTTGCCTAGCTCCTCTGCTGTCGAGGCGTGGATAGCGGTACAATCGAGAGGGGCCTCGCTTAGGGATATCGCAACCGAACTCACAACACTATGGCTCTTGGTAGCAATCTATGGCGTAGGTGCCGTAGTTGCAAATAGGAGTCAGAGCAGTTGATTTGTATTTCTACGAAAAATAGCTTAATTTTGCTAATAACAATCAAAATAAAAATTAGCAGATATGAAAAAGTTAACCTCACTATTTGTGCTTTTGTTGGTGTCAGCTTCGGCTTGGGCATCGACGCCAAATAAAATTATTGTTCCCAATGTCGAAGGTCGTTTGACACTGAAGGGCGACTTCCACATCCATACAATGTTCTCCGATGGCTCGGTTTGGCCCGAGGCTCGTGTGCAGGAGGCTTTGTGGGAGGGGCTCGATGTGCTGGCCATTACCGACCATATCGACACCCGTTCGCAGCATTGGACAAAGAGGGGATATCTCTCGGCAAAGTGCGACCGCAACACCTCGTACGAGCTCGCAAAAGAGGCTGCCAAGAATAAGGAGCTCCTTATCATACATGGCGGAGAGCTCTCTCGTCGTGCGCCGTCGGGTCACTGCAATGTTCTCTTTGTGAAGGACAACGAGAAGATTGTGGCCGAGGCTGAGAAGTTTGACCACGACAACGAGTTGGCTACAGTTGCCGGCTTGAAGGAGGCCCGCAAACAGGGTGCATTTGTTATGTGGAACCACCCGAATTGGGGTAAATATGCTCCGAACGAAACTGTTATGCGCCCCGTGCACAAGAAGCTTATCAAGGAGGGTGTAATCGAGGCTATTGAGGTCTATAATGCCGACTGTGGATATAGTGCAAAGGCTCACGATTGGTGCTTGGAGCATAATCTTGCCATTATAGGTTGTTCCGATGCCCACGCACCAATGTTGATGAATGTCGATTATATTGGTGGCAAACACCGTGTTGTAACCCTTGTCTTTGCAAAGGAGAAGACCGAGGCGAGTGTGCGAGAGGCGATGAATGAGCGTCGCACTGCAATTCTTGCCGAGGAGATGGTCTATGGTCGAGAGCAAGATCTGAAACCTCTCTTCGAGGCGTGCGTTTTGGTTAAGGATGTGAAGTGGGATGGCAAAGGCGTGGTATGCACCTTGGAGAATGTGTCGAGTATCCCTGTTCGCCTCACCAAGGCCCCGGGTTCGGAGGAGTATTGGTATTCACGCTATATAAATCTCCCTCCATTCTCATCGAAGAGATTGTCGGTACGCCCATTGCTCATCGACAATGTCCAGCCTAAGTTGGACGAGTCGGTAAAGGAGGTTGTTGCCAACTTCTTTGTAGAGACATTCCATATTGGTGCAAACAAACCACTCCCAATAGCTCTGAAATTCGAGAAGTAGGGTGTTGTCATAAATAAAAAGATATAGCCAAGCGAACCGCTTGGCTATATCTTTTTCTATCCTCTAAGGCTATCGTCTATATCCCCAGCCGCCTGCCGAGGTGCCACGATTAACACCTACCGAGCCGGTTGACTCTCTGTAACCGTAGTCCGACATCTTGGTCGAGCCCTTCTTGCCGAAGTGGCGGAGGTTATATACAAACTGAACCGAGAAGTAACGGCCGATACAGCTGTTCCAAGCGTTCTGAACATATCCCGAGCCTGTCGAGCGAACAAACGATGTGTTCTGGTTAAGGAGGTCGTTTACACCCACCTGAACCTCACCTCGCTTATTCTTGAACACCTTGCAACCGAGGTAGAGGTTGCAGAGTACATAATCCTCGTTGTACTTATCGGTGAAGCCCAGATACTGCACATACGATACCGCAGCGGTCAAAGTCAATCGCTTGAGGAATACCCACTTCAAGCTTCCATTCGCCGAGTGGTTGAAGTACTCGTTCTTGGCGGTCTGACCAATGGTGTTCCACGCCTGGTTGTATGTTCCGTTCCACGAAACGGTGAAGTCGATATTTTCGGATATGTTACTACCGATAGTTACGCCTGCATCGTAGCCGATATTGTTGGCGTAGTTGGTCTTGTAGTCGTGGTTGAGGATGTTAAGCAAAATATTATCCTCTGAGCCCAATGCATAGATAGCCGATGGAGTGCGATTGTACGACACACCGCCCTTGATGTTAAGGTTACACTTCATAAACGACAAAGGTACACCGAGCGAAACATGGGTACGAGCCGAATAGTAACCGTCCATATTCTCATAAGAGGTGATCTCCTTAGGTCTATATGCGTTGCCATCTTTGTCGGTTGGGATGGTCAAATTCTGATACTCTTGTTGCAACTCGGCAGGTAGCGATGAAGGCATTTTCCAACCACTTGGGTTATTCCATACCGATTGTGAGATGTAATCCTGCTGCATCTGTCCCCAGAACATCCACATAAAGGTGATACCCTTATCCACCTTCGAGAGGTTGTAGTGTGCGCTCACATTGTGGGTGAACGAAGGGTTGAGGTTCTTGTTACCTATGCTGATGTATTGCGGATTAGATACATCGAATATGCTCTGCAACTGTGTAACCGAAGGGTTGCCCGCCCACGAACGGAGGAAGATACGCAAGGTGTTCTCCTTGTTGAAGGCTACATTTGCCATACCGAAGTAGGAGAATTTGTCGTATGTCTTGTCAATTTTATCGCCCTGTGTTCCTACGATACTACCATCGAGAATATCACGCTGGTAAGAGAGATTTAACACTATGGTGTTCTTGTTCTTCGAGAAGCGGAAGCCCGGACCTATGCGGTGAGTCCAGAAACCGCTCTGGAACGCCTGCGAGATATTGTCGTTCTTGTCGGTTGCAGGATTGAACTTATAGTTGCTATCTGTGTAGTAGGTGTTCTTGTCGTTCATTTCGTGCTCGTACCACATACGATACTGCAACGAGATCTGTGCATGTTGCGAGATAGGCTCGTTGTAGGTTACATTTGCACGCACGGTGTACTCCTCGCTTGGGCGGTGGATATACTGATAGAGTGGAGAGTAGAGCGACGGATTGTTACCCAAACCCAACCAAGGCTTACCCTCTCCAGGATTGTCTTTAATTATATCCTGATAGTCGCTGCTGCCATACTGAAGACCATTTGCATCGTTGGCTGCAGTGTACTGCTCACGCTCATTGTTCTGATAGTTGAAACGACCATCCACCGTGAGAGTTCTGCCCGGCTTGCCCAACTTGGTGCGCAACTGTAAGAACTCGTTGAAGCGGAAGGCGTCGAGGTGGCTATGGTTGTGCGAGTTGGTGTATGACAATGACTGATGTGACGACTCCTCCACCTCCTCGGCGTACTCATTTTCGCCTGTGGTGTAGCCCTCGCTGTCCGACCAAGGGTTGTTGCCCTGATACGAGAACGATGTTCGGGACATTAACGATGCATTACGAGAGATCTTCCAATCGAGGCGAGCATTGAAACGAGCGTTGTAGTTGATGGTGTTAGATACGCCCTGCTGGAACATGTAACCAATAGGCATCGGTGCCTCGTACCACTTCTCGGTGCGAGAGTTGTTGTCGGTGTCGGTGTGGTTGAAGAACAATGAACCTTGGAACTTAACATTGTTGCGACGGCCCCACTCGTCGGAGTAGTTTGCTCCAATCGAATTAACCAAGGCAATACCGCTCTGTGGGCGTACCATATATTGTCCGACTGCGCCACGGCGACCACGACCGCCACCACCTTGCTGTCCGCTTACGCCCAAGATATCCTCGAATGAGAAGTTCTGCTGGTTGACATTATTGAACAGACCAATCAACGATACACGAGCATCGCCCTGGAAGAAGTTGACATTTCCTCCGACAATCCACTTATGACCCTTGGCAAAGTCCTTTTCGTTGTTCTTCTTCCAATCCGGCTCATATCCTACGCCGGCATACATCTTACCGAACTGGCCCTGACGCATACCCTCTTTGGTTACGATGTTGATAGCCTTGTAACCCTCGCCATCGTCCATACCCGAGAACTCGGCCTGGTCGCTCAACTTGTTGAATACCTCAATGCGATCCACAGCCTCGGCAGGCAACGACTTGATAGCGGTGCTTACATCCTCGCCAAAGAACTCCTTGCCATCGACAAAAATCTTTTGGATGGTTTCACCTTGTGCCTCTACTGCTCCGTTGGTGATGGTGATACCCGGCATCTTCTTTAAGAGGCCCTCCACATCGGCATCGTTCGATACCTTGAAGGCTCCTGCGCTATAGCTCAATGTATCGCCATTCTGCGATGTACGCAACGCCTTGACGGTCTTGACAACGGTCTCGATACGCTTTGCATCCTCCTCCATTGTGAGCTTACCGAGCGAGAGAGTTGCTCCGGCAAGACGGAACTCCTTGGTAAGGTCCTTGTAACCGATAAAAGTGATGAGCATGGTGTAGTTGCCATACGATAGGCCCTGGATCGATACATAGCCGTTAGCACCCGAAGTGTAGTACTTCTTGTTGTCGGGCTTTGCTGTAGGGTAGACCTCGATAACGGCACCCGGAACACCCTGCTTGGTCTGTCCGTCGATGAGGGAGAAGGATACCTTGCCGGTCTGTGCAAATGCCGAAACGACAAATGCCATAGCAAGGATAGTGAGAATGAATTTTTTCATTATAGTAGTAGTTTGATTTTGCTATTTTTGTTTTGGTTTTTCCAAAAAAACCGCACAAAGGTAGTGAATATAATTCATTATATTCAACAAAACAGGGATGAATTGACAAAAAAGTAGGGCGAAATGGGAAAACCATCCGCCCAATAGAAGATTTATAACTTAATATCTCGATTATCTCTTCAGCCACTCCTTGAAGTCGTGGACTCGAGCCTTCGGAACAACAATGCGCTCAGGGGTTTCGAGGGTAAGGTTTGCCGAAAGACGACTGCCAAACCATACAGAGATATCCTTTACCGACTTGCGAGAGATGATAAATTGGCGATTTGCTCGGAAGAAATCTTCACTCGGCAACTTCGATTGCAAGGCCTCCAAAGTGAGGTCTATCTGGTATTTATCGCCGTTATGGCAATATGCCGTAACTCGCTCCTCGAAGGTGTGGAAGAAGGCCACATCCTCGCTCTTGAGCGGGATGATTTTATCACGGAAATGTACAAGGAAGGTCTGCTCTGCTGGGCGGTTTTGTGCCACCTCGTTCACTCGTTCCGAGTACTCATTGCGCTCAACGGAGGTTAGTCGCTGCCACTTATTGATAGCTCGTTTCACGCCCTCCTCGTTTATCGGCTTCAGCAGATAGTCGATGCTGTTCACCTTGAATGCCTCGATGGCGTATTGGTCGTAGGCTGTAGTGAAAATTATGGGAACAGAGATCTCTACACTGTCGAAAATACGGAATGATGAGCCATCCGCCAGGTGTATATCCATAAAAACGAGGTCAAGTTCGGGCTTGGAGCGAAAAAACTCCACGCTGTCAACCACTGTATCGAGAGCCTCGACGATCTCTACATCGGGGCAAACTTTACGCAATATGGCAGTCAGATTCTGCGCAGCTGCGGTTTCATCCTCTATGATAACTACTCGCATAGGCATCGGTGCTATTTGTTTGTCTTTTCGAGTGGTAGGCGTACCACAAACTCTGTTTCGTTGTTGATAATCTCAATCTCACGGTTGAGCAAAAGCTGGTAGCGGGTATTGAGGTTCGAAAGACCTATTCCTGTGCCGGGATTTGGCTCGAGCATTGGTCGTTTTTCGTTTGCTACAACCAGATAACCATCCTCCGTAAAGATGCGGACAGTAAAGAGTCGTCGGCTACTTATGGTGTTGTGCTTCACTGTGTTACCTATAAGTGGCTGCAACGATATAGGGGGCAATTTATAGTCGAGATACTCCTCCTCGATGTTGAAGTCGAATGCTATTTTGTCGGCATATCGAATTTTGAACAGGTAGCAATACGCATGGGCAAATTGGATCTCCTCACGCAGTGTTACAAAGTTGAGGTTTGCTCCGTTTTGCGACAGGTAGCGGAAGGTGTAGGATAGCTGATCGATGTAGTTCAGAGCACGCTCTTCATCTCTCTCTCGCACCAACATCGAGAGCGATGATAGCGAGTTGAAGAGGAAGTGCGGGTTGATTTGACTCGCCAACATATTGTATTTGGTGGTGAGGTTTTCGCTTCGCAGCTTCTCATTTTCGAGCGATATCTGCTGTTCACGATAGATAAGCGTGTAGATGCGGGAGTAGAGGATAACTACCGCCAGCATAAAACTCGATTTGAGAATTGCCACAAATTCAACCAACTGACGACTCTGATATACAGGTATTACCTCACCCGAGTGCATAAGCGGTACAGGTGATATGAAGTATGCTGCTATCGATATTATGATGCAGAATACTGAGCGGAAAAAGAACTGTTTGAGGGTGTTGTCGTGACCTTTGAAGTTCATTATTGCCAGCAATATGAACGAGAAGAGGAAATAGAAGAGGAATTGGTATAGTAGTATTCCCCACTGCTTCGAGCCTCGATAGATAGCGCCATAGTCGAACTCCTCTCCATTGCGCTTGAAGATATGTCGCACAAAGAGATGCTTTGCCTCGAATGATGAGCGCTCGGAGGCCTCTACCTGTAGTATATCCTTATCGGCAAGTCCCAACCAATTCACTCGGCGGTGGTCGATATATATGCTATCGCCCGACTCGGTAATAAGATAGCCATAGCCGTCGCAGTGTACCGATAGCTTACCTTCGACTACAACCGACACAGCATTGCTATTGCGCTTGTTGTTTATTCGTGTATTGCCGTCGTTTTGGTTCGATACCAACAGTAACAGGTAGGAGAAATTGCAAACAAGGCTTATGCCCAACGCCATGATGGCGTACCCGGCAAAGCGACTTTTGACTTTTCTGAATACCGAAAACATAAAATTTTACTTTTCTTCCTCGTACCACGAAGCGTATAGACGATAGTCGTTTGCTATACGCTGGATAATTTGCTCACGCTGCTCGGGTGTTACCTCCTTAACCTTCTTTGCAGGAACACCTGCATATACCGAGTTGGGCTCCAACTTCGAATTTGACAACACCAAGGCATTTGCAGCAATGATACAGCCCGAAGCAACCACTGCGTTGTCGAGAATGGTTGCGCCCATACCTATAAGGCAGTTATCCTCGATGATTGCACCGTGAATTGTGGCGTTGTGTCCCACCGACACATCGTTGCCGATATGGGTCTGCGAAGGCTTTGGCGACTTGTCGTAGAGTGTGTGGATAACCGTTCCATCTTGGATGTTTGTGCGGTCACCGATGGTGATTTTGTTGACATCACCACGCAATACTACATTGTACCACAACGACGAATCTTTACCTACCTTCACATCGCCAATCAATACTGCGGTTTCTGCCACAAATGTTCCCTCTCCAACCTCGGGAGTCTTTCCTCTAACTGATTTAATGTATGCCATAGTATATATTTTGTTTTTGGCTATTAGCCATTAGCCATTAGCTAATTTTACATTTTTAATTCTGCTTTGCCTCTTGCCAATACGATTCAAGTTCGTCGAGCGGTGTTTCGCTTACCATCTTGCCCTGCTCGGCAACTCGCTTTTCTAGATGGTTGAAACGGCTGATAAACTTTTTATTGGTCAGTTCGAGCGCATTCTCAGGGTCGATGCCGCTCTTGCGACAAGCATTGATAAGGGCGAAGAACAAATCGCCAAATTCGGCCTCCAACTTCTCCTTGTCGCCACTCTGCATCTCAACTTCAACCTCTTTAATCTCCTCATGCACCTTATCCCACACCTCGGCTGCCGACGACCAGTCGAAACCTACGGCTGCAGCCTTCTCGCTTATGCGGAACGCCTTAACCATTGCCGGAAGTGAGCGTGGCACACCTCCAAGAACGCCGCTTTTGCGGGCCTTCTTGCGGAGTTTCAATGCCTCCCAATTCTGCTTCACCTCCTCGGGTGACTCGGCCAATACATCGCCATAGACATGAGGATGGCGGTAGATAAGCTTGTCGCATACGCCGTTCGCCACATCTGCCAAATCGAACTTGCCCTGCTCTTCGCCAATTTTCGAGTAGAATACAATATGCAGGAACAGGTCGCCCAACTCCTCCTTTATGCCCTCCATGTCGTCAGCCGTAATTGCATCTGCCAACTCGAAGGTCTCCTCGATGGTGTTATTGCGCAACGAGTGAATGGTCTGCTCTCTGTCCCACGGACACTCTACACGCAGGCGATTCATCACCTCTATAAGTCGTGCCGTAGCCTCTAATTTCTTATCCATATATTATTAGTTTTGTTGCAAATATAGTAAAAGAGTCCTATTTTATAACCAAAGGTTGAATAATAACTTTATCCTCTGCGTCGCTTATGCGGTTTGCCACTATACGCAGTGCGTGAATAGCCTTATTCTTGGTTTTGTTGTTAGGTCGCACCACAAACTCTCCGTTTCGGGTTGTTGCTATACGAGTGAAACTCACTCCGTCGTAGCTCACCTCGAGCGAACTATCATACATAACGCAACGGTGCAGATGTTCGTATCCTGACCTGACTTTTAAGTATGAAAATTTCTGCGGCTCGGCAAATCGGAACTCTATCCAATCGCCCTTCTTGGCACATCGGGTGGTGTAGGCCGCTTTCTGATAGGTTGCGCAAAGCTCTGCAGGTCGCCTCTTCGAAAATGGCATAGAGGAGGTAATGCTAACCTTCGGTGTGCGGGATTTGTAGAAATCGGGTGCGCCTACGCTATTGCTATAGCCTGTCATCAACTCGCTGTGGAATGTGACAAACGGAACCGAATGAGCGCTTAGTGGGCTCTTGTACTCGAGTGTGCGATTGTTGCGAATATCGGTGAAAAATATCTTTGAGCCATCATCTACCGAGGCATAAATCTTGCCCTTCTCCACCTTTATGGTTGGCGATTCGAGTCGGAATGTGGCACTCATGCGATGCAGTTTGTGGTAGAAGCTGCTTCGCAGAACGGCATTCATCTCATCGAACGAGCGACGCTTTTGTCCCCATGCAATCTCCGATACGGCAAACAGACGAGGGAAGAGCATATACTCCAAGTAGTCCGAAAAATGGCGTTTTGAGGTTATGTTTTCGAGGTAAATCTCGCCCCAAAATGCACCTTCGATACCGGCGATATTTTTGCGTTGCTCGGCCGTGAAACCTGCATTCTCGAACGAGAAGTCGCAGATTGTCTTGAGCGATAAACCTCTTGTTGAACGATGACCTCGCTCATGTGGCGACTGACGCTTGTCGAGGTAGAATACGCTCGAAGGCATAATAATAGTAGGGTAACCCTTGGCTGTGGAGTTAAGGCACTGCTTTACGCCTCTCCATCCGGTGACCATTGTTGTTGTAGGCAGCAAGCCGCCATCGACAGCCTCGTCCCATACCACAGCCTTGCGGTTGTACTTTGCGAGGATATCGCTCACTCGATTGAGGAAGTGTTGCTCGAGTTGATGACCATCCTTGAGCCCCTTCTCCTTCATCAGGCGTTGGCAATCGGGGCATAGCATCCACTGCTTGAAGCTCACCTCGTCGCCACCAATGTGGAGATACTCCGATGGGAAGATATCGACCAACTCCTTCACGATATCCTCGACCAAGGCGTAGTTGCTCTCTTTTGCGGCGCACCACACATTGCGAATGTCAATGCCGTTATAGGCCGAAAGGTCAGGCTTGTAGTTGCAGAGAATTTCAGGATGTACAGCACCAAGAGCCTTGCTATGGCCCGGCATATCAATCTCGGGTATCACCTCGATATTGCGCTCGGCGGCATAGGCTACGATATCTCGCAACTCCTCCTGTGTATAATAACCGCCATATTTCTGTCTGAAACGGTCGTAAATAGGGTGCAACTTGGCATCTCCGCCTCGGAAACCACCCTGCTCGGCGAAGTGTGGGTACTTCTTTATCTCGATGCGCCATGCCGGGTTATCCACCAAGTGGAAATGGAGTTTATTCAACTTACAGAACGCCATATAGTCGAGTACTAGCTTAACCTCGTGCACGGGTTGGAAGGTGCGTGCCACATCGAGCAGAAAGCCTCGGTAGTGGTATTGCGGAGCATCCTTAACCTCAATGTAGGATAACTCCATCGGGAGTGTTGCACTTTTGCTGTAAATAGCGTGAGGCAACAACTGCAACAACGACTGAATAGCGTTGAATACTCCGCCATAGTCGCCACCACGAATGATAATGCCCTTTTCGCCAACCGATAGAGAGTACTCCTCTTTGCCCAACTTCTTGTCCAGTTGTAGTTGTATCGAGTTGCTCTTCTTGCCCTTTGTACGCTCAATAGGGAGATATAATCGCAGATAGTTGGCTGCCTTTTCGAACCCTTTTTCGCAAATTATGGCGCTACTATCGTCGAGGGTAAAGCGACCCTCGCCCTTTACAAGCGAGAGGGGTTGCGGGATAATATCGGTGAAGAGTGGAGCCGGTGGCGGAGGTGGCGGGGTGGCAACCTTCACCGTATCCACATCTTTGCCTCTTTTGAGCTTTTTCACCTTTACGCTATCGCTGGCATAAATAGATTGCGAAACAAGAATTGCAAGAACAAGAAGTAAATATCTCATAGTGTTTAGGTTTATCTTTACAAAGGTATAAAAAATAAACAGAATATAAAAATAAAAAAAAACGAGGACTTTGGTCCTCGTTTTTTATGCTGTCAAGTTTGAACACTTAGTTCAAACTTGGCAAGAACGAATAGTCTTTCGAGTAGTGAAGGTTCTGCTCAACGAAGTTTGCAGGGTACGAAACCTTAACATCGACAATCTTGTCGCCCTCCTTAACCAACTCATACTCAGGATTTACGAAGCCACCATAAGGCTCGATGTTGAGTGCGTAGTAACGCTCACGAACCTCCTTGTGAAGCTCGTAGTCGATCTTAACGGCATACTTCTCGATCAAAGCCTTACCAGCCTCGAAATCGCCCTCCGACTTGATGCGCTGAATCTCACGCAACTGCTCGCCGAAGATAGCACGCAACTTGTCGAAATCGTTTACAACGAGGTAGCGCTTGCCGTCCTTCTTAACCCACTCGATAACATTGTCTGCCTTACCGAGCTCGTATGCCCACTCCGAGATGAGCTTGCGGTTACGCATGTGAGCCTGCTCTACATCCTTGCCCAACTCGATACGAGAGAACTGAGTCATCATACCATTCATCACATACGACGAGTACTGAGCCTTAGCAACCTCGAGTGATGGAATCAAACCAATCTCGATCATCTTCTCATCGCCCAAGTAGTAGAGAGCGAAGAGGTCGGCACGAGTCTCCTCGAGTGGCGACGAATATACGCCCAACTCGGTACCTGTTGTACCAGGAGCCAACTGACCCGAACCGTGACCAAGGCACTCGTGGAGGTCGGTGTGGAGGTCATCCGAGAGCTTACCGTGCTCCTTCATGCGCTCACGATCCTCCTCACGGAGTACGAACTCCTCCGAGAAACCGCCGCCCTGTGCAGCCTTCTTGTATGCGTAGGTGATGTTGTCGATAGTTACCGACTTCGAACCGTGATCCTTGCGAATCCAATCAGCGTTTGGAAGGTTGATACCGATTGGGGTTGTAGGGTAGCAGTCGCCACCGAGCATAGCCACGGTGATAACCTTTGCCGATACACCCTTAACCTCCTTCTTGCGGTATGCAGGGTTGATTGGCGAGTGATCCTCGAACCACTGTGCATTGTCCGAGATAATCTGTGTGCGCTCGCAAGCCTTCTTGTCACGGAAGTTTACAACCGACTCCCACGAAGCCTTGTAACCGAGTGGATCGCCATAAACCTCAGTAAATCCGTTTACGAAATCGACATTCGATGTAGTATCCTTAACCCACGAAACATTGAATGCATCGAAGTCACGCAAGTCACCCGACTTATAGTACTTAATCAAAAGGCCAATAGTAGTCTTGAGTGGCTCCTCAGCAACCTCCTGAGCCTTCTCCAACCAATAAACTACCTGCTCCAAAGCCTCCGAGTACATGCCACCCACCTTGTAGGTCTGCTCATAGATCTTACCGTTCTTCTTTACGAGCTTTGAGTTCAAACCGTAAGAGATTGGGCAAGGGTCATTACCTGCCTTTGCAATCATCTTATTGTAGAAACGCTCTACCTCCTTCTGGGTGAGGCCCTCGTAGTAGTTACCCGCCGAAGTTGCGATGCAATCCTCGCCCTTAGCCTGGTTGAGGCGTGTAGCGTAGAGTGCAGGGTTGAACATTGCCTCCAAGATAACATCCTTCTCTACAGCGAGCTCAACATTGTAAGCTGCCAACTGCTTCTCGAACCACTCACGAGAGAACTCAGGCTGGAACTTATCGTTCGAGTAGTGGTGGTGGATACCGTTAGCCAACCACACCTTCTTCAAATACTTCTCCATAGCCTTGAACTCAGGGCACTCCTTGTTACCATCGTACGAGGTGTAAACCTTCTCCAAAGCACGACGGATGGTGAGGTTGTACTTGAAGTTCTGGTCGAACATAATGTCACGACCACACTTTGCTGCCTCTGCCAAGTAGTAGATCAAGATCTTGTCGTTCAACGACTGATTCTCAAACTCGGGCACCTCGTAGCGGATAATCTTTACATCGTCGAAGCGATCCACAACCCAAGGTTGCTCGGTTGCCTGCTCCTTACACGAGGTAAGAGCCATTGCAATAATTCCCATTGTTAAAAAAATGCTTTTTTTCATAATACCTATATTTATTTAAGTGTTGTGTTCTTTGCAAAATTCTCTATACGACGGAACAATATATAGTTCGAGTCGTGCTGGTTGTGAGCATTACCCTCTTCATCCTCCCACGCAGTGCGAATTACAGCTACAATGTCATTGCCTTCGAATTGCCAATCAACATACTGAACACCGTGGTGATATACATCGGGGTGCGATATGATGGTCTGTTCGTGCTGCCAAGTGATTAAATCCTCGGAGCTGTACAACGATAGGGTGTTGCGTGTCTTACCGTTCCTAATAACGAGTTTTTTAGGGTCGGTGTCGTTTACAAGTGTCCAATATCGGTTGGTGCGCTCATCATAACGAATAGTAAACTTCTTCGCTCCACCAGGGAAAGGCATAAAGCTATTTTCAGGTTCGAACAATATGCTTTTGCCATTTGGCGACACCTCTACTCTTGCGCAAAGCTCCTCGCCATCACCCTTATTTGTGTCTACACGAAGGATGTTGAGCAACTGCTTGTTCTTGTGGTCGTAGACCATATTTCCCTCGAGCCAACCTTTGAACTCGCCTTTGAGCCAAGCCGGATTGGAGTAGAGCACATTCGAGCATCGCCAACTGCCTGCATCGAGCAGGTCTGCATTTACGGGAGCGGAGATGACCATTGCCGAGTAGCGACGACCCCACTTACGCACCTTGTGTGTGGCATACTCAAATGCTTTGTAGATGCGCCCTTTGTGGATAAGTACCGGTGTCGGAGCTGTGTGATACTCACCCTCGACGATAAGGCCGTTTTTATCGTCGTACGGGTTGCTCCAGGTCTTACCTCCATCTGTCGATTTGCGAATAACGATGTTGCCATGGTGGCGACAAGTGCCAAAAATGTAGATGGCACCATCATGATAGAAGAGGGTTGACCAGAACTGACCGCTTAACCAAGCAATCTTCTGCCAGGTTTCTCCCTTGTCATCCGAAACGAAGATGTCGGTAACGGCAGTTTCGAACTCCTTGGTCTTTGGTCCGAAGAAGTCGTGACTAACCACATAACGACCACTCGGAAGAATGCAGATACTTGGCGATCCGAGATATTTGCCTTTCGATGCCGGAGAGTGGTCTACGACAATACCGGGCAGGTCGGCCACTTGTGCCGATGCCGAAATGGCAAATACCGCCAAAACTATCAAACCCAGAAATCTCTTCATCGCCTTTATTCTTTAATGCTTGTAGCTACTAATATCCAAAAATCTCCTCCTGCGAAAGGAACTTAACCTTGCCGAGCGATCGGAGATACTTCATATCGAGGTCATTCTTGTCACCCAAGATGCAGTAGGTGTAAGGGCGACCCTTGATAAACTCCTGCTGGAACTTCACTACATCGTCAAGAGTCAACTTCTGAATTCCCTCGTACAAGGTCTTGTTGATATCCTCCTTCAAGCCGAACTTCTCGTACTCGAG
>JAGBRY010000055.1 GCA_017632115.1 Alistipes sp. | reverse complement strand
AGTGAACACCTGCGATAGCTGCCGCCATAGCCTCGGTAGTACCACGCAACATATTTACATATGGGTCATAAGCGGTCTGGTTCCACGACGAGGTGCGAGCTTGTGCGTACATCTTGCACGAGCAGTTGCAAGCAGGCTCGTACTTTGCTACGATGTTAGCCCAGAGCATACGAGCTGCACGGAACTTAGCCATCTCGAGGAAGTAGTTTGCAGTAACTGCGAAAGTAAAGCGGATCTTGCGAGCTACCTCGTCGATAGAAAGGCCACGCTCCATAAGCTTCACGAGATACTCGTGAGCAGCCGAGAGTGTGAATGCCAACTCCTCAACGATGGTCGAACCAGCGTCAGAGAAGTGGTGTCCCATAACGGTGATTACACGCACCTTCTTGTACTCCTGGGTAGCCTTAACGAGCGAAACCAAAGCCTCGCAGTCGCAACATGCACCCTTAACGGTCATACCCTTTACGAGTGGATCGAGGGCGATGTTAAGACGAAGGTCTGCCTTTGCTACACCTGCCTTCTCGGCATGCGCCAAGATCAACTCACCTGCCTTTGCAGCATACTTGCCGCAAACGGTTACATCAACTGCAGGAAGAACGATACCTGCCAAGAGAACTGCGATGCTCTCTGCAGTAGGCTCAACCTCTGCCTCGCAGAAGCAGAAACCGAGCGAATCAACACCCGACTCCAACATTGCAAGAGCGGTAGCATTTGCCTCCTTAGGGCAAGCCACTTTGATAGTCTGGTGTGTGAGCCAAGTGTTGTCTGTGCTCACGCCACGCAAATAAGGGAACTCACCGGCACCTGTGCCAAGTGTCTCAAGACCTTCAAGGTTCTCGGCACGGTAGTATGGACGAAGGTTGAAACCCTCGGTTGTACGCCATACCAACTTGCGCTCATAGTCGGCACCTTTGAGGTCGGCAGTTATCGCTGCCTCCCACGCCTCGGTCGAAACCGGTGGAAACTCGGCGAATAACTTTTCACGATTGTTTGTTGCCATAATGTTTTTGTTAGAATTTAGTTTAGGATAAAAAATAAGTTTATTTTTTCGTATTTCTCTCTGTCTATCGTCTAAAATCGTGTAAAGGTAATAAAAAAAACGGAACTGACGATGCGGAACGAGTGAAAAAAGCAAATTTAATTTGCGTTTTTCCGAGTCACGAGGAAGAAAAGCCTGCGTAGCAGGGTTAAAGCGGAAAACGGAAAACTTTTAGTTTTATGGGGCTTCATAGGGTTTTATAGGATTTTATAGGGTTTTATAGGAGTCGCACCAGCGGTGCTCAATAGGAGTTTATAAGAAGGGGGATCCTATCCACTATTATTGTTTTTCGATAACCGCAACACCAATACACAAAAACATCATTATCGTTTTTCGATAATTTTAGCAATTTAAAACCGAGAAAATCGCAAGTTTTCCGCTTTCTGCTTTCCGTTTTCCGTTTTTTTCTCTAATTTTGCCACATCAGAACAAAAAACAGAGAGATTATGTCGTTACTACGATTTAAGATGTTCGAGAAGGCGCTCGACCACAAACCGGTAGAGGTTAAGGCTCCGGCACAAAATCCATCCGATTATTTTGGTGTTATGGTATTTGGTCGCACACAGATGCGCAAGTACCTCAACAAGCAGATTTATGAGTCGTTGCTCGACACCATCGAGAACAACACCCCACTCTCGGCCGATATTGCCGACGCAGTAGCCGCAGGTATGCGTCAGTGGGCACTCGAAAACGGTGCAGACCACTACTGCCACTGGTTCCAGCCACTTACGGGCGGAACAGCCGAGAAGCACGACTCCTTCTCCGAGCCTGATGGCACGGGAGGTATGTTGGAGGAGTTCTCGGGCAAGGTACTCGTTCAGCAGGAGCCCGATGCGTCGTCGTTCCCGAGTGGCGGCATCCGCAACACCTTCGAGGCTCGAGGTTACTCGGCGTGGGACCCTACATCGCCGGCGTTTATCGTAGATACAACTCTCTGCATCCCTACCGTGTTTATATCGTACACAGGCGAGGCATTGGATTATAAGACTCCGCTTTTGCGCTCGATTACAGCTGTATCGAACGCCGCAACCGAGGTTTGTCGCTACTTCGACCGCAGTGTCGAGCGAGTAAAGGTCTTCCTCGGCTGGGAGCAGGAGTACTTCCTGGTGGATGATGCTCTCTGGTCGGCACGCCCCGACCTTGTGCAGACAGGTCGCACACTCATGGGCCACGAGTCGGCAAAGAACCAGCAGCTCGACGACCACTACTTCGGTGCTATTCCGCAGCGAGTACTCGCCTTTATGCGTGATTTGGAGTATGAGTGTCTGAAGCTCGGTATTCCGTTGAAGACCCGCCACAACGAGGTTGCACCAAACCAGTTTGAGTTGGCACCTATATACGAGGAGGCGAACCTTGCAAACGACCACAATCAGCTCCTGATGACCGTTATGGGCAAGGTTGCTACACGCCACCACTTCCGAGTTCTCCTTCACGAGAAGCCTTTCAAGGGCATCAACGGCTCGGGTAAGCACAATAACTGGTCGCTCGGAACCGACACCGGTGTAAATCTTCTCAAGCCGGGTCGCACTGCATTCGAGAACTTGCAGTTTATGACCTTCCTCGTGAATGTTATCTATGCCGTACATCGTCACAACGGTTTGTTGAAGGCTTCGGTGATGAGTGCATCGAATGAGCACCGTTTGGGTGCAGGCGAGGCCCCTCCGACAATTATCTCGACCTTCCTCGGAACTCAGATTTCGGAGGTATTGGACAAGATTGAGTCGGCAAATGGCAACGAGGATATCCGCTTCGACTCGAAGAATGTATTCCGCATGGGTGGCTTGACACAGATTCCGTCGCTCCTCTTGGATAATACTGACCGCAACCGAACTTCGCCGTTTGCCTTCACAGGTAACCGATTCGAGTTCCGTGCCGTAGGTTCGTCGGACAACTGCGCCGATGCCATGATTGTACTCAACACAGCTGTAGCTGAGGCTCTTATCGACTTCCGCAAGCGAGTTGACGCACGCATTGCCAATGGAGAGAAGAAGGATAAGGCGATATTCGAAATTTTGCGTGAGCTGATTCGTGAGTGCAAGGCCATCCGTTTCGACGGCAACGGCTACTCCGACGAGTGGCGCAAGGAGGCTGAGCGTCGTGGCTTGGACTGCGAAACATCGGCACCGCTTGTACTCGACCGCTATCTCGACAAGGAGAGCGTGGAGCTCTTCTCTAAGTTGAATGTATATACGGCCAAGGAGTTGGAGGCCCGCACCGAGATTAAGTGGGAGCAGTATGTGAAGAAGATTCAGATTGAGGCCCGTGTATTGGGAGAGTTGGCAATGAACCATATCGTACCTATCGCATCACGCTACGAAGATATCCTTCTTGACAAGGTTTGGAAGATGAGTCAATTGGGCATGCAGTCGAAGAGCGACACCGAGCTCATCAAGCTCATTCAGCGTCGTACTGCCTTGATTCAGAAGCTCGTAAACGACATGATCGAGGCTCGCAAGGTGGCCAATGTAATAGAGAACACTCGCACCAAGGCCATTGCATACCACGATACCGTAGCGATCTATTTCGACAAGATTCGCACCGAGATCGACAAGCTCGAGGAGGTGGTTGATGATCAGATTTGGACACTTCCAAAATACCGTGAGATACTGTTTGTGAAATAATCACAAACAGTATCAAGCATTGACATTCCCCCTACCCACCCCTTTGGGAATGGGGGACTTGTCGCTTTGCTCCATTAAAATATAAAGTAGAAATGATGTTATCCCGTAAATACTTCTCGAAGGTTGGCGAGTTATTGCGACTCGCTATGCCCGTAGCATTGGCCCAGCTCGGCTATATTGCCGTGCAGGTGGCTGATACGGCTATGGTGGGAGCATTCGGCGGAGAGGATGCCGTGCCATTGGCCGCCGTAGCCTTCGGCTCAACGGTTGCGTGGGTATTTACCTTTTTGTGCATGGGTCTTTCGATTGGCCTGACACCACTTATTGGCGAGTTGTTCGTACAAGAGCGCAAGCAGAAGATGGCGCATTACCTCGAAACATCGTTACTCTTCTACCCTATTTTCGGTGTGGCATGTATGGCGTTGCAGATTGCGACCGAGCCGCTGCTCTACCACTTGGGGCAGCCCACCGAGGTTGTCGATATGGCTCTGCCCTACTACCGACTGATGGCGTACTGCTTGCCATTTGCGATGT
>JAGBRY010000054.1 GCA_017632115.1 Alistipes sp. | reverse complement strand
TTCAAGGCTTGCAAGGCGTTGAGTGCGCAGCATAGGAGAGCGATGTGAGCAACTCCACGACCGAAGCGTAACGCAGAAGTTCGCCTATGCTCATCGCAAGAAAACAGATAAAAGGATGAAATTCAAGGCTTGCGAGGCGTTGAGTGCGCAGCATAGTAGAGCTATGTGAGCAACTCAGCGACCGAAGCGTAACGCAGAAGTTCGCCTTTTATTTGTTTTCTGCCTGGGCTTTGAATACCGCCAATACAGTACCATTCTGCATCAACATCAACATATCATAGTCGATGTCGTAGTGGGTAGTTTTGGCAAGGATTTGCACCAAACGATTCTCGAGCTGCTCGTTGTGAGGACAGAGCATCTTGGTAGAGCCGAGATGAGAGAAACGCAAAGCGAACTTATCACCGGTAGCATACTGGCCAAGAAGGCTGTTGCAGGCACCACGGCCACCCAAGCCATTCTCATTGAGAATAATGTTAAATTCGTCGGCAGGGAGAGTAAAGCTCTCGCCTCCAATTTTTGTGAGGTGCCATACGGTACCCTCCAATGGCTTTGCATTCTTAACTCGCATACGGCAAGTCGAACAACATCCTACCGCCAAAGCGGCAAACAATACTACTGCTAATAACTTCTTCATAATACTTATATATTTATTATTGTTTTGAAATTTCACGACGATTCATCAACGCCTGGGTGATGGTCAACTCGTCAACATACTCCAACTCATCGCCAAAGCCTATACCTCGAGCAATGGTTGTAATTTTGAGGTGCGGGAAGCGCTTCAGACAGTTCATCAGATAGAACATTGTGGTTTCGCCCTCGACCGATGCCGAGATTGCGATAATAACCTCCTTGACCTCGCCCATAGCTATACGATCGAGGAGCAGATCTATGCGCAAATCCGATGGAGCTATGCCCTGCATTGGAGATATCACACCGCCCAATACGCTATAGGCACCACGATATTGGTGGGTCTTTTCGATTGAGAGGAGGTCCGACACCTGCTCTACCACACAAACCGTACTCCTATCACGAGAAGCATCGGCACAGACGTCGCATATTTCGGTGTCGGAGAGGTTGTTGCACTTGGCACAACGGCAAATTTTGGTGCGGAAGTCGATAAGGCTCTCGCCCATCGACACCACATCCTCCTCATCCATACGCAGGATATGCATCGCCAAACGCAAAGCCGTTCTGCGACCAATACCAGGCAGGCGAGAGAGCTCTCCAACTACATTATCTAAAAGTTTCGACATCGTTAAATCTCCTCTATATTGCTTTTAAGAGTCCAACCCTTCTTTCCGTCGGCAATAACAACCTCGCACCACTCATCAACCTCGGACAAGAGCTTAACCTTAGTGCCTTCGTGCAGCACAAACAGATCTGTTGCCGAGCGGTCGGGCGAGCTCTTCACCGATATGGCCGAACCCATAACGATAGCCTCTTCGTGGAGGAGCATATCGTTGCGAGAGGATACGGCAAATGAGGTCATTGCCACAAAGAGTAGAAGAGCACACAATGCACCATAGAAACCCGCTTTGCGCCAGCGCAAACGAGAGGCGAGCAGAAAGAGTAGCGCAAAGGCAAGGAGCAATCCAAATGCAGCGAGCGACATCACGCTCCATGCCGTACAACTCATCGAATTGCGCACCGTACGCAACCAACGATTTAAGAAGAACTCGGGAATCACGGCGATGCGATCCTTGGTTTGAGCCTCGGCAATAGCGAGATTATGGCGTATATCTTCCTGCGATGGAGCTATGCGCAGCGCCTTATTATAATATAGTATAGATTTGCCGATTGCACCCGTCTTGAAGTAGGCATTTGCCAGGTTGTAGTACAACTTCATCGAGTACTCTCCACCTTCGAGTATCGCTTGATACTCCTCTATTGCCTTATCGTAGTTACCCTCGATATAGGCCTTATTTCCCATCTCCCAACGCTCGGTCGATGTTGGCGATGCCGACACCGAGAGTGCTACAAAGAGAGATATTGTATATATGATTATTCGCTTCATTTTCCACTACTTTTTAATTGCCGACTCAATTTTCGACACCGCATCGACACCCTCTTCGTAGATGTCGTTCATCTCGGCCGATGAGGATGGCGAGTACTGAGCCTCCTCGCATCGAGCAATTACGGCTACGATATTCTCCGCCTCCGACAATGCACCACGGCGACTCAACTCCTCACGCACAACCTCACGAGTAAGGTCGGCAACCGGGATGTTGAACTTATCGCCCAAGTAGCCCCACAGACCACGCAACATCTCCTCATAGAAGGCTCGGCGGTCCTGCTCACGCATATACTTCTCGGCTATACGGAAGCGTTTGATGGCCATCTTGTTGGCACGCTTGCCCTTGACAAGTACCACATTGCGGTTATCTCGGATATGCTTTCGGATAAGGATATATGCCACTGCTGCCACCAGCAACATCGCCACCATTATCAACCAATAGATTGGTGAGAGCGCCAGCGGAGCAACCACCGAACAGAGTGCCGGTGCACCGAGTTTGATAAAGCGGATATCCTCGCCAAGAAGGCGCACATCCTCACGCTTTACACCTACAACCTGCTGAGGCTGTACCGCAACATTCTGGTCGGGAGTAACCACCATCTTCAATGGCGGTGTTGCAAGTGTTACATACTGCTTCTTTTCCAAGTCGAAGTAGGTAAACTCTACCGGAGCTATCTCGTAGTCGCCCTCGGCACGCACAATAAACGGATAGTCGAAGCGACGATAGCCTACGCTACCCGAGGCGTTATTCTCGATCTTCTCCTCACTCTTAACATCGTACAACTCGAACGACGACGGCAGCGAGAGAGTCGGAGCCGAGATGAAGTTGAGATTTCCGCTACCCGATATTGTGAGTTGGAGTGTTACTGCCGAGTTTGCTGCAACCTCTGCCGAAGAGAGGCGATGCGACATGGTATATCGGCCCACTGCGCCCGAGAAGGAAGCCGGAGCACCCGCAGGGAACTCCTTGACCTGCACCTTTACCGGCGGAGTCTTCAATGGTCGACGCACATTATAGACCTCGTGTCCGCCACCAAAGAATGGGTCTATATTACGATTTGAACGCACCACAACCTGTGCCACAACGGTCAGTTCGGCCGGTTCGATGGTGAGCACACCACCCTGCTGCGGATAGAGCAGATATTCGGCAATGTTATATGTTTCGTAGACCTTGCCGTTGAATGTTTCACGGAAAGGGCCCTGTTCGATATCGACCTGCTGACTCCAAAAGCCATTGAATGCCGGCATCTTCGATGACTCTGAGCCGGCAATGTTTACTCGGCTATAGAGTTTGAGAATTGCACGCACAGGCTCGCCCTTGTAGACAGATTTCGACGAGAGCTCGAGGCGGAGAAGAAGGTCATCCTTCTCGATTGTACGGTTGGCACGGCTCTCGGCCGACTCGTTCTGATTGCGACTGCTACCCTGCTGAGCCGAACCCTCATGTGCACCATCACGCACCTCGATTGCAGTGCGTTGTGTGGTGTAGGTCTTCTTCTTGACACCTATCGAGGCCGGAGCAATCGAGAATGTACCCGCCTTCTGCGGTATCAGCACATAGGTTATGGCATAGCTGATGCTCTTTGTCATCTCGCCATTTATAATCTGCACCGAACTGCCCTGCGATACCGAAGGACCCGCCACAACATCGAAGTTCTCGAATGTAGGTGGCACAAAGGAGTCGCTGTCGGGCTTGGCATTGAGTTCAAACTCTACACGAAACGCCTCGCCCACCGATGCAATCATCGGAGCATTAAGCGAGAAGGTCACCTCCTCGGCAGCGTGTACCGAGAAGATGGCAAGGAGCGCCGCCACCGAAAATACTATTTTCTTCAACACTGTTTGCATACGAAAAAACAAACGCAAAAAATAACAGTTTTATTTTGCCAAAGCAGAGGGTAATCAGCCCTCTACTTCGTAAACGGGAAACGGAAAGCTGAAAACGGAAAACTTTTTCCTCGCCTCCTTATTATTCAAAATCGTCAATGGTTTAACTAAATAACCACCACCTAAAAATTGCTTATGAGCGAGGGAATTTAGTGCGAAGCTAGGTAGCGAGTGCGCAGCATACTAAAGCGTATGTGAGCAACTCGCTATCCGACGATTCGTGCAAAATTCACCGCTCAGAACAATTTTTAATGTGCAAAGTCTGCAAAGAAATCGTTACCCTTATCATCTACGATGATGAAGGCAGGGAAATTCTCCACATAGATCTTGCGAACAGCCTCCATTCCGAGCTCTGGGAAGTCTACAACCTCGACAGACTTGATAGAGTTCTTAGCGAGAATTGCAGCAGGACCACCGATAGAGCCGAGGTAGAAACCGCCATTATCGTGGCAAGCATCGGTAACGGCCTTAGAGCGGTTACCCTTTGCTACCATAACCATTGAACCACCGTGCTTCTGGAAGAGGTCTACATAAGAGTCCATACGACCTGCAGTGGTTGGACCGAACGAGCCCGAAGCATAGCCTGCAGGGGTCTTAGCAGGACCTGCATAGTATACAGGGTGATTCTTGAAGTACTCAGGCATTGGCTCGCCATTGTCGAGCATCTGCTTGATGCGTGCGTGAGCGATATCACGAGCAACAATAAGTGTACCCTTGAGGTTAAGACGAGTCTTGATAGGATACTTAGAGAGGGTCTCACGAACCTTGTCCATACCCTCGTCCAAGTCGATATCAACAGCCGGCGACATTGCAGGTGCCTCAGCCGGAAGGAAGCGAGCAGGATTCTTCTCCAACTGCTCCACGAAGATACCCTCTGGGGTAATCTTACCCTTGATATTTCGGTCTGCCGAGCAGCTTACGCCGATAGCAACAGGGCACGAAGCAGCGTGACGAGGTGCGCGGATTACGCGAACATCGT
>JAGBRY010000053.1 GCA_017632115.1 Alistipes sp. | reverse complement strand
GCACCTCGGAAGATGTTGCGATTCTGATAGCCGACTACCGCCTTCAGACCATAGAAACTCGATGTTGTCGAGGCCTCCAACACTGCCTTTATGCCCTGCTGCAGAGCAGGGGTGCAGTAGATGTCGCAATCAAGATAGCCCTCACGAGTGTAGTTTATTGGCGTATTTTTCGACTTGCCATCCACACCTACCAGGGTGATGAGGTTTTGTTTGAGCTCATCGCTCACCTCCTGGAAGTTGATGCGTGCGCTCTTGAAGTAACCCATAGCCATCAAATTGGCGTATGTGCGGCTCACCTGCGAGTAGTTGTAGAGGTAGTTCGGGTAGAGCGGAATAGCTCCACGCAACACCGAAGGACGAACCTTCGATTGCTTGCCCCTGAAGAGGATATTCAGACCTCGGTACTCGGTAGAGTCGAATCGCTCGAAGTAGTTGCTCTCGCTCTTTGCAATGGCGGCATTGTAGTTGGGTATGATGTTTATGTTGCGCAAGCGATAGACAGCATTGTTGTTGTACATCGCCTCGCCTCGAGCATTGTAGCCCGTCAGGTTCTGCTTGATGATAACCTTCACACCAACCTTGTTGTCGCCACTGAGCGTATCGGCGAGATACTCGACATTGTTTACCGAGAAGTTATAGTAACCTCTATCCTTGAGATAGAGAGCGATGCGCTCACGCTCCGCTTCCAATACCGAGATGTCGAAGATGTCGCCCTTGTGCAACAGCGTGTTTACCGTGTCGGGCAGAATAATCGGCTCGAGGAATTGGTCCTTGAAATCGTAAGATATGGAGCTGATATGGTAAGGTTTGCCCTGCTTGAGCAGATACGAAACCTTTGCACGCTTTCGACGATAGGTGGTGTCGACCTCGTATCCCACCTTCGAGGAGTAGTAACCACGGGAGTCGAGATAGAGCTTCAGATTCGATGCCGAACGCTCCGTATCACGCATGTTGAAGAGTACAGGCTCCTCGCCCATCTTGCGCTTGAGGTTGTTCCACCAGGTATCCTTATCGGGCTTTGCCATAAGGTATATCCACGCATAGAAATCGGTGCCGAGGAAGTGCTTATTCGGCTTTTGACGCAGATACTTTGTAACCTCCTCGCTCTTTACTCGCTCGGCACGAGGTGTGCTCTTATCTTGCTCGATCTTTACCCTCTGCAGGAGGTATGCGTCCGACGGAATATGGCGTGTAACATTACATGCAGAGAGTGTTAATCCCAGCACCACGCAACATACTATGTAGAACCATCTACGCATTCTTAGATCTTAAAAAATCGTTATAAAGTTCTATTTCGTCATCGGCCTTGCCCAACTCTGCGCATATGAAATCGTTGTTTTCGACCACAACTTTACCATACGAAATGTAGGAGGCATTGCCAATAAGTTGAGTGTGCAGACCACCCTCGTTGTGGCAGATGCAACGAACTGCGCCACCTCGGTTCTCAACCTCGATAGTCGCCTCGTAGTCACATCTTCCATTGAGGGCCATTGCCGTTGCGCTCGAGGTCATCGCTGTGCCGCACGATGCGGTGATGCCGGCTCCTCGCTCGTAGGTCGCTACGAAGATGCGGTTCTTGCCCAAAACCTTCACTAACGACACATTTATACCCTTCGGGAACTCCTCTTTTAGCTCCAAAACTCGCTCACCAAGGCGTGTGAGGTGGTTGTAGTCGATATCCTCGACCTCGGCTACGATATGCGGATTACCCACATTTATTGCGGTCCAGAGAAGGTCGTTGTCGAGTCGCTCGATCTTCTGCGATACGAATTGCTCAGCTCCCTTGGCAAAACCGAAGTCGGGGCTTATAAGGCGTACCTGCAAATCTACTCCGTAGGTAGGAATTGCAGGGAATATATCCTCGGCACGAACGATGCCATAGGTGTTGCCCCCCGAGAACATTTCGAACTCTCTTGTGCCGACATACTCCTCGGCCAAGCGTGCTACGCAACGGATGCCGTTGCCACACATCTCCGCCTCCGAGCCGTCGGGGTTGAACATTCGCATTCCGAACATCTCGCCCTCTTTGACCAAAAGCAACACGCCGTCGGCCCCAACCGAGCTCTCTCGGTCGCAGACAAAGCGAGAAAACTCTGCGAGGTCGATGCCGTCAAGATTGTGCTTCACTGCATCCACCATAACAAACTCATTTCCCGAGCCGTGACACTGTATGTAGTCAAATTTCATTCTTTCCAGAGTATAATCGTCCAAAAATAGTGAAATTTGAAGAATTTTCCATATTTTTACGCAGTAAAAAATCAAAAATAGCGAAAAATGGTCGAAAAATTTATAATGGCAGGCGATACAGCGCTCCATGTTTGTGATTCGGAAGTGGGCGAGAAGGCAGTTGTGTTGTTGCACGGATATCTCGAGAATATGCTTGTGTGGGAGGAGTTTATACCTCTGATTTATAAGGATGTGCGAGTTGTTACGGTCGATCTTCCGGGACATGGAATTTCGGAGGTTAAGGGCGAAATACACACTATGGATTATCTTGCCGATACCCTTGCTGCGGCTCTTGATAAGCTGGGTATTAAGAGTGCAACCATTGTCGGCCACTCGATGGGCGGATATGTGGCTCTCGCCTTTGCTGAGCGACATGCCGACCGTACCGATGGGGTAGTGTTGCTCCATTCGACCCCTTATGCCGATAGCGAGGAGAAGAAGAAAAATCGCCAGCGTGAGATTTCGCTTATTAAGTCGGGCAAAAAGGAGTTGCTGGCTCATACCGCACCCGAGGCGGGCTTTGCTGTCGAAAATCGCAACCGTTTCCGCACCGAAATCGAAGATTTGCAGCAGACTATATATCTGACCGAGGATACCGGTATTGTGGCTCTTCTCAATGGTATGATTGAGCGCAAGGCGCAGAGCGAGATGCTCCATTCGTTGGGCAAGCCGATACTCTTTATTCTTGGTCGCAAGGATGGTTATATCGTGCCCGAAATTGCCGAGAAGATGGTTGCCGAACACCCCGAGGCGAAGGTTGTTTGGCTCGAAAATTCAGGTCATATGGGCTTTATCGAGGAGCCAAAGGCATGCGCTACCGCCCTCTTGGAATTCGTTAGAGGATAGCCTAATCATTTACGATTTTTTGGTTTTTATAGGAGAGTTGTAAAAAAAAGCCAATGGCTAACGGCTAACGGCCAACGGCTAATAGCTAAAAGAAAACGGAGCAGTTCAACACTGCTCCGTTTCTCTTATATAGTAATTTGTGATTACTCCTTATGGTGGTCACGGCGTGGACGACGGTCGCCACGGTCGTTACCCTTGTCGTTGCGTGGTGCACGAGGCTTACGCTCAGGCTCTACCCAACCCTCCGGCTTAGGAAGAAGTGCCTTGTGCGAAAGACGGAGCTTGTTGGTCTTCTGGTCAACGCCGATCAACTTAACATCGATCTCGTCACCCTCCTTCAAACCTGTCTCAGCCATAGTCTCGAAGCGCTTGTAGTCGATCTCCGAGATGTGGAGCAACGCCTCCTTACCTGGGAGAATCTCAACGAATGCACCGAAGTCTACAATCGACTTGATCTTACCATGGTAGGTCTCGCCAACCTCAGGTACTGCTACGATGCCCTTGATGCGAGCCATAGCTGCGTCGATAGCAGCCTTGTCCGGACCGAATACATCTACCAAGCCCGAAGTCTCAGTCTCGGTGATAGTGATTGTTGTGCCTGTAGTCTTCTGAATCTCCTGGATTACCTTACCGCCAGGACCGATTACAGCACCGATGAAGTCCTTGTCGATAACAATCTGCTCGATGCGTGGTACGAATGGCTTGTAGTCCTCACGTGGCTCAGCGATACACTCTGTAATCTTGTCGAGGATGTGCAAACGACCCAAACGTGCCTGCTCCAAAGCAGCCGAGAGTACCTCGTACGAAAGACCATCAACCTTGATATCCATCTGAGTTGCGGTGATACCATCGCGAGTACCTGTTACCTTGAAGTCCATATCGCCCAAGTGGTCCTCATCGCCCAAGATGTCCGACAATACAGCCCAACGACCAGTTGCCGAATCAGAGATAAGACCCATTTCGATACCCGATACTGGCTTCTTACTCTTAACACCAGCATC
>JAGBRY010000052.1 GCA_017632115.1 Alistipes sp. | reverse complement strand
GCTTTGGGTTCTGTGCTGCGTGAGGATGCTCTGCACCAGCATAAACCTTCAAGTTTTTGATAATAGCCTCTCCGAGACGGTTCTTTGGCAACATACCACGAACTGCCTCCTCGATTACGAATGTAGGTTTCTTTGCCAAATATAAGGCAGGAGTAGCGAAACGCTGACCACCTGGGTAACCAGTGTGGCGGACATAGACCTTATCGGTCAACTTCTTACCTGTGAGCTTAACCTTCTCAGCGTTGATAACGATAACATTGTCACCGCAGTCAACATGAGGGGTGTAGCCCGGCTTGTTCTTTCCGCAGAGGATCTTAGCGATCTGCGAAGCCAAGCGGCCCAATACCTCGTTAGTAGCGTCGATGACAACCCACTCCTTGTTGACAGTCGCTGCGTTCAACGAGATAGTTTTGTAACTTAATGAATCCATCTAATACTTGTTATAAAATTTATGTAATCCAACCTCGCACTTTGCGAGTGCGCAAAGGTACGAATAATTTTTTGAATTACACAACTTTTTTAATAATCTTTTTTCTACAAAAGAAACGGCTCACCATATCCGATATGGCAAGCCGTAACTATTTATTTTGCAGATATTCCGAGCTTAGGCTCTATAATCCTGGTGGCGAGTACAAGGAACTGCCCTTGATGAGCAATTACCTCTATAGTTACATGTATCGCAGCTCAATGCGTCATTGTGTTCATCCTTAGCACTCTCGCTGCTGATTTGGAAATTCCAAATGTAGTATATACCGACCGCTATCGCAACCATTGCCACGGCCACAAACGAAATGAGCAGACCGATTGTAATCAGTACAACCAATATAGGCAGCATACGCAGCGAATCGGGGTTTTGTTTGCGCATATCGACTCCTATCAAAGCCAGGAATACGACCAATATAGATACCAAACTAGCCCAGCTCTGTATCGAACTATCAGGGTTTAGCTTGCTAACAGGTATCAACAAGACCGAAACGACACAGCCGACGCCAATGGAAATAAGTATAAATTTCACAATGCGTTTCCAGCCGAATTCAACTTTGTAAAACGAGAGAACAAGACTACTTGTGGTAAATGCCGCCCATCCATTTATAAGCATCAGAATAAAGGCCGGTATTGCAAACATGAAGCCTGCAAAGATTCCCAACTCGTCATTCAGTGCACCAAGATAGATAAGCAAGAGGAGCAGAGCGAGCTCGAGGAGATAGAGCAACAACAATATGTACGGAGCCCAAACCTCAAAGTTTCCTTCAACACCAGCATATGTTTCGCTATCCTCCCTCATAACTTTCGCCATATAGCCCAATGCCGCAATAAGCAAAGCCGGTATAATCATCCAAAACATATTCGCAATAGAGATAACTCTCTCACCGACCAATGCCGTTTTCTTTGCATCCTTACCGAGCAGAGGCTCTCCATCTTCAGCCAGCAGGAACCACTTTTTGGCCTCCGCCACAAACTCCTTATCGGTCTGCATCAGATTTTGCACCTCACCTACCGTAAGCAGTCGGAATGTCTCTCGTGGCACCGAATAGTAGGCCTTATAATAGTACATATTCGCCGTTTCGGGATGCAATGCACTACAAAAGAACCACTCGCCGGTTCTGAATTTATGCGTTGTTACCGCATATGGATTACTCTCCTGATATGCAGGCAAAATCTCGCCCCATACATCCTTCGTGATCACATAAGCATATCCCTCCGGAAGTTCAACTTTGCGAGGTTTCTCTCTATGGCCACAAGAGGGGGCAACAAGCAGAACTGCAAAGAGCGCAGCAATAAAGATCTTAATACTTTTCATATTTAAGTGGGTTATTTCCTTGCAATTTGTAATAATGTAAAGGTATGAAGTTTTTTTGAAACACACAACTTTTCATGCAATTTTCAACCTCATCGTTTTGCTCATTTGAAGAGAAAGCACTACCTTTGTAATAGCGTATAAATTTGATTGAATTATGATTAAGGCACTATTAGCTTCGGCAATGTTAGTATCGAACATCGGTTTGGGTTGGTTCGACGCCCAATTCAAGACCTACGACAAGATGCAGAAAGATCTTCACGAATTGGCCGAGCCCGGTTTTGTGGAGTACAAGAGTTGCGAACTCATCATCAAGCACCTCGAAGAGAACGGCTTCAAGGTTGAGCGAGGTGTAGCCAACCTGCCAACTGCCTTTGTGGCGACTTTTGGCGAGGGTGAACCGGTCTTGGCCGTACTTGCTGAGTACGATGCTCTCCCAGGTCTTTCTCAAGACACAACAGCCTGTTTCAGTCCTCGTGTACCGGGTGGCTACGGACATGGTTGCGGACACAATCTCATCGGCACCACTGCCGTATCTGCAGCAGTGGGAGTATCGAAATGGCTCGCACAAGGACACAAGGGAACTATCAAGCTCTATGGTTGTCCTGCCGAAGAGGGCGGTGGCGGAAAGACCTATATGGTGCGTGAGGGTCTGTTCGACGGTGTCGATTGCGCAATCTCATATCATCCTACATACCAGAACCAGATACTTCGTGACACCTGGTCTTCAAAAATCGGTATAATCTTCGACTTCGAAGGCCGAACATCGCATGCCGGAGGTGCTCCACACCTTGGTCGTTCAGCTCTCGACGGTGTTGAGGCGTTCAATATGATGATGAATTTGAACCGTGAGCACTTCCACCAAAATAGCCGACTGCACTATGTTATCACCAATGGCGGAGAGGCTCCGAATATCGTACCGGACAAGGCTCAGGTCTACTACTACCTTCGCCATCAAGACCCGGAGGTTGCAAAAGATATTTTGCAACGCACTATAGCTGCTGCCAAAGGAGCCGCTATGGGCACCGGTACAACCGTTAAATATAGCTTTGTGGCTGGTTCGTATTCGATATTATGCAACACTCACCTCGGCCGCATGGCGCAGCGAAACCTCGAAAAAGTGGGAGGAGTAAAACTCACCAATACCGAGAAGAGTTATATAGAGGAGTTATATCGCAATGCGAAACTGCCTGCTCCCGATTTCTCGAAGTTCGAGGAGGTTAAGCCTTTCCAAGAGGTGATATCCAGCCTGGGCGGAAGTTCTGATGACACCGGCGATGTTTCGCAGGTTGTGCCTCTTTGCCGAGTTGAAACCTGTTTGGGAGCAATACACACTTGGCACTTCTCCTCGATTTCAGGTACATCGATTGCTACCAAGGCTATGCTCAACGCAGCTAAGACCATATTCCTCACCTTTGTCGAGATCTACAAAAATCCGAAGGAGTTGAAGAAGATTCACGAAGAGTGGGAGGCTGTACAGGGCAAAGAGTACAAATATGAGTGCCTTATCGGCAACGAGCCGCCTGCATTGGAGTATTATAGAAATATAGCAAAAAAGGTGAACAAATAAGAGATGTAACATAAAAATATAATAGCCAAGCTAACTGCTTGGCTATTATATTTTTAACGCACCACCGAATTAGAGAAAATTATCCATCTTATCGGGCTCGGCACAGGATATCACGATACTCTTTCCGCTCCACAATTTCACAAGGTAGAGATTCTGAAATGATGTAGCAAAGAGTCTGAATGAGCCCAACTTGCGGGAGTAGTAGTGGCCGAAATAGCCGAACAGACCGCTCACGCCACAAGTTCGAATGACACCGCTAAAATCCTTTTTAGAGAGGCGTTCTATGCTCTTTATTTCGTCACGATAAATAACAACACTCTTATAACGACGAAGAACAACAATGCCATCCTCTCCTACTTCCAATCGTTGCGGAGCAAGGCCTTCACACGCTATTATTGTAGGTAAGAATATGACATTCAGCAATATAAGCGTAGGTAGATAGTTTATTGCATCGGCTGCAACAAAGGTCATATAGAGCAACCATCCCGACAAGCCAATCCAAAGCGCAAAGAAGGCGAAAGTCATCACCCATAATGTCTTATCCCACACGAAGGGGACAGTATAAAATCTCTTGCTCTTCATACTATTTTATTTTAAACGGTTAGAACTGCACTTTTACGCCCACGGTAAACGATGCGCCCATCTCACGATAGAACGCCCAACGATAGGTCGGCAGAACATCGCCAAGGAGGTTGTTAGCCTCGACAAATGCTGTACAGGTCTTGCTTATATGCCAATCGCCATAAAGGCTCAAATCGAGCGATACCGGAGCCTCGAATACTCCTCTCTGCACAGGGAGTGTCGTTTCGGGCAAGAAGAGCGTATAATCTTGCACATAGGTCCATTTTGTCGGGCCATACAACTCTGCCGACAAGCCCAAAGTAAACTTCTTGTGGGTATATCGTGCTCGCAACAACGCCTCTACATTTGGCATAGCCCCCTCCACGCTCGCAAAATTCGTATAGAGCATACCCTTTACCTGTGCCGTAAGCAACAACTGCGAAATAGGCTTATAGTCCACCGCTCCGCACAACGACCAGATATTTCTGTCGGCACTCTCTACGCCAAAGAAAATCTGGCTTATATTGTACCAATACAGAGCATTTTTCATAAACGACATATTGGCATAGAAACGATACGCAAACTTACTATTTGCCGAGTGTCCCGACACACCAAATCGCACATTATACAACTCTGTATTAGGCACTGCGATATCGGCCGACAACGAACCGTCCGCACCTCCCAGGATTGCGACATACGGATTGCGATGAACCAACGAGCCGTAGCTGTTATTCTGCAACTCGCCATCGACCTCGACATAAGGCACAAATGTGCCCTTATCGTTGATATTCAGCGACATGGTAAGGAATGGGAAGGCGTGCCATCTATTCTGTTTCACTGCATCTGCCGGATTGTTATCATAGAGCAACTTCACTCCGGCAGTCAAGTCGAGAAGTCGGCCCGAGCGATAGCTGTAGCGCAAATCGGCACCAACAATCGAATTTTTGTAGCTCTTCAATGATTTTGTGCCGTAGTAACCCTCGTAGTCAACATTCAACGACAAGGCATTCTTCTTGTTAATTTCACGGGCCAACGCAGCACCTGCCGTAACATTCATCTGCTGATAGTGGTCACCCTCGATAAAGTTCTCCGATTTGTCGTTATAGAGGTTTGCCGAGGCGTAAACCTTGAAGTTGAGGTGGCTATAGTCGGTAAACGAATCGCCAAACAACAACGAGAGGTTCACATCGTCCGAATCTATTCTTCGACGCTTGTACTCCAATACAGGCGTACCATCTTCGGCATATTGATTATGGAACGGATAGCGATGATAGATATCCATACAGTAGTACAAATCGCCAGCCAAGGTGTAGCGACCGAAATACTTGCCACCCATAACACCGAACTTATTGTTCATCTGCAACGAGCGGTTATCCTTGTATATCTGATTGTCGAAGCCTTCCATATACTTCAGCTTCATATACTGTGCATAGTGGTTAATATAGCCCGTCAAATAGCCCACATCGGCACGATGGGTTGTTGCATAGAGATCACCCACCGTATTGAGCGGATAACCGGCACCCAACTTCAAATAGAACGGGTACTGACGCTTATACTCCCAATATGTTACGGTTGCCGGATTGAAGCGATGCGTACCGAGAGCCGAAGCAAACGAACGAGGTGTCACCGAGTAGTCTATCTCGGGACGAATGGTTATGGTATCGACCATATTTGGTGCGATATCCATCTTGCGGGCCTCACCAATCTCCGGGGCATAATCCTTGGTAACCTCCACATGCTTTGTAACTTGTGCCGATGCCGAAAGCGACACCATACACAACGCAACGAGTATTGAAATATATCGTTTCATATCTATCTGAGAGTATTTTCTAATTCAACTTTTCGAGTTTTGCCTGAGCCTCGGCCACAATGCCGTCGTCGGCAGGAGTATAACCATCCACCACGCTGCGATATGTTGCTTTTGCCTGGAACGAGTCATTGCGCTGAACATATATATCGCCCAGCATGATAAACGCCTTACCTAACCAATAAGCGTGAGGTGTTTTGCTGTCGGCCAAAGCGTAGATTCGCTTCTCGCTCTCCTCGTGGTTACCCTCGGCAAACAACGCCTCGATAATACGATATGCCGACTCGGCACCCTCCACATTTGTGACATCCTGAGCCAGCAACTCATGGATCTTGCGAGCCTCAGCCAACTCATTTCGAGAGGTGTGCACCTTCGCCTTGGCAAAGCGCACTCGACGCAACATCGTCGCATCGACATCCGCCAAGGTATCCAAATCGTTTGCCATCGCCATCAGCGCATCGTCATTGTTGCGCAAAAGCACCGATTCAGCATAGCCATTTGCCGCCTCGGTACGAGCCACTGCATTATCCACAACATCGTACATACGACGGAATGCAGGAGCTGCCTCGTCGTACATCTTATTGTCATAGGTTACACGGGCGAGCTTCTCAACCACAGGCACAGTGTATTGGTTCTGCGGCTGCTCGGCCAGCAATTTCAGGCTCTCGACTGCTCGGTCCAGACTATCCGACTTGAGGTAGCAATCGCTCAAGCAGAAGAGTGCATCGTTGGTATAATAGCCCTTCGGATAGTTTTCCAAATAGCTCTTCAAGTGCGATATCGCATCGGTGGTACGGTCGGCAAGATAGATATTCTGAGCCGAACGGAACGACAACGAATCACGAGCCATTAAGCTCAAGTCGCACTCTACACCCGTACGCTCTGCGTATGCAAAGTAGTCGTTGATACTACCCTTTGCCACATATATCTCACGCACGCTCTGGATAGCATCCTTTGCAGCGGCCGACTGCGGAGCCGACGAGATGATTTTATCGTAGTAGTGCAACGATTTGTCGCTATTACCAAGGTTGAAATACACCAAACCCAAGTCGAGCAATGCCGGTGTATAGTATGGCGACTGCGGATACTTCTCGACGAACTGCTCCAACACCGAAGCTCCGTCCGAGTAGCGACCAAGCGACACATAGGTGCGACCCAACTCATATGCTGCATCGTCGTTATAGTCGCCACAATTCTCACCCTGCATCTGGCGCAATGCACCAATTTTAGCAGAGGTCTTACCTGCCAATCCGAGCGAAATGGCACGCTGATACTTTGCATAGTCCTGCTCTGCAGTTCCGAGTGCAACCGAGCCCTCGTAGCTCTTCACCGCATCGGCATACTTGCGCTGCGAATACTGCGCATCGCCCAAGCGGTTAAATGCATCGGCACGATAGCGGTCGGCCTCCTTGTAGAGCCATACAAAACCTTCGAATGCCTTCTGGCTCTTGGCCATATTCTTCTGTGTAAAGTGCGCATAGCCAAGGTTGTAGAGCGCCATCTTGTACTCTCGCTCCGATTTTGGTGCACGACGGAGATAGTAGTCGTAGTAGCTTATCGCCTTGGCATAATTGCCCGACTTATACTCTATCTCGCCCAACCAGAACAGACACAATGCGTTGTATTTAGGACTTACGCCTATCTTCTGCGACTCCTCGAGAGCCGATTTTGCCTTTTCGAAATTACCCTCCGAGAAGGCCTCCAAACCATTGAAGTAGGCTATCTTCTGCAGTGCAGCACGCTGTGTTCCGTCGGGATTAGGGAAGGCTTTAATCGCCTTGTAGGCCATTTCGTAGTCGTGCGAGTTGTAGTAGGCAGCAATGAGCAGCTCTCTCGCCTCGTCGGCACGCTCCGAGTCGGGATACTTGGTAACATAGCGAGTGAGGATATTTATCGACTCGTTGAATGTTCCGCCACCCGTTTCGAAGAGCAACTTGCCATAGTTGAACAACGCATCCTCCGAGATCTCATTATCGAACTTCTCGTCTGCAGCCATCGAGAAGGCACGAATCGCCTGCTTCTTATCGTCACGACGAATATAGCAGTCTGCCAAGTGATACATCGCATTCTGCGCCAACTCATCGTTGCCCTCAGCCACCTTGCGCAGAGCCTCGATAGCGGTAGCGTAGTCGGTCGAACGATAGGCCGAATAGCCGAGAATGTAGTTCTCCTCACGACCCATCTTGCCCCCCGAACGCTGATACATTGCCATATAGAGGAACGATTTATTGTAGCCCTGCAAACGGTACCACGCCTCGGCAATAACACGCATCAACTCGGTGCGCTCCACCTCTACCGACTTTTTCAGCAACTCGTCGCCACTCTTCACAACATACTGGTAGTTACCTCGTGCAAACTCAATTTGGAAGAGGTAGTATGGGATAACCTTTGCATAGTTGTCACTCTTCTTGAGCGAGTCGAAGCCCTTGTACGCCTCCTTGTACTCGCCACGAGCATAGTGGATATAAGACTTGTAGTAGACTGCGTGGTCGGCATAGTTGCCCGTAGGCGAGAGGGTCGAGAATAGTTCGTAGGCCTTGTCGTGATTGCCCGAAGTGAACTCTATATAGCCCATTCGCATATTGTAGCGCTCCTTATTCTCGGTCGTGAGGGCTTTGTACGACACCTTGTCGAAGTAGCTTCGAGCAGTTTTGTACTCCTCACGCTCGCAATAGTACATAGCCAACATAAAGCGCACATCGTTGATATGCACCGACTCGGGATAGCGACGCAAGAAGGCGAGCATAATCTTCTCAGCCTCATTATCTCGCAACTCGAAGGCACACAGCGCCAACTCGAAGTCGATATGGCGCACCAGCACCTCCTCGTCGAGAGGTACCCTCTCACGCAAGATGGTGAGCGAATGACGAGCCTCGGCATATCGTCCGTGCTCGATCAACGACTTTGCACGCTCGGTCTCATGCTTGATCTCGAGTCTGTTATCTGCGCCTGCAACGCCTATACTTACCGCTACTGCAAGTAGCAAAAAGATGCTTTTCTTCAACATAGGAACACTCCTTTTCTTAATTTAGGCAAAAGTACGAAATAAATTTAAGAATTAAAAAATAAAAATTAAAAATTTTTAGGGGGGGGTAGAAGGGATTAGGGGCGTTAGAGGCGTTAGAGGCGTTAGAGGCATTAGAGGCATTAGGGGCGTTAGG
>JAGBRY010000051.1 GCA_017632115.1 Alistipes sp. | reverse complement strand
GTCGTGCTAAAAAGTAGAAAATCATTCTGATTGGCTCTTTTTGCACGAGTGCGTCGGTCGTCAAATTCCTCACATACGCCTTAGTATGCTGCGGATTTGTCGCCTAGCATCGCACAAAAATAGCTCAATCATCTCTGATTTTGAATAGATGGAGGGTGGTCTAAAAAGGCCACCCTTTTTTTTACGACTTCTGACAAGAAATAATAGGTTGTGGGTGATATTTTCCTGGCTTAATTCCGAATTATTTGCTATCTTTGTAACAGAAATCTATAATTACCTATATATTATGAAGAAGATACTTTATGTAGTACTTGTGGCGTTGTGTTTGCCGATGGTCCTGTCGGCTAAGGAGGTTGCCAAGCAGCAGGCGCTCAAGCAGGTGCCATTCAACAAGGTCGAGATTAACGACAACTTTTGGTTGCCTCGCCTGAAGATTCAGAAGGAGGTGCTTGTGCCCTTCTCGCTTAACAAGATGGAGTATTCGATAGAGAATCTTCGTAGTGTGGGCGCATACCTTCGTGGTGAGGAGGTTACTCGTAAGTTTGTGGGACGCAACTACTCCTCGTCCGACCTCTTTAAGGTGATGGAGGGCGTGGCTTATATGCTTATGCTCGAGAAGGATGCGGCTCTCGAGGCCAAGATGGACGAAATAATAGATATCATTGCGGCAGCACAGAAGCCGGATGGATATCTCTACGAGCACCATATGCTTCCGGAGCATCTGCGCAACAAGCAAAATAACGGCGGCTCAGGCAAGTTGCCATATTCGAATGTGTGGGGTTCGCACGAGCTATACAATCTTGGCCATATGTATGAGGCTGCTGTTGCCTACTATCAGGCTACAGGCAAACGCAAGTGGTTGGATGTGGCGGAGAAGCACGCTCAGCACATAAACAAGGTATTCTTCGAGGGCGATGCCAACTATAATGGTGGAAAACCTGTTATGCAGGCTCCGGGCCATCAGGAGATAGAGTTGGCCTTGGTGAAGATGTATTACGCTACGGGCAAAAAGCTCTATCTCGATATGGCTAAGCGATTTATAGATATCCGTGGCCAAAAAAGAGGTAGCTACCGTATTCAGGAGCATAAGCCAGTGCGTGAGCAGTACGAGGCTGTTGGTCACGCCGTGCGAGCTACATACCAATATGCAAGTATGGCGGATATTGTTGCCGCTACGGGTGATAAGACGCTCCTGCCCGTTTTGGACGCTATATGGCACGATATTGTCGATAGGAAGATGCAGATAATTGGCGGTTTGGGTACGGTGCCGGCTATCGAGGGCTTTGGTCCAGCCTATTCGTTGCCAAATCGTGACACCTATAACGAAACTTGTGCAGCGATCGGAAATTTGTTCTTCAACTATCGAATGTTCTTGATGTCGGCCGAGGCGAAGTATGTCGATGTGGCGGAGGTTTCACTCTATAACAATATCATTGCCGGAGTAAACCTCAAGGGAGATAGATTCTTCTATGTGAATCCGTTGCAGAATAATAGATACAAGGCGTTCAATCAAGGTAATGGTGGTCGTTCTCCTTGGTTCAGCACCGCTTGCTGCCCATCGAACCTTGCACGACTTATTCCGCAACTTTCGGGTATGGTCTATTCCACGACCGATGACGATATCTACTGCTCTTTCTATGTGGGAACGACAACTGAGGTAGCACTGAAAGGTGGTGTCGTAAAGTTGAGCCAGAGGACAGACTATCCATTCGACGGCAAAATCTCTATTGCAGTTGAGCCAAAGGATAAAAGTGAGAAGTTTACCTTGTGGGTGCGTATCCCATCGTGGGTGAATGATAAATTTGTGCCGGGCGAGTTGTACTCTTATGCCGATGGTAAGCAGATGCAGTATAGCCTTGTGGTTAATGGCGAGAAGGTTACGGCACAGGCCGTAAATGGCTTTGTTCCTATTGAGCGCAAGTGGCGCAAGGGCGATAAGGTTGAGCTGAATTTGCCTATGGAGGTGCGCTATTCGAGGGCTATAGATAAGGTTGAGGCTGACCGCAATCGTATCTGTATCACTCGTGGCCCGATTGTATTCTGTGCCGAGGAGGTGGATAATGCTCACGATGTTGCAACCTACTTTGTTTCGGATAGCAATATGGGAGCGACTTCGATGGGGGCGTTTAGTTCGGGTGTAATGAGTGGTATCCCATATATCAAACAAGAGTGCTCGGCTTTGACGGGTGATAAGGCTGCAACTTCGACCTTGACACTTGTGCCATACTATGCGTGGAACAATCGTGGCGACTATGCAGCTATGAATGTGTGGTTTGCCCGTGATAAGGCCACTGCAATGGCGAGCCGAGATAAGGTTGCCCAAAATATCGAGACCGTAAAGGCTTCGTATGCTCGCAAGGGAGATGATGCCTTTGCCGTTATAGATGGAGTATATCCTAAATCGTCGAACGATAAGTCGATTCTCCGATGGACCTCATATCGACAGGAGGGTAGAGTGCAGACTATTGAGATTAAGTTGAAGAAGCGTCAGCCGATAGAGAGCGTTTCGGTCTATTGGTTCGAGGATGGTAGAGCCATTATGCGCCCTGCAAGTTGGCGAGCAGAGTATCTGTTCGATGGTAAGTGGTACGAATACGAGCCGTATATTACCGATAGCTATGGCGTGCTTCTCAACCAATTCAATATGGTGCATCCCGAGAAACCTATCGAAGCCGAGGCGATCCGCCTGATTATTACACCGCAACCTAATAAGGCGGTCGGAATTTTGGAGGCTGTGGTAGAATAGAAAAATGGTCGAGCATTTGCTCGACCATTTTCTTTACTCTTTGTTCAACTCCTCTATTGCACGTAGTAAAGTTTTGTCGATAGGTTAGATAAAGTAGTAGAAGGCGTTATCTTCGAGGTTGGAGTTGCGTGATATGTAGGCACGGAGCTGCGCCTCCATAATCGCTCGTGAACGATTTATCTCCTTCCAATTTGGCTTTACCCCCTGCTCTTCGGCATAGCGTACGAAGTCGTCGAATAGCGACTTGTCGTTATCGAACAGAGCTTTTAACTCTGCCACGCTCTTTGTCTTCTCCAGCGCTTTGCGGTGTCGGTCGGAGTAGCCGATTGTGTAGCGGTAGAGGATGTTGCGACCGGCAACCTCCGAGAAGTACTTTGTTATGTTGAGCGTATCGAGTGGTACGAAGATATCCGGCATAATGCCACCTCCGCCATATACCACCTTACCCTTTGGAGTGGTGTAGCGCAACGAATCGGCAAAGTGGATGCTATCGGCCGAGAAGAACTCGTTGCGATTGAAGCGATTTATCAAATCGAGTTGATACGACTCCTCGTCGCCTGCAGTGTATGGCTTCTGAATTGAACGCCCCGTAGGGGTGTAGTAGCGGGCAATGGTGAGTCGGAGTGCCGAGCCATCCTCGAATGGCGTTTGCGACTGCACCAAACCCTTACCGAAAGAGCGACGACCAATGATTGTTCCTCGGTCATTATCCTGTAGTGCACCGGCCAAAATCTCACTCGACGAAGCACTTGCCTCGTCAATCAAAACTACCACTTTAAGGTCGGTCGAGCCACCTCTGCCATCGCTATATTGGCGTAGCTGCTTGCCGTTGCGATCCTCGGTGTATACGATAAGCGACTTTGCTGGCAGAAATTCGTTGGCAATAAGTATTGCCTGGTCGAGAAAACCTCCCGAGTTACCTCTGAGGTCGAAAATCAGGGCGTTCATACCCTGTGCACGCAACGATGCGAGAGCTTTCTTGATCTCAGTGAACGAGGTGCGGGCAAATTGTGAGAGTTTGATAAAACCGATGTTTTTAGTGAGCATCAACGATGCCTCTACGCTATGCAACGGTATGGCATCTCGGGTAACGACTATGTCTACCAACTCCTCGATGCCTTTACGCTCGATGGAGAGCTTTACCTGTGTGCCACGAGGTCCTCGCAGACGCTTCATTACCGATATCTGCGACATCTTCTGACCTGCGATAAGCGTATCGTTTACCTTGATGATGCGGTCGCCACCCTGCACACCTGCCTTGCGACTTGGGCCCGAAGGAATGACATTCAGTACGATTACCGTATCGGTGGCCATATTGAAGACTACACCAATACCATCGAACTCCCCCTTGAGTGGCTCCTCCGCCTCCTCGAACTGCTTTGGCGGAAGATATACCGAGTGGGGGTCGAGCTTGTGGAGTATGGCAGGGATTGCCAACTCGGCCAACGAATCACGAGAGATGGAGTCGACATACTCCTTCTCAATCATCGTCAGTACTCGTGTGAGTTTATCGTTGTGCGACTTGTTGAGATAGACACGAATCTGGTTATTAGCAAGCTGTTTGCCGGAGTAAACCCCGGCAAACCAACCTGCAAATAGTATTAAAAGTAGAACTACTGTTCTAAGAAGATGTTTGCCTACCTCCTTCATTACGACTACTTATTCTTGAAGGTATATGCAAGACCTACGCCAAGAACAGTCTGAGTCTGAACCTTTGCGTTCTGAGCCTTGTTGTAGTAGAGCTGGAAGTAGAACTGTGTCGAGAAGTACTTTGTAGCCTTGATGTCGATTGTGTTCTCCCAACGAACTGTAGGAGCAATGTGCTCGTAGTTGAGAGGATTGTTTGCGTTAGCTGGGTTCGCATTCCATTTCTTGCTCTCATTCTGCTGTGCAACCTCGTTGATCCAACCGTAGAATGAGTAGAGAGTAGTGCGATAGCGGAATACACCCTTCTTGCCGAATGTCTTATCGAAGTCTACCTGAATCGAAGAACCACCCTCGTAACGCTGATTCTTATTTGCCAAAGTCAAACCGTATACATAAGGGGTGTTTCGCTGGTCGAGGGTGAGCTTCTCTCGGTCTGCCCACGAAATAGCAGCGCCATCAGCATCGGTAAATGCCTTCTCGTTGAAGTAGTACTCTCGTACAGCCTCGCTGGTTACGAATGTAGCATTCATAGAGAGAGGTGCGATGTTAACCTTGATAGGGAACTTTGCATTAGGGCAAACATAGGTTACACCAATCGAAGCGATGAAGTATGCAGGAGCAAAGAACTGGCTGCTTGGAATCTCACCTGCACCGAAATCCTTCTTTGTTCCGTTGGCAAATTGCGAACGCATCGAAACCGAACCACCGACATTCCAGCTCTTCGAGAGTACATAAGCAGGCGAAGTCTGAACGAACCACTCATCCTGGCTCTTGGTTACCGAACTATCGGTCTCAGCCTCGGTGAAGTTGTAGGTGTAGCCCAACTTACCGGTTACCTTTGTGCCGATAGTGAACTTATCCTTCTTGTAGTTGTGGGTAAAGAGGATGTTACCAACGCCTGTCAAAGAGTTGGTATTGCCGTTTACCGAACGCCAATACTCGTTGAAGTGCGAGAGCGAAGCGTTGAGAGTTGCGTTGAACTCGATGGTGTTACGCTCCTTGCGGAGGGCAGCCTTCTCGGCTTTGAGCTGAGCCTCATTCTGGAAAGCGGCTGCAGCATTGTCGGTCTTAACCTCGTTAGCAAAGGTTACCTGCTCCTGTGGAGTGGCCGACTCAACGGTTGCCTGTGCGCTTGCTACGCCGATGCAAGCGAGGGTAGAAATTGCAAAAAATGTAAAAAATCTCTTCATAGTGCTATTTTTTATTATTAGTTGTCGATTTGAACACACAAATATAGAATAAATTTTGTATATTTGTAGAGTGTTATCGCTAAAAAACGAATTTAAGAACTATAAAACATAAAATAATATGAAATCTGATATTGAAATTGCACGCTCAATAGAGCTGAAGAACATTCGTGAAATTGCTGCTAAAGTGGGATTTCCGGAGGACGAGGTGTTTAACTACGGTAAGCACATCGCAAAAGTTCCGTATAAACTTATCGATGATAAGAAGGTTAAAAAGAGCCACCTTATTTTGGTCACTGCAATCACTGCAACCAAGGCCGGAGTGGGTAAAACTACCGTAAGTATCGGCTTGGGTATGGGTCTTAACCATATCGGCAAGCGTGCCATTATTGCACTGCGTGAGCCGTCGTTGGGTCCTTGCTTCGGTATGAAGGGTGGTGCAACAGGTGGTGGCTATACCCAGGTGTTGCCTTCGGAGGATATCAACCTCCACTTCACCGGTGACTTCCACGCTGTAACCTCGGCAAACAACCTTATCGCAGCGTTGCTCGACAACTACCTCTACCACAACCGCTCGAAGCAGGTGGGTTTGAAGAAGGTTATGTGGCGTCGAGTTCTCGATATCAACGACCGCTCGTTGCGTAACATCGTTTCGGGTTTGGGTGGCTCGGTTAACGGAATTCCAACCGAAACAGGTTTCGATATCACCCCTGCTTCGGAGATTATGGCTATCTTGTGTCTTGCACGCAATATCGACGACTTGTATGCCCGCATCGGTCGCATCGTCTTGGGTGTGCGCTACGACGATACTCCGTTTACAGTTGAGGACCTCGGCGTTACGGGTGCGATTGTTGCGTTGTTGAAAGATGCTATCAACCCTAACCTTGTGCAGACAACCGAGCACCATCCTGTGATTGTTCATGGTGGACCTTTTGCAAATATCGCTCACGGCTGCAACTCGGTTATCGCAACCCGTATGGCTATGTCGTGGTCGGATTACACAGTAACTGAGGCCGGTTTTGGCGCAGATCTCGGTGCCGAGAAGTTCTTCGATATCAAGTGTCGTCAGGCAGGTCTTAAGCCTGACTTGACCGTGCTTGTAGCTTCGACCTTGGCGCTTAAGATGCACGGTGGTGTAGACGAGAAGGAGATTAAGTTGCCAAATGTTGAGGGTTTGAAGAAGGGCTTTGCTAACCTCGATCGCCATATCGCCAACTTGCAGAAGTTTGGTCAGACCGTATTGGTATGCTTCAACCGCTTTGCAAGCGATACCGACGAGGAGATTGCTCTCGTTATGGAGCACTGTGCCGAGATGGGAGTTCGTTGCGTAATCAATAACGCCTATATGGAGGGTAGCGCAGGTGCGAAGGAGTTGGCAGAGGCTGCAGTAGAGCTTATCGAGAATCAGCCATCGGCTCCGCTTCAGTACGCTTACGACCTCGAGGATAGCATTAAGGAGAAGATCGAGAAGGTTGCTAAGAAGATCTATGGCGCAGGCTCTGTTGAGTTCAGCCTCAAGGCTCAGAAGGAGATTGCCTTGCTCGAGAAGTGGGGTATGGGTAACCTCCCTGTCTGCATCGCAAAGACTCAGTACTCATTCAGTGGCGATGCTAAACTCTACGGAAGTGTTGAGGGCTTTACTCTCAAAATCAAAGATATCGAACTCAATGCAGGTAGCGGCTTTGTTGTAGTTCTTGCCGGCGATATTATGCGTATGCCTGGTCTTAGCAAGACTCCTCAGGCGGTAAATATCCGTTTGGCCGAGGATGGAAATGTAGAGGGTCTCGTCTAAAATTGTTCTGATTGGTAAATTTTGCACGAGTGCGTCGGACTCCAAATTCCTCACATAGGCTTACTATGCTGCGGATTTGTCGCCTTGCATCGCACAAAATTTCCTCAATCATTGACGATTTTAGGAGGTTGTGGGTATTAGGAATTTTTAATTCTCAATTTTCAATTCTCAATTATAAACGGAGTCTATTATGAAGTACTTTGGTGCGCATGTTAGTGCAGCGGGTGGAGTGGAGAACGCTCCACACAATGCAAAAGCAATAGGTGCGACGGCATTTGCTCTCTTCACCAAGAATCAGCGTCAGTGGATTGCTCCGGCTCTTACGGCGGAGCAGTGCGACCGATTCAAGGCGGCGTGCGAGGAGTGTGGATATACGGCAAAGCAGATTCTGCCTCACGATAGCTACCTCATCAACCTCGGACATCCCGAGCGTGAGGGGTTGGAGAAATCCCGTGAATCGTTCTTCGAGGAGATGAAGCGTTGCGAGTTGCTCGGTTTGGACCGCTTGAATTTTCACCCGGGTAGCCACCTCGGTAAAATCACTTCGTTGATGTCGCTCGACCGCATTGCCGAGTCGATAAATATGGCTCTCGACCGCACTTCGGGAGTAACAGCTGTTATCGAAAATACTGCAGGACAGGGCTCAAACCTTGGCTTTGCGTGGGAGCATATAGCTCATATTATAGACAGGGTGGAGGATAAGAGCCGTGTAGGTTTCTGTATCGACACTTGCCACACCTTCGCTGCGGGCTACGACCTTTCGAGCACGGAGGCCTGCCAAAAGACCTTTCAAATGGTCGATGATATTATCGGAATAAAATATCTGCGAGGTATGCACCTCAATGATGCGTTGAAACCGCTTGGCTCTCATGTCGACCGCCACGCATCGTTGGGTGAGGGCTTTATCGGCTGGGATTGTTTCCGCTTTATTGCCGAGTCGCCTCTCTTCGAGGAGATGCCTTTGACTCTCGAGACACCTAACGAGGAGATTTGGGCACAGGAGATAGTCCAACTCAAAGCATTTGCACTCTAATACTTAACATTACTTTAATAAAACTACTAACTACTAACTACTAATTACTAACTACTAACTACTAACTACTAATTTGAATATGGAATTACCTTTTGCAGAATCTTGGCGAATCAAGATGGTTGAGCCAATCAAGAAGAGCACCCGTGAGGAGCGTGAGCAGTGGATGAAAGAGGCTGATTATAACCTCTTCCAGTTGCGTTCGGAGCAGGTATATATCGACTGCCTTACCGACTCGGGAACGGGCGCAATGAGCGACCGCCAGTGGGCAGCCGTTATGATGGGCGATGAGAGCTACGCCGGCTCATCGTCGTTCTTCCACCTCAAGGAGACTATCAACAAAATTACAGGCTTCGAGTATGTTATCCCAACCCACCAGGGCCGTGCAGCCGAGAATGTGTTGTTCTCGCACCTTGTGAAGGCGGGTTCGATTGTTCCGGGTAACTCGCACTTCGATACTACCAAGGGCCATATCGAGAGCCGCAAGGCTACTGCCCTCGACTGCACTATCGACGAGGCGAAGGATACTCAGCTCGAGATTCCTTTCAAGGGTAATGTAGACCCTAAGAAGTTGGAGAAGGCTTTGGCAGAGCACCACGAGAATGTGCCTTTCATCATCGTAACCATCACCAACAACACCGCTGGTGGTCAGCCTGTTTCGATGCAGAACTTGCGTGAGGTGCGTGCTATTGCCGACAAGTATGGCAAGCGTGTGGTGCTCGACTCGGCTCGCTTTGCCGAGAATGCCTACTTCATCAAGACCCGTGAGGAGGGCTATGCCGACAAGACTATCAAGGAGATCGCACTCGAGATGTTCTCACTTGCTGACGGTATGACAATGTCGGCAAAGAAGGACGGTATTGTAAATATGGGTGGCTTTATCGCTACTCGCCACGAGGATTGGTACGAGGGCGCAAAGCGCTTCTGTATCCCATTCGAGGGTTACCTCACATACGGTGGTATGAATGGTCGTGATATGGAGGCTTTGGCTGTAGGTCTTGACGAGAATACCGAGTTCGATAACCTCGAGACTCGTATCCACCAGGTTGAGTTCCTCGCAGGCTTACTCGACGAGTACGGAATTCCTTACCAGCGTCCAGTAGGTGGTCACGCGCTCTTTGTAGATGCCGACAAGGTGCTTACCAAGGTACCAAAGGAGGATTT
>JAGBRY010000050.1 GCA_017632115.1 Alistipes sp. | reverse complement strand
TGATGCGAGTTTTGCACTTGCCGGCATTGCTACCCACCACGAGTTGAGCCAAGCCTCCAAGCCTGTGCCAATAAATGCGTCGCTAACGGCAAAATACTTGATGCAAGCGCCTACAACCATAATGATGGCCGAGGTCAAGCCTGTGAAGCGAATGCCCATCTTGTCGAGGATGATACCTGCAACGATGAGGAATCCCCATACATTGAGCAGATACTCCGAACCTGCGTAGGTACCGAAAACATCCGATGTCCAGCCACGCTGAATCTGAATCAGCTCCTTGATTGGAGAGATTACATCAACGAACATATGCGCAAAGAGCATCATCAGAGCGATGAGAACCATCGCACCCCAACGAGCAACCGCAGAGTCGTTCAATTTTCTTTGAATTGTTTGAGTCATAATACTTTATTATTTAAGTTTAATGTGTTGTCTAATGTTTTGCGTAGCTCTTCAGCACCTCATACGCCTCCTCGACACCCAACTCTCCAGCCTTCGAGATGTCAAGACAACCCTTGCGTGTATCCTTCATATATATCTGTATCAAACCTCGGTTGTAGTAGGCCTCGGCAAAGTTAGGGTTCAGCTCGATAGCCTTCGAGTAGTCCTCGAATGCCTCAGGCAACTTACCCGACAAGGCAAGGAGGTTTGCACGGTTGTAGTATGCATAGGCAAAGCCCGAATAGAGCTTTATCGCCTTTGTCAAATCTCCAATCGCCTCGTCGTAGTTATAGGTACGAGTGGTGCGGTTATGGAGCTGGCGTGCCGGGTCACTCTCAATCGAAATGCGCTGATATGCGCTCTCGATAGAGGAGATAAAGTCGATCATCTCGGCCTGTGTCGCAGCACGGTTGAGATATACGAACGGATTGGTTGGTGAGGCCTGGATTGCAGCGGTGTAGGTGTTTACAGCGTTTGTGTACTGCTTAACCAGCGACTCCGAAATTGCCAACGAGAACAACTCCTCGAAGGTGGCTGTTGTTGTGCGAGCCTTCGCCTTCAATCGTCGATTTATAGCTACGAGCGAATCGGGAGCGATATTGCTCTCTCGACACGAAATCGCCAATAGAGGGTTGTCGAGTCGCTTCATGAAATCCTCGGCTCGTTGCGAGTAGTATTTTGCAGCCGTAGCAGTCTGCTTGGTCGAATCCTGCGTAAATGTGAATTTGAAGAGTGGCAACAATGCCATCTTCTCGTCGGCTGTACGGCGTGAGGTGATGCGCTCGAATGGCGAGCCTGCCAACTTGCTCTCGAACGACAGTAGTTTGTCGAAACGACGAGTCGTATCGGCATAGATAGAGTAGGTGGTGTCGTTCAGGCGAGATTTATACTCTGCAATTTTTCGCTCGGCAATCTGCTTGTCGCTACGAGCACCCTTGTAGTCACGCAATAGGTGGCGCAGGTAGCTACGGCCGAGATAGGCATTCGCAAAGTCGGGATAGAGCTCGATAGCCTTCGTGTAGTCGGCCTTTGCATGCTCAATTTCACCCAGCTGCTGGTAGAGCAGCGCACGGTTGTAGTAGACCAAAACATTGTCGGGCGAGTACTCCGCAACCTTGTTGTAGTCGTCGAGTGCACGGTTGTAATCGCCTACTCGTGAGCGAATTATAGCACGATTAAAGTAGGTAATCGAGCTTGTCGAATCGAGCTGAATAACTCGATCGAGGTCTGACAGCGACTGCATTGGACGGTTGGTTTCGTTGTAGACTAACGCACGATTGAAATAGGACATCGCAAGCGTGGTATCGCACTTTACCGCCATATCGAAATCCTTCTCGGCCTCGGCAAAGCGTCGTTGTTGCAGTAACAACACTCCACGACGATTGTAACCATTCGGACTCTCTCGGTTGGTGCGAATACCCAACTCGAAGTCGGCATAAGCACGCACGGTATCCTTAAGGTAGAGGTGACAGACACCACGGTTTATATAGGCATCGGCAACCTTCTTTTCGTAGCGGATAAAGTTGTCGAAATCCTCGATAGCCTCCTCGAATTGCTGGTTGAGCAAGCGTGTAACGCCACGACTGTAATATGGGTTTGGAAGGTCGGGACGCAACTCGATAGCCTCTCGAAAATCATTCAACGCATCGTCGTAATTTCCTAATCGAGAGCGTGTTATGGCACGATATGTAAAGGCGGTTGTGAATACAGGATTTTTCTCTATAGCCTCGGTGAAGTCCGCTTCTGCACCAAGTAGATCATCGAGGTTATACTTTGCGATTCCTCGCAGAAAATATCCCTCGTAGGCCTTCTCGTCGAAGCGCAACAGCACATTAAGTGTGCGAATAGCCTCCTTGAAGTCGTTCTCCATCATCTGGCGACGGCCGATGTAGAAAAAGTAGTCACGATTGTACTGCGCTACAACCGAAGTTATGGCGCAGAGAACAAACAATATCGCTACTACTATTTTACGCATAGAAAAGTTTCCCGTTTCCCGCTTTTAGTTTTCAGTTTTCGTTTATATGTCGTTGTAGCCAAAACGACTCAACTGACGGTCATTATTGCGCCAATCGTCGTTTACCTTCACAAAGAGTTGTAAAAATACCTTCTTGCCGAGAAATGCCTCGATGTCGGCACGGGCCTGCTGACCCACCTTCTTGAGTCGCTCACCCTTGTGGCCGATTACAATGCCCTTCTGCGAATTGCGTGAAACATAGATGGTTGCCGAAATGCGGTCGATTGTCGGCTCCTCCTTGTAGGAGTCAATCTCGATTTCGCAGCAGTAGGGTATCTCCTTGTCGTAGTTGGTGAGAATCTTCTCTCGGATAATCTCCGAAGCGAAGAAACGCAATGTCTTGTCGGTCAAGGTATCCTTTGGATAGTATGGCTCGCCTTCAGGCAGGTTTTCGAGAATTTTCGAGAATATCGCCTCGATGTTGAACTGCTCCTTTGCAGATGCCGGAACGATTACAGCCTCGGGCAATCGCTCGTGCCACTCGGCAACAATTTTCTCGAGCTTCTCCTGGTTTGTGAGATCTATCTTGTTGATTACCACAATAGTCGGAATACCACTCAACTTTATCTTCTCGATAATCTCGGCCGAACGCTCACCCTGCTCCTCGACGGTATCGGTTACATACAACACCACATCGGCATCGCTCACCGCACCTCGCACGAAGTTCATCATCGACTCCTGCAATTTGTATGCAGGTTTTAAGATTCCGGGCGTATCAGAATATACGATTTGGAAATCGTCACCATTCACGATACCCATAATACGGTGGCGAGTAGTCTGCGCCTTCGATGTGATAATCGACAAGCGCTCGCCAACCAAAGCATTCATCAGTGTCGATTTTCCGACATTCGGATTACCGATGATATTTACAAAACCGCTCTTATGCATCTTATCTTCTC
>JAGBRY010000049.1 GCA_017632115.1 Alistipes sp. | reverse complement strand
GGCAGGTGATGTTAAGGATGCATCGTTGAAGGCAAACCCTTCGTTGAGCGGTGTGGTTATCGACACTAAGTTGTATAGCCGTGCAAGCTAGGTAGATAAGAAGGGTCGTGCAGCCGAGAAGTTGCAGTTGGAGAAGATCGATCAGAAGTTTGCCGAGGAGGTAGCTTCGTTGACCAAGATTCTCGTATCGAAGCTTTGGGCTTTGTTGCAGGGTAAGACCACAACAGGTATCAAGGACTACTTCGGCGTAGAGTTGTATGCAGCAGGTGCTAAGTTCACCCAGAAGATGCTCGAGGAGATTGCAAAGAAGACAATCGACGAGAAGAGCGGCATCGAGATGGGTTACTTGAACTTGGGCGATTGCAACTGGACAGACGACGCACACCTCAATGAGTTGATTACTACAACAGTAAACAACTATACAATCGAGGTTAAGAAGGCCGATGCAAACTGCAAGCGTGAGCGTTCGAACCTCACCAATGGTGATGAGATTACCCAGCCGGGCGTTATCCAGATGGCTAAGGTATACATCGCTAAGAAGCGTAAGCTCAAGGTTGGTGATAAGATGGCAGGTCGCCACGGTAACAAGGGTATCGTAGCCAAGGTTGTTCGTGACGAGGATATGCCATTCTTGGAGGATGGTACAATTGTGGATATCTGTTTGAACCCACTTGGTGTGCCTTCTCGTATGAACCTCGGTCAGATTTACGAGACCGTTCTCGGATGGGCAGGTCGTGAGTTGGGCATGAAGTTCGCAACCCCAATCTTCGACGGAGCATCGTTGGAGCAGATCAACGAGTATACTGATAAGGCAGGTTTGCCACGCACAGGTCGTTGCTACCTCTATGATGGTGGTACCGGTGAGCGTTTCGACCAGCCGGCAACCGTAGGTGTCATCTATATGTTAAAGCTCGGTCACATGATCGACGATAAGATGCACGCTCGTTCGATTGGTCCATACTCGCTCATTACTCAGCAGCCACTCGGTGGTAAGGCACAGTTTGGTGGTCAGCGATTCGGAGAGATGGAGGTTTGGGCATTGGAGGGCTTCGGTGCTGCAAATATCCTTCAGGAGATCTTGACCGTTAAGTCTGACGATGTAATGGGCCGTGCAAAGGTATACGAGGCAATCGTGAAGGGTGATAACCTTCCAAAGCCGGGTATTCCTGAGGCTATGAATGTGTTGTTGCACGAGTTGCGTGGTTTGGGTCTCTCGGTAACACTCGATTAGTAATATAAGTAGGTATAAAAGAAAAACTGTATAAGATTATGTCATTCAATAAAGACAATTCAAAGGGCGGTTACAACCATATCTCGGTGAGCCTTGCATCTCCTGAGGAGATCTTGGCACAGTCGAGCGGTGAGGTCTTGAAACCCGAGACCATCAACTATCGTACCTACAAGCCGGAGCGTGACGGACTCTTCTGCGAGCGTATCTTCGGTCCAATGAAGGACTATGAGTGCCATTGCGGAAAGTACAAGCGTATTCGTTACAAGGGTATCGTCTGCGACCGATGCGGTGTAGAGGTTACCGAGAAGAAGGTGCGCCGTGAGCGCATGGGTCACATCTCGTTGGTAGTGCCTGTAGTACACATTTGGTACTTCAAGTCACTCCCTTCGAAGATCGGATACCTCTTGGGTATTCCATCGAAGAAGTTGGAGTCGATCATCTACTACGAGCGTTATGTAGTTATTCAGGCTGGTGCTGCAGCCGAGCAGGGCATCGAGAAGTTGCAGACCCTCGGCGAGAAGGAGTACACCGATATCTTGGCTGCACTTCCAAAGGGCAACCAGCAACTCCCTAACGACGACCCTAACAAGTTTATCGCAATGATGGGTGCCGAGGCAATCAAGATCCTCTTGCAGGATGTTGATCTCGACACAATGTCATACAATTTGCGTGACCGTGCGTCACGAGAGACTTCGCAGCAGCGTAAGAGCGAGCTTTTGAAGCAGCTCAATGTTGTTGAGTCGTTCCGTGCATCGCAGGGTAAGAACCGTCCTGAGTGGATGGTATTGGATGTAGTACCGGTTATTCCACCGGAGATTCGTCCATTGGTACCACTCGATGGAGGTCGTTTTGCAACTTCGGACTTGAACGATTTGTATCGTCGCGTAATTATCCGTAACAATCGTCTTCGTCGCTTGATCGACATCAAGGCTCCGGAGGTGATTCTCCGCAACGAGAAGCGTATGTTGCAGGAGGCAGTAGACTCGTTGTTCGATAACTCTCGTAAGAGCAATGCTGTTAAGAACGAGAGCAACCGACCGTTGAAGTCGTTGTCGGACTCGTTGAAGGGTAAGCAGGGACGCTTCCGTCAGAACTTGCTCGGTAAGCGTGTTGACTACTCGGCTCGTTCGGTTATCGTCGTAGGTCCGGAGTTGAAGATGCACGAGATGGGTATGCCGAAGGATATGGCTGCAGAGTTGTACAAGCCATTTATCATTCGCAAGCTCATCGAGCGTGGTATCGTTAAGACGGTAAAGTCTGCAAAGAAGATTATTGACCGCAAGGATTCTGTGGTATGGGATATCCTC
>JAGBRY010000006.1 GCA_017632115.1 Alistipes sp. | reverse complement strand
TTCCAGCTGCTCTTGCCGAGCATCAACTCCCACCAAATGCCGATATACTTCACAGGCTTAATCCACGATGTATCCTCCAAGGCGCAAGGGTCATTCAAATTCAAGATGAGGTTCGATGCGAGCATCTTGCAAGCGCTATCGGTCACCTGGATGGTACGCCAAGGCGAGTGGCAAGGTGCCTGCAACCAACCCTTATAACCGAGTGCATCGGGTGTAAGGTGCGAGGTGAAGACATTTGTCTTGTCGTTCAACTCGAGGTGCATACACGAGTAGTCAACCAATGCCGCCTCGTGGATATTGATATACAAGCCATCGTTCGAACGCAACTGCAACGAGGTCTGCACGCCTGTAGGCGAGAAGGTGCAGATGTTTGCTGTACCCACATTGCGACTAACCTCAGGCATACGCTCACGAATCTCGCTCATCTTACACGCCGCATACTCATACTCCTGTGTGGCATAGCAACCGGGAATCCAATAGGCCATATGGTCGCCCGCCATTGCGAACTCGGTGTACTCCTCCTTAATCACGAAGTAGGCGAGTTTCTTTGACTTCTGCTGAGGGAACTCGTAGCGGAAGCCCAAGCCATCGTTATAGAGTCGGAAACGGATATTCACCAAGAAACCACGCTCATCACGACACAACTTAACGAGCAACTCGTTGTAGTGGTTGCGAATTTTGCTACTCTCGCCCCATACAGGCTTCCATACCTCGTCAAAAGTGGCACTCTCGCTACCGAGCAACGAGAAACCCTCACGCATCGAATAGATTGGGCGTTCAGGCTTACCATCGTGGAAACCGTAGGTCTTGTATGCATTATCCACAAACTCAAAGCCGAGTCGGCTTGGCTTAACAACCTCCTTACCCTTGTAGGTCAATGCGTAGGTCGGCACTCCCCCATCGGCAAGCGTAAAAGTTGCCACGAGGTTACCGTCCGGAGATGTAAGCTGCTCTGCCATAACGGTCAGAGCAACAAACATAGCGATAATAGAGAGGATAAATCTCTTCATTATTTCTCTTCAGCTTTAGTCGAGCAGTAGAGGCAACGATATACTCCTCCCTCTGCCAATTGGAACTTATAATCTACAGGCTCGTTGTTGCAAATACACTTCTTGTTCGGACAAACCAAGCCATCAACCTCCACAGCCTCGTGGTTATGGAGTGACTCCTTGCCCTCCTCTGCCCACTTGAGCAGAGTGTAAATCAAAGCCTTACGCACAAACTTACCATTCTCAACCTGGCGGAAGTAAGCAGCACGAGGGTCGGCATCAACCTCCTTGGTAATCTCGTTTACACGAGGGAGTGGATGCAATACTGCCATCTTCTCCTTTGCCAAAGCCATCTTCTCGGTGTCGAGGATGTAGCAATCCTTCACACGCTCATACTCAGCCTTATCGGCGAAGCGCTCCTGCTGAACACGGGTCATATAGAGGATATCCAACTCGCCCATAACCTCCTCAAGGGTCGAAACCTCACGATACTCTATGCCATTCTTCTCGCACACATCATGCTTGATGTAGTCAGGCAAACGGAGCGAATCGGGAGCAATAAGGACAATCTTTGTGCCCTCGTAGCGTGATAACGCCTTAATCAACGAGTGAACAGTACGACCATAAAGCAAATCACCGCAGAAACCGATTGTGAGGTTATCGAGGTGACCCAACTCTCGTGTAATGGTCAAAAGGTCGGTCAAGGTCTGTGTAGGGTGAGCGTGTGCGCCATCGCCGGCGTTGATGATAGGCACTCTCGAAACCATCGTAGCATCGAGCGGAGCACCCTCAATATGGTGACGCATAGCGATGATATCGGCAAAGCATCCAACTACACGAACGGTATCCTCCACCGTTTCGCCCTTGCTTACCGACGACGAATTTGCATCCGAAAAACCGAGTACATTACCGCCCAACTCCATCATTGCTGCGGTGAAGCTCAAACGAGTACGGGTCGAAGGCTCGTAGAAGAGGGTCGCCAACTTCTTGCCCTTGCACACCTCGCTATACTTCTCTCGATTGGCAATAATATCCAACGCCAATGCTACAATCTCATCGGTCTCCTGGCGGGTAATATCGGTAGGGTCTGTCAAATGTCTCATAGTTGTAAAATAAAAGTTTTCCGCTTTCAGTTTTCCGTTTACTTAATCCACGACTCGTCGCTTGGGTTGTTGCGGAATGCAAGGATACGCTCCTTCCACTCAGGTGCAATGTAACCCTCCTCAGCTGCAACCTCTACGAGTGCGTCGAGATTCGACAACGAGTAGTTTACGGTGTTTGCTGCCTCGATGCGCTCCACGCCACGCTTCATGCCATAGGTGAAGATGCTTACGATACCCAAAACATCGGCACCTGCCTCACGCAAAGCATCCACAACCTCAATGCACGAACCTCCGGTCGAGATCAAGTCCTCGATAACTACAACCTTCTGTCCCTTCTCCAACTTACCCTCGATACGGTTTGTACGACCGTGATCCTTCGCACCACTACGAACATAGCCCATTGGCAAGTCCAAGATAGTAGCCACGATAGCTGCGTGTGCAATACCTGCAGTCGATGTACCCATCAAAACCTCACACTCAGGGAAGTGCTTCTTTACCAACTCAGCCAAACCTGCCTCTACATTCTCACGAACTCGTGGTGCAGTCAAAATAAGGCGGTTATCACAATAGATTGGGCTCTTAATGCCGCTTGCCCAAGTGAATGGCTGCTCCGGACGCAAAAACACTGCGTTAATCGAAAGCAAATCTTTAGCAATTTTCTTCTCCATAGTTATATCATTTTTTATTTGTTTTCAACTTGATTACTCACCCAAGAACTCCTTGCAGCAACGCTCATAAGCAGCTACAGGATCCTCTGCAGCAGTGATAGGACGACCTACAACGATGTAGTCCGAACCAATCTCACGAGCCTGAGCAGGGGTCATAATACGCACCTGATCATCCTTTGAACTATCGGCAAAGCGAACACCCGGAGTGATTGTGAAGAACTCCTTACCGCAGTGCTCCTTAACGAGCGAAGCCTCGAGTGGCGAGCAAACCACACCGTCAAGACCTGCCTCTTTCGCATTCTCGGCATACTTTGCGATGCAGTCGTTTATGGTTGCGTCGATAAGCAACTCCTTCTGCATACGCTCCTGGCTGGTCGAGGTGAGCTGAGTTACGGCAATCAACAACGGACGAGTGCCATCCTCACGGGTCAAGCCCTCCAAGCCTGCACGCATCATATCGACGGTACCTGCAGCATGAACATTACACATATCAACATCAAGGCGTGAAAGTACACTCATAGCCTTGCGTACAGTGTTTGGAATATCGTGTAACTTGAGGTCGAGGAAAATTTTGTGACCTCTCTCCTTAATCTCACGAACAATAGCCGGACCCTCGGCATAGAAGAGCTCCATACCAATCTTCACAAACGGTTTGCGACCTGTAAACTTATCCAAGAACGAGAGCGTCTGCTCCTTGCTGCTAAAGTCGCACGCAATAATTACATCTTTTGCCATATAGCTTATTATCTTTTATTCGATTATACCAATTATATCTGTTAATTTCTCGATACCGAGTCGCTCCATCACATACGGCAACTCCTCGATAATCTCCTTGCAAGCGTAAGGGTTTCGCAAGTTCTCTGCACCCACCTGCACGCCTGTAGCACCAGCCATCATCATCTCGATAACATCCTCTGCCGTAGCTACTCCACCACAACCAATTACAGGAATCTTCACTGCGTGAGCCACCTGGTAGACCATTCGCACTGCAATAGGGAATATCGCTGCACCCGAAAAGCCTCCCATCTTATTTGCAATAACAGGCTTTCTGCGAGCTATGTCGATACGCATACCGAGCATTGTGTTGATAAGGGTAATACCGTCAGCACCAGCCTCTTCGCAAGCCTTTGCAATAGCTACGATGTCGGTAACATTTGGCGAGAGTTTGATGAATACAGGTTTTGTGGTAACAGCCTTAACAGCCTTTGTTACGGCAGCCGCCGACTCGGGCGAAGTACCAAAGGCCATACCGCCGTTATGCACATTCGGACACGAGATATTTACCTCCAGGATTGCCACCTGCTCCTCCTTGTCCAACTTCTGGCAACACTCCACATACTCCTCAATCGAGAAGCCGCTGATGTTGGCGATAATCGGCTTACGGAAAATCTTGCGTAACTCTGGCAACTCGTGTGCAATAACCGCATCCACACCCGGGTTTTGCAATCCCACCGAGTTAATCAAGCCCGACGGACACTCTGCAATACGAGGTGTCGGATTTCCGAAACGAGCATCACGGGTTGTGCCCTTGAACGAAATAGAACCGAGGATGTTGATATCGTAGATCTCGGCCATTTCCTTGCCGAAACCAAATGTTCCACTTGCAGGAATTACGGGGTTATCAAGCTTAACACCGCACAACTCTACCGAAAGATCTCTTACCATATAACCTCCTCCTTCTTAAATACGGGACCATCCTTGCAGACACGCTTTGCCCCATTTGTAGTCATTATCGAGCAACCCATACAGATTCCGAAACCGCAACCCATACGCTCCTCGAGCGACACCTCGCCCGAAGTTGTGGTTGCCAAGCACAAAGCCTTCAACATCGGAAGTGGACCGCACGAATAGAAGTAGTCGTACTCCACCCCGCTTTCACGAATTGCATCGGTTACAAAGCCCTTAATGCCCTGTGAGCCATCGGCCGTAGCAACAACAACCTTTGCGCCCAAAGCCTCGAACTTCTCAGCATAGAAGATCTCCGACTCGGTATTGAAGCCAAGCACTACGGTCACCTCTCGGCCTCGTGCAATCAAATCACGAGTAAGGCGATAGAGAGGTGGAACACCTACGCCACCACCAACCAACAAAGGCTTCTGACACTCGTAATCGACATCGAATCCGTTTCCAAGACCTGTGAGTACATCGAGTTGTGTACCCTCGGCCATTTGCGACATCAAATCGGTACCCTTGCCCACTACCTTATATATAATAGTAAGCTCATCCTCATCGTAGTTGCATACCGAAATTGGACGACGAAGGTACAATCCGTCGAGAGCTATCTCTACAAATTGTCCCGCACGAGTTACGCCCGACACATCACCTGCGAGATGCATCTCGTAGATGAGAGGTGTCAGCGCCTCGTTTTTAGTTACTGTTAAGACTACTCTTTGCATCTTAATACTCTATTTTTTATACTCTGCGTCGATGGTTGATACTCCGAGAGTAATCTCCTCCAACACATCAAGCAATGCGCTTACAGTCTCGAGAGCTGTGATGAGCGATACATTGTTCTCTACCGCAGCATTACGGATCTCGTAACCATCAAGACGGGTATTGTGCTGATTTACATCGATTGTGTTAATCACATAGCTTACATGGCCCTTCGACAAAGCCTTTGCGATATCGTTGCTACCCTCCGAGATTTTACGCAACAAGCGTGTACGAATACCGTGCTCACGCAAGAATGACGCTGTACCTGCAGTTGCCTCGATATTGAAACCGAGGTTGTAGAATCGACGGATAAGTGGCAATGCAGCCTCCTTGTCTTTGTCGGCGATAGTAGCGAATACGGTTCCGTAGTTCACGATTGTCATACCCGATGCCTGCAACGACTTGTACAATGCACGAGTGAGCGACTTGTCGTATCCGATAGCCTCACCGGTAGACTTCATCTCTGGCGAGAGGTACGAATCTACACCCTTAATCTTTGCAAACGAGAATGCAGGAGTCTTAACGAAGTGGCGCTTAGGCTCCTCGCCATATACACAGGTAATACCCTGCGATGGCAACGACTCACCGAGCATTACTCGAGTTGCAATCTTCGCCATAGGTACATTTGTCGACTTCGAGAGGAACGGAACAGTACGAGATGAACGAGGGTTTACCTCAATCACATATACCTTATCCTCCGAGTCTACGATGAACTGGATATTGTAAAGACCAACGATGCCGATAGCACGACCAAGGCGAATTGTGTAGTCGATCATCTGTTCCTTAACCTTTGCGCTAAGCGAGAACGATGGGTAGACACTGATAGAGTCGCCCGAGTGAACTCCCGTATGCTCAACATGCTCCATAATACCAGGGATAAAGACATTGCCCTCAGCATCGCAGATAGCATCAACCTCAGCCTCCTTACCCATGATATACTTATCAACCAATACAGGTGAATCCTCGGTAACCTCTACTGCATTGTGCAAGTAGTGACGCAAAGCCTGCTCGTTACCTACGATCTGCATTGCACGACCACCCAACACGAAGCTTGGGCGAACCAATACAGGATAGCCAATCTCGGCTGCAGCTGCAACACCCTCCTCGATATCGGTTACCGCCTTTGCCTTTGGCTGCGGAATACCAACCTCACGCATAATAGCCTCGAAGAGCTTTCTATCCTCTGCTCTGTAGATAGCCTCGATACCTGTACCAACAACCTTTACGCCCATCTTCTCGAGTGGCTTTGCGAGGTTGATAGCGGTCTGACCACCGAGTGTCACGATAACGCCATCCGGCTTCTCCATGCGGATGATGTTCATTACATTCTCAACTGTGAGTGGCTCGAAGTACAACTTATCCGAGATAGTAAAGTCGGTCGAAACGGTCTCAGGGTTGTTGTTGATGATGATAGCCTCGTATCCGGCCTCACGAATTGTCCAAATCGAGTGTACGGTTGTATAGTCGAACTCTACACCCTGACCGATACGGATAGGACCCGAACCGAGTACTACAATCTTCTTGCGGTCGCTTACTACCGACTCATTCTCCTCCTCGTAGGTTGAGTAGAAGTAAGGTACATAGCCCGAATACTCGCCTGCGCAAGTGTCGATACTCTTATATACAGGCTTAATGCCCAACTCCTGACGCAACTCGAATACCTCCGACTCGGTCATACCCCACAACTGTCCGATAAACTTATCGCCAAAGCCGATGCGCTTTGCCTCGAGAAGCACCGCCTTGTCACCCTTATTTGCCTTAACCACACGCTCAAAGTTTACGATATTGTCCATCTTCTTCAAGAAGAACATATCGATCTTTGTGCGGTCGTAGATGAGCGAGCGATCCACACCACGACGCAACAACTCTGCGATAGCATAGATGCGATCGTCGGTCGAACGGGTGATGTAGTGCAAAATATCGGCAGTAGCCATCTCGTCGAACTTCTTGTGATAGATGTGGCAAACGCCTGTCTCGAGCGAGCGAACAGCCTTGAGCAAGCTCTCCTCGATAGTACGGCCAATGCTCATCACCTCGCCGGTAGCCTTCATCTGTGTACCGAGCTCGTTCGATGCCTCGCTAAATTTATCGAATGGGAAGCGAGCGACCTTTGTTACGATATAGTCCAATGCCGGCTCCGAGCAAGCTGGACCATTCGAGAGCATAATCTCGTCGAGAGTCAAACCTACAGCCACCTTCGCAGTAACTCGTGCGATAGGGAAACCGCTCGCCTTAGATGCCAAAGCCGACGAACGAGAAACTCGTGGGTTAACCTCGATAATATAGTAGTTGAACGAGAGTGGGTCCAATGCAAACTGAACATTACATCCACCCTCAATCTTCAATGCACGAATAATCTTCAATGCGCTGGTACGGAGCATCTGAGCCTCCTTGTCGGTCAAGGTCTGGCAAGGTGCTACTACGATAGAGTCACCTGTGTGAACACCTACAGGGTCCACATTCACCATATTACAGATGGTGAATGCGGTATCGTTCTTATCACGCATTACCTCGTACTCGATCTCCTTGTAGCCCTTGATACTCTTCTCTACCAAAACCTGATGTACAGGCGAGAGAGCCAAAGCGTTACGCATCAACTCACGCAACTCCTCCTCGTTATCGACAAAGCCACCGCCTGTACCACCGAGTGTGAAGGCTGGGCGGAGTACCAACGGATAACCAATCTTCTTGGCAACCTCTACACCCTCCTCGATTGTATTTACAACCTCCGAAGGCAATACAGGCTCACCCAAGTCGATACAGAGCTGCTTGAACAACTCTCTATCCTCGGCCTGCTCG
>JAGBRY010000005.1 GCA_017632115.1 Alistipes sp. | reverse complement strand
TCCTGAGACTGCACAGGGTATCTTCGTAAACTACCTCAATGTACAGAAAAACGGTCGTATGAAACTCCCATTCGGTATCGCACAGATTGGTAAGGCGTTCCGTAACGAGATCGTTGCTCGTCAGTTCATCTTCCGTATGCGTGAGTTCGAGCAGATGGAGATGCAGTTCTTCGTACAGCCAGGCACCGAGATGAAGTGGTGGAACGAGTGGAAGGAGACCCGTATGGCTTGGCACCGAGCACTCGGCTTTGGCGATGCAAACTACCGTTTCCACGACCACGACAAGTTGGCACACTACGCAAATGCGGCTACCGATATCGAGTTTAACTTCCCATTCGGTTTCAAGGAGGTGGAGGGTATCCACTCTCGTACCGATTTCGACCTCGGTCGTCACCAGGAGTACTCGGGCAAGAAGATTCAGTATTTCGACCCGGAGCGTGGTGAGAACTATGTTCCTTATGTAGTTGAGACCTCGATTGGTGTAGACCGTATGTTCTTGCAGATTATGTCTGTTGCATACTGCGAGGAGAAGTTGGAGAATGGCGAGGAGCGTGTAGTATTGCGCATTCCTGCCTGCTTGGCTCCTACCAAGGTTGCAGTTATGCCACTCGTTAAGAAGGATGGACTCCCAGAGAAGGCTCGTGAGATTATCGATTCGTTGAAGTTCGACTTCAATGTAGCATACGATGAGAAGGATTCGATTGGTAAGCGTTACCGTCGTCAGGATGCAGTAGGTACTCCATTCTGCGTAACTGTTGACCACCAGACTTTGGAGGACAACACCGTAACTATCCGCCATCGTGACTCGATGCAGCAGGAGCGTGTTGCTATCGCAGACCTCTACTCAATGGTTGAGAAGGAGACCTCGTTCCGTGAGTTGTACAAGAAGCTGAAGTAAGAGCTAGAGGGGCAAGAGTTTATGGGGCGTATCTTGGCAATAGACTATGGCGTTAAGCGCACAGGGTTGGCAGTTAGCGACCCGTTGCAGATTATTGCCGGAGCGCTCGAAACGGTCGACACAAAGCAGTTGGAGCGATACATTGCCGACTACTGCTCGAAGGAGGATGTAACGACAATTGTCGTTGGCAAGCCTTCGCAGATGAATGGCGAGAAGAGCGAAACAATGCGCTACATCGAACCGTTGGTTGGTCGCCTGCGCCACAATTTTCCAGATAAGGAGATCGTTATGTATGACGAGCGATTTACCTCGGTGATGGCACAGCGCACAATCCGTGAGAGCGGCATAGGCAAGATGGCTCGCCGAGATAAGGCGTTGGTCGACAAGGTCGCAGCAACGATAATTTTGCAATCGTATATGGCAGCAAAGCTTTAACGGAAAACGGAAAGCGGAAAACTAAAAAATTAAAAAGCCAATGGCTAATGGCTAAAAGCAAAAAACACAATGATATATCCAATTGTAATTTACGGAAATCCGACTTTGCGTAAGCCAAGTGCAAACATTGACGCTTCGTACCCCGACTTCAAGAAGTTGGTGGATGATATGTGGCTCACACTTGGCGAGGCAAGTGGTGTAGGTTTGGCTGCACCGCAGATTGGCAAGAACATTCGCCTCTTCATCGTCGATTGTACCCCTTGGGCTGAGGATGTGCCAGAGTTGGCAGATTTCCGCAAGGTATTTATCAACGCCGAGATCTATGAGCGTTCGGCAGAGACCTCTCACTTCGAGGAGGGTTGTCTTTCGATTCCGGGTATTCACGAAAATGTGGTACGCCCTGTCTCTATCCGCATGCGCTACCTCGACGAGAACTTTGTGGAACACGACGAGGAGTTTTCGGGCTACCCTGCTCGTGTAATTCAGCACGAGTACGACCACTTGGAGGGCAAGGTCTTCACCGATCACCTCTCGCCACTGCGTCGCAACCTCTTGAAGAGTAAAATTCTGAAACTCGCCAAAGGTCAATACCGTTGCAGTTATAAGACAAAATAGAGTTGGAAATTCCAACTCTATTTTTTTTAGCTTTTAGCCATTGGCCAATGGCTTTTTTACAATATCCTCTTTGCTTTGGTTCGGGGTGTCAGGGCAAAGTTCTCCAAATCGACACCCGAAAGGCTGACCACACCGCTTCGCTTGCCAACCTCAACAGTACCGTACTTGTCATCTATACCGAGAGCCTTCGCTCCGTTGATGGTTGCCCACTGCAGCAATTCGGCAAGAGGTATATTCTTAAACTGCTTCAACTCCTCGACCATCGAAAGCGACCAATTCGACGAGAGCGAGTCGGTACCTATACATATATTTATATTAGAGCCCGCCTTGCGCAGCAACTCCACACTGCGTGGCTCCACACCCGATATATAGGCATTGGAACGAGGGCACAACACGAACGAGAGAGGCATAGAGAAGTGGTTGGTCAGCACCTCAACATCGTGCTCGGAGAGGGCGCAGTTATGCACCAGCAACACGCTTCTATCCTTAGGCACACACTCGACAATTCGCTTGGCCGGTGAACCATAGTGCAAAAAATCACACTCAAAGCCCACCTTCCCATACCACTCCTGCAGAGAGCCTTCACCACGATAGAGCAACGCCTCATCCTCGGTTTCGAGGAAGTGAATTGAGAGTGGCTCATTGCAATCGGTACCGCACACCTCTCTGAATGGCGCATCCTGTACCGAGTATATAGAATGGGGCGACAACGATGTATTAGGATATTTCAACAACGCACGCTGATTTTCCAGGTTGCAGAGTCGCAATCCGAAGACCTCAGCAAAATTTTTATAATATATCGGACTTGCAGATTTTGTGGCAAACGAGGTGTCGCCATTCACGATATCGCCCACAGCATCGACACCCTCCTGCCACATCGTGCGGTCAGCCTCAACGACAGCCGACAACCGTTCCTCCTCCGAAAAGGTGTCACGCACCTTGGCAATACTATCGGCAAAGGCCGCATAGCCTCCACCCTCGGCGATTGCGCCACGAAGGTAGGAAAGCTCGATATGTGAATGGGCATTTACAAAACCGGCCGAGAGTATTCCCGAATGGAACTCGACACCTGGGGTAGAGTCCAACCCCTCGCCATACTGCTCCACCGCCACAATCTCGTGCGAGCCATCGGCAAAGCACTTAACGGTTAGGAGTGGTCGTGGTTGAAACCCTTGTGGAGTCAGCAGATAGTGCGAGGCTATCCTTCTTAATGAGAAATCCATCGGCAAAAATCTTTATATCGACATAACGACTGAACAGCGAGTCTACGGCAGCATCGGCATTAAGCTTGAACTGCACTCGCAAGTTGCGTATTTCGAGATCCTGGGTCTTTGGCGGAAGTGGTTTACCACTCTTCTTTTTCTTCTTTCCCTTTTTGGAAGAGGTGCTCTTCTCCGCCTTTGTAAGATCGGTATACTTTCCGAGATTGAGCACCAAATTGCGGCTATCACTCTTTGAGATAAGTGTGCGATTTACCATTCCCGTCTTACGCAAAGATACCAGGGTACGGCCCTTCTGATAACCATTCTCGTCGGTAAAGTAGAACTCGGCACTGCGAGGATACTTCTCCAAATCGTCCTCGCACTTGTAGCCATAGCTGATGATATATTCGCCCTGCGGTGCAGGAGTTATCTCTATGCGCAGAGCGGTCGAGTCAGCTCGCTTCTTTGCCACAATAAGGGTGTCATTGTAGATGGTGCGTGTAAACGAGCGCACCGCCACATTGCGGATAGTATCGAGTATAACGACCTTTTTTTCGTACTCCTTACTCTCTCGCTCCAATCTCGAGATGGCCTGCTCGACAACCGTACCAAGGCGGGCACTCTTTCGGCGAGAGAAGTTTCCGACCGTATAGACCACATCCTTGGCAGTATAGCCATATCGGTTAAATATCGGTTCGTAGACCTGTAACGAGTCGAGGTTTATATGCTCCTCGCCAATATAGGCATTCACAACAAAGGCATCGTGAAATATATCGGCAAGTGTATTGTCGGGAATAATGTTCTTCTTGGCGCAACCCATCACACCGAGCAACGCCACCAAAAGCACCATATATAAGGTTCTCTTCATACTCTATTTTCTCTTTATCATTGTCGATGTTGCAACAACCGACACCGCAAGTGCCACTGCCACAAAGACCACAAAAATCACCAATAAATCCATTGTCTGCAGCTCCACGGGGTAGTTCTCTACGAGGAAGTTGCCATTCGGCATCTTCACAAAGCCGAAGTGCTGCTGCGCCAAAGTTATCGCCACGCCAAGGATTAGACCTATAACTCCGCCCACGCCCGCTATGAGCAGACCCTCACGCACGAAAATTCCTCGAATAAAGCCGTTATCCGCACCCATTGAAAGGAGCGTCGAACGCTCGTCCTGCTTCTCAATCACAAGCATAATAACTGTGCCGATTATCGAGAGCGATGCCACCACCAGCACCAACATAGACACGAAGAATATCGCCCACTTCTCGTAGCGCATTATGGCGTAGAAGCTCTCGTTCTTATCCTCTCGGAGCAACACCTCATAGCTCTCGCCGAGTGCACACTGCAGCTCCTCGGCAACCTTTCGGTGCGACTCTCCATCCTCCACCTTTACAAGCAACATATCGGCCCTCTCCTCGATGCCGAAAATTCGATTTGCTGCCCTCAACGATGTCAAAGCCAACGACGAAGCGTGCTGCTGGTCGAGAACAAATGCTCCACATACATCGAGTCGTTCGCTACGCATGGCAAAGGTCGGCAGCAGCGACCCAATCTGTCCACCACCAAGTGAATAGACCTCGACATCGCCGGCAACCATCGAGAACATACCCAGTTCGTAGGCCACGCCTTCGCCAAGCATCAGACGGTCCAATTCGCCCAACTGCAGCTCGCAATTTCCGAGCGAAGTGTGAGCCTCGATAGGCACCACCTCTCGATACCCCTCGTCAACACCTCGCAACCGCACCGCCACACGATTGTTGCGATACGAGAGTAGGGCCTGTCGCTCCACAATAAACGATGTAGCATCGACACCCTCTACCCCCTCGACCTTTTGGCGCAAAAGGGTGTCCGAAACAGCAAAGCCACCATCGGTTGTAACCTCAATATCGGCATCTATAACCTTATAGAGGTCACGCACCAACGACTCGAAGCCGTTGAAGACCGAGAGCAGTATCACCATAGCGGCAACAGGCACCACCACGGCCAGCAAACTGACTGTAGCGATGATGTTTATCACCGAGTGCGACTTACGGGATGTAAGGTATTTCAGAGCAAAACGCCACTGCATCTTTGGAGCAGATTTCGTTCGACCGACTACTTCTTCAGCAACGAGTCGATATTCTCGATATACTCCAACGAGTCGTCAACGAAGAACTGCAACTCGGGAATTATCTTCACCTGGAAGCGCATACGGCGACCAAGCGCACCACGAATCAACTTATTCTGCTGCTCGATGATATCGAGTGTAGCCTGCGCCTTATCGAATGGGAAAACGCTCACATAAACCTTCGCATATCCCAAATCGGGCGATACTCGCACCGCTGTAACCGTAGTCAAAACACCACGCAACGACTCGGCAATATCACGCTGAAAAATCTCGGCGATATCACGCTGAATCTGCTTTGCAATCTTCTCTTGTCTTGTATTCTCCATATTGTTTAGCTATCAGCCTTTGGCCATTAGCCATTAGCTTTTTTATTAGTTTTTTATCTTCAACTCTCCAAAAAAATCGGAGGTGATGAGATTATTTTTGTGCGATGCTAGGCGACAAATCCGCAGCACACTATGGTGTATGTGAGGAATTTGGCGACCGACGCACTCGTACAAAAAGAACTCATCAGAACAATTTTTTATTAGAATGTATACTTAAACACCTCTTTATTCTTTGGCAGGGCAGGTCGCTTCCAATTCCACTCCTCGAAGCCATCCTTTCCGATACGGAAGCCCAACTTCACCGAAACGGTCAGATTGTCGAGAGGCGAGCGCAACGGCGTAAGATAGAATGGATTCTCGCCGGCATACCTAACCTTCTCGCCATTCTCATCCACCTCGATATAGTCGAGGTTGTTTGCATAGTACTTGTTTCGATTGCGCAAGATATCCGAATATCCGAAGTCGTAGATAGCTCGTACTCCGAACTCGACCTGTCCAAATATCAAGTCAAAGCCCGCACCTCCTCGCAAACCGTACGAGAAACGATTATCTCGCTCGGGGCGGAACTCATACTTACCCTTCTCTATAGCCTTGTAACCGGTGGTCGTTTGTCCATCATCATTCAACACATAGATCATCTTCTCCTCGTTGTGGAATGTTGACGAGAAGTTGAACGAGAAGGTCGGTGCCGCCTCCAGATATATTCGCAAGTGCTTCTTGAAGAGGTAGGCGTGCGGCTGCCAAACAATAGGCACCATTATCGAATTGAGCTTACGGGTGTAGTACTTGTAGTCCTTCTTATTCTCATATCGGTTAGGGTATGGTGCATACGAAAATCCTCGCTGCAACAACTCCACATCTATACCAAAGCAGGCGACAAAGCGAGGCATCGAGTAGTAACGCCACGAAATACCCGCCTGGTATGTTCCCCAAATGGGTTTCATCTCCTGTGCAGGATATGGGCGTGCCGTAGCAAAGCCCGTACCACCCGTTACGGCAATGGTATGCTGCGCCGAGCTCTCGGCAACTACCACCACTAAAAACGCCAATGCTAAGGTTAATATCTTTATAAGTCGTTTCATCCTTCTCTCCTCTCCACTACTATTTAAATGTACCAGCTGCATTTCTTAAGCCACCGGCCATACCGCCAAAGCCCATGCCTCCGCCACCGCTACTCTGCTGGCTATGGTCATGCTCCTTGCCTTTGCCCTCTTGCTGCTTCTTCTGCCACTCCTCGAATAGCTTCTGCAGACGGGACTCCTCCTTATCGTCGAGCATCTTCACCAGGTTCTCCATAGTCAATGGCACGAACACCTTGTTCATATCGATATTTATCTCGAAGTCCCAATTCATCTTTGTTGTGAAGAGATCCTCACCTCGCTCGTTGAAGTAGGCCTCGGCACGCTCAGGCTGCAGACCTGCTATCACATCGCCCGCATTCCATATGCCGTCGCCATTCTTATCCTCGATAACTCGCAAACGAATCTCGCCCGGAGCCACATAGTTAAAGCGATACTTACCCGTTCCTACATTTTTCAGCTCCTGCAAGGTTTTACCCGATGCGTCGGTGAG
>JAGBRY010000004.1 GCA_017632115.1 Alistipes sp. | reverse complement strand
TGGCCATTAGCCAATAGCCTTTTCTTTATTTAGCTAGCAGCCAATAGCTAATGGCTAATAGCTAATTAAAATAGGTAACGCTAAGAGGCACCTGCACTCTTAGCGTTAAAACCTATGGAAGAAGTGCAGTTTTTACTTCTTCTTGAGACGGTCCTTACGCAGACGCTTCTTGCGCTTGTGCGTAGCAATATTGTGACGCTTAACCTTCTTTCCGTTTGGCATAGTTGTAAATGATTTATATGGTTTATATTACTTAATCTTCGATGCGAACGACTTTGCAGGCTTGAATGCCGGAATGTTGTGTGCAGGGATGGTGATGGTGGTGTTCTTCGAGATGTTACGAGCAACCTTCTCAGCACGCTTCTTGATGATGAACGAACCAAAACCACGAAGATATACATTCTCCTCCTTCTCGAGCGAGATCTTAACCTCGTCCATGAAAGCCTCTACGATAGTCTGAATCTGGGTCTTCTCAACACCGGTCTTCTTTGCAATTTCGTTTACGATATCTGCCTTTGTCATAACTATTAGTACTTTATAAATTTTTAATATCCTTTTTTTGCGGTTGCAAATATACATTTAATTTGCCAACCGAGCAAAATTTTTTCGTTATTTTTTACAAAATTAAGCAATTAGCAACTTTTTTAATTGAGAATTGAGGATTGAGAATTGAGAATTATTCAACTACTCACTCCTAACTCCCAACTAAATCTGGTTAAATGCTTTTGCCAACCCCTCGACAGCCTGGTCGAGTCCGCCCTGCAGCTTCTTGCCGAGCATCATTCGCATCATCATGTTCAACTCAGCATGCAACACCAAACGGATGCGTGTATCACCCTCCGACACCTGGTGCAACTGAATCCAGAACGAAAAGTCCATTGGTACGGTACCGCCATCGCCCGTAATCTTAACATGCTTATTCTCAACCTTTTCGTCGAAACGCAACGCTACGGTAAAACCCTTGAACTTGAACGAGCATCGCTCCTCATCGGCCTGCCACTCCTCGACCTTGTCCGCAACTGCGGGTGTAAGAAGCGAGAAGTTGGATATCAGCGGGAAAATCTGCGCTGCCGAACGAAAAATCTGTTGCTGTTTCGAAATATACTCTTGCATTGTTCTTTTGCTTTTAGCCATTAACTCTTTTTTTCTGTGGCAAATATACAACTTTTCAACAATTTTTTATATATTTGTAGAGTTTTTGTAGCACACAAAGTGGTTATAATATGACAAAGCGGAGCATTTTACTCACATTTGCACTACTTGTGGCGATATCCGTAGTGGCGCAACCCAAGATTGTTGCACACAAAGGTTATCGCCCCAAAGGTGGAGCACCTGCAAACTCTATCGAGGCGTTAAAGATGGCTCAAAAAGAGGGGTTCGATATGGTGGAGTTCGATGTAAATATGTCCGCCGATGGCGAGTTGCTCATTCTGCACGGCGATTGGCACCCAAACTGGAAAGCGTGGAACAGAGTTCACGCCCAACACGACACCAAAGAGGCCATTCAAGCCATTCTGCTCTCCAATGGCGAGAAAGTACCGACTTTCGAGGAGTGGATAGCACAGGCCGCAAAGTGCAACAAGACAAAGATGCTTATCGAAATAAAGGGGCACGACACCCCTTCTGCTGATGCTAAGGTCGTCAAAAAGATTCAGGCTATACTCAAAAAGTACAAGATGCAGGATAAGGTTTACTACTTGGTAGGGCACGAGTTTTTGGTGCGAGAGTTGGTGCGCCGCACCCCGAAAGGCACTCCGATAGCATTGACCAACAACTCCTATTCTCCCGCATTTTGCCACGCCATAGGGTGCAAGATTGCAGGTCGCCCATTTGCAAGTTGGTACAAGAACCCAGACTTTATCGAACAAGCACGCAAACTCGGCATGGAGTTGATGGCTTGGACAGTAAACAAGCCGGAAAATATAGAGTGGCTTATCGAGCAAGGGTTTAATTACATTCTTACGGACAAGCCTGAGATGATGCGCAATGTGCTGGAAAAGAGAACGACGAGATAGAAAAAATCACTTAACTTATTAGTAATTAGATATTATGAAAAAAATTTTAACTGTATTGGTTGCTGTTATGATTGGTATCACAGCATCGGCGCAGCTCAAAGCGCCAAAGATTATTGCTCACCGTGGTTTCCACGCATCGGAGGGCGCAGCTCGCAACTCGCTCAATGCGTTGAAGGCTGCTCAGGAGGCTAAATTCTGGGGTTCAGAGTGCGACCTCCAGCTCACTAAAGATGGTGAGGTTCTCGTTGTTCACGGCCCTTATCACCCAGGTACAAAGAATGCAAAGCCTCGTGTAAATGTTCAGCGCAGCACAAAAGCTAAGGTTCAGGCTATTTTGCTCGAGAGCGGCGAGGTGGTACCTACATTCGAGGAGTACTGCCAGCAGATGACAAAGTCGAAGAACACAAAGCTCATCATCGAGATTAAGGATCAGCTTACACCTCAGCTCGAGACCGAGATTGTACAGAAGACCGTTGATTTGGTTGCGAAGTACAACTTGCAGGAGGAGGTTGAGTATATCGCATTCCGCCCATTCGTTTGTTGGGAGATTGCACGCCTGGCTCCAAAGGGCACCAAGATTGCATACCTCAGTGGCGACTACTCACCACAGTATTGCAAGGGCATGGGCTGCCAGGGCATCGACTACAGATACACCGTATTGAAGAAAAAGAAGAATTGGATCAAGCAGGCTCACAAGCTCGGTATGTATGTGAATGCTTGGACTGTGAACAAGGACGAGGATATCCGTTGGTGTATCCAGAATGGTGTTGATTACATCACTACAGACGATCCGGTGCTCGTTCAGAACATCATCAACGAAATGTGCAAATAATCAACTCTCAAAAAAACAGACTTAGATATGAAAAAGATATTTTTAGCAGTATTGGCAGTAGCCACAGCATTCGCAGTATCGGCTCAATACAAGGCCCCACACATTGTTGCTAATGGTGGTTACCACAAGTCGCCAGCAAGCGGCGAAAAGAACACCATGAGCGCACTCAAGGCTGCTCAGAAATTGAAGATTTACGCCTCGGAGTGCGATGTAAATCTCACGAAGGATGGCGAGGTTCTCGTTGTACAGAGCGGTTGGCATCCAAACCGTAAAGCCTCACCAAAGGCCGATGTTCAGCGTTCGACCATGGAGAAGATGCTCAATGTTCCTTTCGCAAATGGTGAGTACATCTCGACATTGGAGGATTACCTCAAGCGTGCAAAGAAGAAGCCTGCAACAAAACTCATGCTCGACCTTAAGAGTCAAGCTACTCCACAGCGTGAGACAGAGCTCGTAGAGGCAGTTCTTGCTACCGTAGAGCAGATGGGTATGCAGAATAATGTAGAATACCTCGCAGCTCACCCTTGGGCATGCTACGAGTTGGCAAAGAAGGCTCCAGAGGGCTCTAAAATCGCCTACTTGAGCGGCAACTACGACCCTCTCTATGTGAAGGGTTTGGGTTGCAACAGCCTCGACTACAATATCAAGGTTTGGAAGAAGAAAAAGAACTGGATCAAGCAGGCACACAAGTTGGGCTTGACCGTCAATGCTTGGACTGTGAACAAGGAGGAGGATATCCGTTGGTGCATCCAAAACGGTGTTGATATCATCACTACTGACGAGCCTGTTCTTGCAAAGAAGATTGTCAAGGAGATGTGCGGCAAGCAGAAATAATAACGCTGAAATAGAGCAATAGACAGAGATGATTTTTAGATATAACATAGATGACAAGCCAAACCTTGGAGCGTTGTTGCTCTACGGCTTGCAGTGGCTGATGATATGCCTTCCGGTGGTGCTTACAAGTACATTTATAGCTCCTGCGGGCGAGGTGGTATTCTTCACACAAAAGCTCTTCGTCATCTGTGGTATAACTATTATTATACAGGTATTATGGGGGCATCGCCTACCTTTGGTGGCAGGCCCTGCCGCCGTACTGTTAATGGGTGTTATTGCCGCCGCCTCGCAAGGACACGAGGCCTCTACAATATACCCTTCGATGATTGTTGGCGGTGCGTTGGTTACGCTTCTGGCAGCCGTCGGAGCCATGAAGTACATCAAGCGCATCTTCACACCTCGCATCGTAGCGGCAATCGTCATTCTTATCTCCTTCACGATGGCCAAACCTATCGTGGGGTTGATTTTTGCGGATAAGGCTCACGCAGGCCTGGCACTCGTATCGGCAATTGTCGGCGTGGCGATTATGGCGTGGGCAAACAATGTTTTCAAGGGTATTTGGAAATCGACCGTCGTAATTCTTGCTATGATTCTCGGCTCGATTTTCTACTACACAATGACCCAATTCCCAAAGGAGTTTGTAAGCGATACAGTTGCTCCGCAACTCTTACTCACGGAGTATAACCTCGATGCAGGTGTCATC
>JAGBRY010000048.1 GCA_017632115.1 Alistipes sp. | reverse complement strand
GTGGGCAGCTCAGGGCCGTAAGAACATCTTCGGCGAGATTGTAAAGGTTGTCGAGATGCAGTCGGAGGCTGGTGCTGCGGGTGCAGTTCACGGCTCGTTGCAGGGTGGTGCCTTGACTTCGACCTTCACCGCATCGCAGGGCCTCTTGCTGATGATTCCTAATATGTACAAGATTTCGGGAGAGTTGCTTCCGGGCGTATTCCACGTTTCGGCACGCGCTTTGGCAGCGCAGTCGCTCTCTATCTTTGGCGACCATCAGGACGTTATGGCTGCTCGTCAGACAGGTTTTGCTCAGTTGGCAACTTCGTCGGTTCAGGAGGTTATGGACTTGGCAGGTGTGGCACATATCGTAGCTTTGAAGGCTCGAGTTCCATTCCTTCACTTCTTCGATGGTTTCCGCACTTCGCATGAGATTCAGAAGGTAGAGTTGATGGACGAGGCTTCGCTCACAGCGTTGTTCGACCGTGAGGCATTGAAGGAGTTCCGTGCCCGTGCGCTCAATCCTGAGAAGCCTGTAACTCGTGGTACTGCCCAGAACCCTGACATCTACTTCCAGACCCGTGAGGCCGCAAACAAGTTCTACGATGCAGTACCTGATATGGTAGCTGAGACTATGGCCGAGATCTCGAAGATTACAGGTCGTGAGTACAAGCCATTCGTATACTATGGCGCAGAGGATGCCGACCGTGTAGTTGTGGCTATGGGTTCGGTAACCGAAACATTGCGTGAGTGCGTTGATTTCCTCAACGAGCGTGGCGAGAAGGTGGGTGTCGTAACCGTTCACCTCTACCGTCCATTCTCGGCAAAATACCTCTTCAATGTATTGCCAAAGTCAGTTAAGACCCTTTGCGTCTTGGACCGCACAAAGGAGCCTGGAGCAAATGGCGAGCCTTTGTACCTCGATATCGTAGATGCATTCTATGGTCACGAGCTTCAGCCTGCAATTATCGGTGGTCGCTATGGTCTTTCGTCAAAGGACACAACACCGGCGCAGATGTTGTCGGTATTTGCTAACATGGCACTCTCGACACCAAAGAACCACTTCACCGTGGGTATCGTAGACGATGTTACAAACCTCTCGTTGCCTGTAGGCGAGGAGATTTCGATGGCTAAGGAGGGTACTTTCGAGGCGTTGTTCTTCGGTTTGGGTGCCGATGGTACTGTTGGTGCAAACAAGAACTCTATCAAAATTATCGGTGGTTCGACCGACAAGTATTGCCAGGCTTACTTCTCGTACGACTCGAAGAAGTCGGGCGGTTACACCTCGTCGCACCTCCGTTTTGGTGACAAGCCAATCACTTCGCCATACTTGGTAACTACTCCTGACTTCATCGCTTGCCATGTACCGTCGTATGTGGACAAGTACGATGTTTTGAAGGGTTTGAAGCACGGTGGCTCGTTCTTGTTGAACTCGGTACTCGACGCCGAGGCTACTTGCGCATCGTTGCCAACTCACATGAAGGTATATCTTGCAAAGCACAATATCAACTTCTACATCATCAACGCAACAAAGATTGCTTCGGAGTTGGGCTTGGGCAACCGTACCAACACCATCATGCAGTCGGCATTCTTCAAGATTGCGAATGTCATTCCGTTCGAGAAGGCTGTTGAGGAGATGAAGAAGGCTATCTACAAGTCTTATGGCAAGAAGGGTGAGGATATCGTAAATATGAACTATGCCGCTGTTGACGCCGGCGCAACCGCTGTTGAGAAGGTTGCAGTACCGGCTGAGTGGGCAGACCTCGTTGTCGAGGAGGCTGCAGCATCGGTTGATTTGAGTCGTCCGGAGTTTGTTCGCAATGTGGTTGATCCGATCAACGCATTGAAGGGCGACGATCTCCCTGTTTCGGCATTTATCGGCCGTGAGGATGGTACTTGGGATAACGGTACTGCTGCTTGGGAGAAGCGTGGTATCGCAGTAAATGTTCCACAGTGGAATCTCGATACCTGTATCCAGTGTAACCAGTGTGCTTATGTCTGCCCTCACGCAGCTATCCGTCCATTCCTCGCAACCGAGGAGCAGGCCGCTGCTGCACCGGAGGGAACAGAGTTCAAGCAGGGTATTGCAAATACCAAGGAGTACAAGTTCCGTATTCAGGTGTCGCCACTCGATTGTACAGGTTGCGGCAACTGCGTTGATGTTTGTCCTGCACCTAAGGGTAAGGCACTCGTTATGCAGCCACTCGCATCGCAGATGGGCGAGGTTGAGAAGTGGAACTACATGCACCACACCGTGGGTTACAAGAATATCGACCGTGAGAAGACTGTCAAGAATTCGCAGTTTATGCAGCCATTGTTCGAGTTCTCGGGTGCTTGCGCAGGTTGTGGCGAGACTCCATACATTAAGACTATTACTCAGCTCTTCGGTGAGCGCATGATGGTGGCCAATGCTACAGGTTGTACCTCAATCTACTCGGCTTCGGCACCTTCTACTCCATACTGCACCAACGACAAGGGTCAGGGTCCAGCTTGGGCCAACTCGTTGTTCGAGGACAACGCCGAGTTCGGCTTGGGTATGCACATCGGTAACGAGAAGATTCGTGAGAATTTGGCTTCTATCGTTAAGGAGGCTCTCACTTGCGAGAAGTGTTCTGACGAGTTGAAGGCAGCATTGCAGGAGTGGTTGGATGTTCGCCACTTGGCAGCTAAGTCGGCAGAGGTTGCTCCACGAGTAATCGAACTTTGCGAGGCTTGCGGTTGCGACAAGTGCAAGGCTATCCTCGAGCACAAGGACTTCCTCGTTAAGAAGTCGCAGTGGATTATCGGTGGCGACGGTTGGGGCTACGATATCGGCTTCGGTGGCGTTGACCATGTATTGGCAAGCGGTGAGGATGTAAATATCCTTGTTGTTGATACCGAGGTTTACTCGAATACCGGAGGTCAGTCTTCGAAGTCTACCCCTGTGGGTGCTGTTGCTAAGTTCGCTTCGATGGGTAAGCGCATCCGCAAGAAGGATTTGGGTGCAATCGCAATGACCTATGGCTATGTATATGTTGCACAGGTTTCGATTGGTGCATCGCAGACTCAGCTCTTCAATGTATTGAAGGAGGCAGAGGCTTATCCTGGACCATCGCTCATCATCGCATACGCTCCTTGTATCAACCACGGTATCAAGGGCGGTATGACTCG
>JAGBRY010000047.1 GCA_017632115.1 Alistipes sp. | reverse complement strand
GCAAGGTAGGCTCCGTGCAGAGTATTGATGCAGCTCATCGACATTCTTAGATTCTTCGCCTGACGGCTATACTCTCCCATTCCATTATGCTTAAAACCGTAGAGAAGGCCATCTTCCGCAACAAAATATCCATCTTCGCCATCTTTTGCGCAGGCAAATGACGGAGTTACGCACAATCCATCAACATTTTCCAACTCTGCAGGAGATAGTTCAAGTCGGAGGAACTCCTCAAAACATACCCTCTTAAGTTGGCGCACCTCAGTGGTCACAGTTCCATCTTTGCGAATAAATCGCAACTCTACCGACTCCTTAACCTCGCAACACGACATTGCAACAATTACACAAAGAAGTATTACAACTGATTTCTTCATATGTTTTCTCTACAAATTTACATTTCCAACCAATGTCATACCTACCGCCGTATGGGGTTTACCGTCGAAGGTTACATTATTAAACTTCACACCATATATTCCGTAACCCTCTACATCCGACGGAGCCTTCATATAGATAGGCATCACCACCTTGTTGAGGTTGCGGAAGGTTATATTCTCAAAGAGAATATTCTCGATGCGGTAGCCCTGCAACTCCTTATAGGAGGTCTTTGAGTTGTCACGCACCGCAATATGGATAGGCTGACCATTATATCCCTTGGTCCACTCCACGTCGATATTGCTGAAGGTGATGTTTCGCACAATCTGCTCGCTCTGCGAGAGTATTCGCATCATACCGCTCCAGAAGGTACGGGTATTGTAGCGCTTGAACGTGAAGTCGTCCTCGTAGTGGAGCGAGTTCGCCATACCGATAATTTCGCAATTCTCCACCAAGATATTCTCCATCACGCAGCGAGGCTCCTTCTCTCCCGTAGCGTGTCCGCCAAAGACAAAAGGACGGCAATTTGTCCATACCACCGAGTTTGTCAATCGAAGGTCGGAGGTTGGTGTACCCTTTATATACTTGTTGTCATCCCACAAGAAACGGATGCTGTCGCAGTTGTTGTAGCCGCAGAAACAGTCGTCCTGGCTGTGGATATAGCAGTTATTCACCCAAAGGTGTTGAGTATTGATTACATTCACGCCATCGCCATTCTGCGCTGAGGAGAACATCTTCACATTCTCGAGGTGAATACCATCGGCATTGCGAGCCGTAACGCAACGGAAGTCGGTAATAATCGTAATATCCTGCACCAGCACATTCTCGGCACCCTCGTGGATATAGATGGCAGGCACAACATTCTGGCGGAATGCTCCAACCAACTCGCACTCAAAATTTCGCTCGGCACCATAACAGCGATCAAGCAAATTTATAAATCCTCGGCCCGAGATACGGGTACCCTTTGCTCCACGAATATCGATGGCCGCACACAGATGCGCACCCTCCTCCAAGACTATCATTGTATTGTCCTTGCGAACGGTTACTACCGGTGCGCCATACTCGTTGAGCTTAATATGCGGATTGTTGGCGGCTGTATGATAGCCCTTCTTAAAGCGGATAATGTGGTCAAAACGACGCATATTGAGAAGCGGCTTCGAGTCGTCGTCGATAAGCAACGAGAGAGTTCGCACCACATCGCCATCGGGCTTTATCATCAACTTTGCACCACCCTCGACCGAGAATACCGCTTTACCCTCGACCATTGTAGCCGCCACGCCACGCCTTTCGGGCGAGATTGTAAGTTGCTTTGCCGTCGGATGCGATACTCTGAACCACACCTTCTGCGTAGTGGAGAGCGATACAATAGCACACTTATCGAGATACGGAGCCTTCGTATAGCCACTCCACTCGGCATACTCCTCGGCCGAGAGTTTCTTGTGGCCTCGACCAATCGAAGCAAGAGTCATAACCACAGGTACACGCTCCCACTTCAAAGAGTCGGCACTAACCTCCACCTCGAACATATCGGTTTGACGCACTCCTTCCGGCACCGGGTACACCCTGTACGGCTCGGCATTCGCAACGCCAAGCGACAAGATGAATCCCAACAACAGAAGCAATCTACGCATCTCTTTTTCAGATTTTTGTACTTTGGTACAAATATAGACAGAATCTATCAAAAAAGCAATCGCCCCGACCATAAAAATCGAGGCGATTTGCAATATATAGTATTTTTAATACTACTTCTCTGCCGGAACCAACGAGAGGCACAACTCCTCGAGCTGTGCCGGATCGATTGGCGACGGACCGTCAAGCATCACATCACGACCTGCATTGTTCTTAGGGAATGCAATAAAGTCACGGATAGACTCTACGCCACCAAACAACGAGCAAAGGCGGTCGAAGCCGAATGCCAAACCACCGTGAGGCGGTGCACCATAACGGAATGCGTTAATGAGGAAGCCAAACTGCGCCTCAACCTGCTCAGGAGTGAAGCCCAAGCACTTGAAGATGAGCGACTGAAGCTTAGGGTCGTGGATACGGATAGAACCACCACCAATCTCGGTACCGTTGCAAACAAAGTCGTATGCATTGGCACGAACTGCACCCGGATCGCTCTCCAACTTATCTACATCCTCAGGCTTTGGCGAGGTGAATGGGTGGTGCTTAGCGTAGAAACGCTCAGTCTCGTCATCCCACTCGAACATAGGGAAGTCAACAACCCAGAGTGGAGCAAACTTCTTAGGATCACGCAAGCCCAACTGCTCGGCAACCTCCAAACGGAGAGCGCAGAGCTGTGTGAGAGCCTTATACTTCTTACCGCAGAGAATCAAGCACAAGTCGCCAGCCTTTGCATCGATGCGCTCGGCGATAGCCTGCAACTCCTCTGGCGAGAAGAACTTGTCGATAGACGACTTGATACCGCCCTCCTCAACCTTAATCCAGATGAGGCCCTTAGCACCTACCTGTGGACG
>JAGBRY010000046.1 GCA_017632115.1 Alistipes sp. | reverse complement strand
GCAATAGGTTTTGCCGCAGAGTCAAACTTTACGACCATCTTGTCGGTTGCAGTGTGCAAAGTGATAGCGAATGAGCCATACGAACCTGCAGGAACTGCAACATAGAGATACTGAGCCTCTGCATCGAGCACCAATGGCTCTGCGAAGGTCAAGGTTACAACATTCGAAGCACCCTCCTGTGCTACCAAAGTACCATTTGTGCAATCCACGGTGAAAGGACCGGCAATTTTGCCCAACTCCGAAGTGAAGACAACGCTTGTGAGAGCCTCGCCATTACCCTTAACCGCCAAACGGAGAATACCTGTAAGGTGGTTGAGCTGAATAGCCTCGTTTGCAGTTGCAGCATATCCGTACATTGGTGCAGCGCCTGGGGCAAATGTGCCAACAGTGTAAGGCTGCTCAGCCAAGAAGTTTACAACACCACCCTCGCTTGCAGGGTAGATAACGCTGTACGGAGCATTCAAAACTGCGTTAAACTGGAAAGTTGCAGCTGCCTGACCACCCTCGGTCAATGCAGTTGAAGCTGCACCGTTAATAGCGATCTGATCGCCCTCGCTCCAGTAGAGCGGATACTTGCCGTCGGCATTGCGCTCGCCAAGCTGAGTTCTCGACTCCTCCAACGAGATGGTGAAAGTTGAGCTACCCTCACCAACGCCGATAGTCGACTCCTCAATCGGGTCTGTAGCGCACGCAAATGCGAACATCGCTACGGCCACCATGAAAATTTTTGTCAAATTTTTCATCTTGATTTAGGTTTTTAAGTTTGTAATTTATCTGTTTATTCTCTCTATTTTTGCCTACTTGCACAGAATAGATAACCTTGTATTTTGCAAAAGTATGATTTTTACACAAGAATTCCAACATTTTTTTATAAAAAAAATCACAACCCCGAAGGATTGTGACATAAAATTCAGTAGAGGCCGAATGTTATTTGATAATTTCGAAGGCCTTTGCCTCATCGCCAACAAAGCGTGCGAGATAGAGAGTTGCCGAGCGACCCTGCTTACTCTTACCCGACTTTGTCAGATAGAAATAGCCGTCACCCAAGGCACACAACCCGCAAGCGCCCAACTTATTATGCCAACCTCGCACTCTCTTATTTTGAGGGTCGACCGCACCTCGCTTGGCAAGCGTCAAAAGAGCCCCATTCTTCTGATAGTCAACACCCTTCAACGACTTTACCTTCGCCTTCTTGGAGCCATCCACGCAGAAGAGCGAATAGTTGGCAAAGTTTGGTTTCTTGCCGGGATAGCACGCCAAAAACCAGTAGTTCGAATGGGTATCATACTCAAGATTTTGAACTCCCCATGAGGTGTTTCCAGTAAATACAAAGTATTTACCATCGGAATTTTGCGGACCATTGCGGTGCAGATTATTCTGCGAATGGATAGTCGCATATTTTGCCCAATCCTTCACATCGTACTGCAACAACACCTGGTGGTCGTTATCGGTGCGATTTACATCGCTATAAATGCCGTATGCCACCGTCAACATTCGCTTGCCCGAGCCGTTGAATGCAGGACCAAACGAAATACCATCGAAGCCGGAACAGCCATAACGGTGTTCATACTCTTTGCCCGACCGAGTTCCGACCTTCGCCTCGAAGTCATCCACGACGGTTTTGAGCAACACACTCTTCACCACTCCATCCTTCTCGGCATCCATATCCATGCGATTGATTTTATCGACATCTATAATGGCCACATAGAAGCCTGTTGGAAACTGTTTCGACACCCCTTCCTGGCGCAGAATACCCTTGCCGATAGCATCATTTTTGTACTCCAACGAGCCATAAACACAGCCATCTTCTTCATTGAATTCAAGGCAGCCTAAATGTCCTAAAATTCCCGTAACCGTTCCAATCACATTGCCCTTCATATCTACTTTTACAAGCATTGTCGTGAACGAAAGGTAGGCGTATCCTTGTTTGGCATCAACCGCTATACCCTGCACATGACCAGCTCTAAAATTGCCCACAAACAGCTTTTTGGGGAGATTGGGCGCCGATTGCGCAACAACAGATGCACTTATCAGCAACAAGCCCAACAACAAGAAAATCACTCTTTTCATCTTATTGCAGTTTATTTAGTAGAATGTTCAATATCACACCCTGCGCAATTTCCGCTACAAGGGTTGTCGTCGCAATTTTCGGCAGCCATATCCTCTCGAGTCTCCTGCACCGCACACTTGATACCGAGGCGTTGCATATCCTTGTTGGTAGAGATTTCGGAGTCGATATGATGACCCTTAAAAATCAGCGTCAGCGACATAGCTAAAACAAAGAAGCCTACCGCACCCGCTGCTATCAAAATTACCGTTACTATAGTACTCATATTTATCGTTTTACCCCACAAAATTATATCTTTTCGATAAATAACACAACATTAGCGCTCCGAAATTTCGATATTTAAGTGGATTTTTCTATTTTTGCACCAAATTATATTTGGTAGCATGTACGAATACATCAACGGAACCCTCGCCGAAGTGGCACCGGCATACGCCGTGGTAGATGCCACAGGCATCGGTTATTTCATAAATATCTCGTTGCACACCTACTCTGAGATAGAGAAGGCCGAAAGCGTAAAACTCTATCTGCATCACATAGTTAGAGAGGATGCAGAGATGCTTTACGGATTCTCCTCAAAAGAGGAGCGTGATCTCTTCCGACTCCTTATCAGCGTTTCGGGCGTGGGCGGCAATACGGCACGAATGATTCAGTCGACCTACTCGCCATCGGAGTTGCGCAACATAATCGCCACAGGCAACGCCACTCTTCTGAAGAATGTGAAGGGTTTGGGACTGAAGACTGCACAAAAGATAATCGTCGATTTGAGCGGGAAGATGCTCGACCTGCCATCGCACAACGCTGCCGAGAATGCACTCGCCGTTTCGCAGCGCTCGGAGGCTTTCGACGAGGCTTTGGCAGCACTCGTAATGCTCGGCTTCACAAAGGCAGCATCAGAGAAGGTTCTCCAAAAGATCTTCAAAGCCGACGCTTCGCTCGGTGTCGAGGATGCTATTCGCAGCGCATTAAAACAGCTATAATGCAAATTTTTAACCACAAAAACATAGTTTTTGCATAATAATTCCTATCTTTGTCCGTTTGATGACCATGAAAAAGTTTTTAACCATACTATTTTTGCTCGCCACATTGGCGGGTTGCAAGCAGGAGGACACCCTACTTTCGGAGCGTGATAAGATCGAAAAGTACCTGACCTCCACTCGCCGTATGGTTATCGAGGAGGAGATCGGAAGCGTAATCGAGGAGAACCCCGCTTTTTACAATGTATTTGGCCGTTTCGCCTACCGTCACATCGTAAACTACTATGACGAAGGGCGAGAGGATAGACCGGTAGTCGAGTGGGGCGACAGATTGGAAATCAGATTTAAAGCCTACACATTCACAGGCTCGGAGCCTGCAACCTCGGCAATATATTGGTCAAATATCCCGGAAGTTATCGCTCAGCTCGGTGACAGAAGTGGTAATACGCTCGATTGGTCGACCGACCCTTTGACCATTCAACTCGGCACAACCGAGATTATCGAAGGTTTGGAACGCACACTACCCGGTTGCCACGAGGCCGACTCGGTGCAGGTATATATGACCTCGAATCTTGCCTATGGCAAGCATCTCGTAGGTGTAGTGCCAAAGAACTCGATGGTGGCGTGGTATATGAAGATTGAAAAAGTCACAAAATAGATATGAAATTTACGAAAAGCATAACAAAATTTCTTGGGGCGATGGTTTTAGCGGCCGTTGCCTTCACATCGTGTATAAACGAGGAGTTCGTTTCGAACAAGGAGCGTGAGAGAATTTCGCTCGAGGCGTGGATAAAGCTCCACAGACCAGATCTTCTCAACAACTACCAAGAGGAGGGTGGATACTATGTCGAGATCCTCGAGGGCGACAAGAATGAGAATCTGCCCGTAAGCAAAGATGGCAACGACTATGGTTCGGAGCCACTGATGGAGCAGGATACCTGCTGGGTATATTGCAACATGACCGGCCGAGATATCAACGGTACAATCTGCTTAACCCGCAGTAATGAGTTGGCTGCCATGTGTGGTACATTCTCCTACTCTACCCACTATGTTCCATTCGTAAACTACTGTGGCGAGAAGAATTTGGGCCTTCTAGAAGGCACCTATCTCTCTATGCGTCACGAACTTAAAATTGGCGACGAGACCTACAAGATGCACAAGGGCTCGAAGGTACGACTCTACCTCCCTTCGACAATTGCCTACGGTGAGAGCGGTTCGCAGGTAGAGGGAGGATACGAAGGTCAGTACTCTCTCGACTCATCACGACCTCTGATCTTGGATATCGAGGTACTGAGTGCTATCAAGAATCCGTCGGAGTTGGAGTTGAGCATGCTACAGCGCTACATCGGTTGGGAGAGTGAGTGGAAAAAGGCCACCAAGCCGGAGAGCGAAAAGACCGAAGAGGATGGCGACGATTTGACACTCAAAGGTCTGTACTATAACCACACCTACAACCCGGTGACCGATAACGCCTACGCCTACCGCTATATGCAGCCACACCTCGAGGGTTTGAATCATCCATATGTAGGTGGCGACATCTACCAGCAAGGTGCAATGCCGTCGATCAACCAGAAGATCAACGATATCTTATTGGAGCGCTTCGGCGAGGGACTGAAGGCTTCGGAGCGTGGTGAGAAGAACCTCATCACAAAGAATGGTCGTGCAAATGTGTGGTATGTATTGCGTTTCCTCGACGGATTTGTGGTAGACACCAACATTGCCGAGATTCGTAAGTTTGTCTTCAACGAGCAAGATCCTGTTTGCGAGGTATTCAGCTACAGCCCTTCGGACGACGAGGGCAAGGATGAGGGTGAGCGACAGGCTATCGGAGCTTGGTACTACTGTATTCCTGAGATGCACTACGGAGCATATGGACAGATTGCCACAACCTCGGGCTACGCCTATGGTGCAGCAGGTTTGTCGGGTACGACTACCACCGAGACATCGTCGTCGAACTCGATGGCAAGCTACTACAATGCGATGAACTACTACAACTACTACAACTCGTACTACAACTACTATAGTCCGTACTACAACTACTACGACTATAACTACTACAACTATAACTACAACTACGAGGAGGAGGATACAACTACAAAGACAACCATAAGCACAGAGATTTTGCCATACACACCATTGGTATTCACAATCTTTGTCGAGCCAAACGAGTAGAATTTATGACAAGAGCAAAAATATATCTTCGCCGAGGAAAGGAGGAGTCGCTCCAGCGCCGTCACCCTTGGGTATTTTCGGGTGCAATAGAGCGCATCGAGTGCGATGGTGAAAATATCCCAGAAGGTGCAGTTGTTGACATCTTCACACAGCGTGGTGACTATATCGCAAGAGGTCACTACCAGATTGGCTCTATTGCCGTTCGCATTCTCACCTTCGAGAAGGAGGAGATAGATGCCAAGTGGTGGAGAAGTCGCATTGCAAGTGCCTTCGATGTGCGTCGCACACTCAAACTTACCGACAATCCGCAGACTACCTGCTACCGCCTTATCCATGGCGAGGGTGATCTGTTGCCCGGCCTGGTAGTCGACATCTATGGCACAACAGCTGTAGTGCAGTGTCACTCGGTAGGTATGTACCTCTCTCGCAACGACATTGCAACAGCCATTCGTGAGGTCTACGGCGAAAAGATCACCGCCATATACGACAAGAGCGCCCAGACCGTACCATTCAAAGCCAACCTCAACGCAGTGGATGGCTATCTCTATGGTTCGGCCGAGAAGGACAATGTGGTGGTGGAGAATGGTCACAAGTTCCTCGTCAATTGGGAGGAGGGACAGAAGACAGGCTTCTTTATCGACCAGCGTTTCAACCGTCATCTCGTACAGGAGTACGCCAAAGGTCGCACCGTGCTGAACACCTTCTGCTACACGGGAGGTTTCTCGGTTTATGCTTTGGCCGGAGGAGCGAAGGAGGTCTGTTCGATTGACGCTTCGGAGCGAGCAGTACGATTGGTTGATGAGAATATCAAGTTGAACTTCGGAGAGGATGCACCTCACACCTCGTTGGCGTGCGATGCAGTGGAGTATTTGAAGGATATTGGCGACAAGTACGATATGATTATCCTCGATCCTCCCGCATTTGCCAAGCACCACAAGGTACTCGGAAATGCTATGCAGGGTTACAAGCGATTGAACGCACGAGCTTTGTCGCAGATTAAGAGCGGAGGTATTCTCTTTACCTTCTCTTGTTCGCAAGCGGTATCGAAAGAGCTGTTCCGCACTACCGTATTTACCGCAGCTGCTATCGCAGGTCGCAAGGTACGCATCCTGCACCAGCTAACACAACCTACCGACCACCCAATCAACATCTACCACCCGGAGGGTGAGTATTTGAAGGGTTTAGTTTTATATGTTGAGTAAATAATGGCTACCTACACCAAGTTATCCATACACGCCACCGAGGAGCAGGGCGATATACTTACCGCCTACCTTGCAGAGTTTCCGTTCGATAGTTTCGACTACACGGATGGGCTTCTTAACGCCTATATCCCTCAGTCGGAGTTCGAGGCGTACCATAGCGATATAGAGGATATGCTCCACAACGAGGGCATTCTCGACTACTATTTCGAGGATATCGAGTCGCAGAATTGGAACTCCGTATGGGAAAGCAACTTCGAGGAGGTAGAGGTTAAGGACAAAGTCCTTATTCGTGCGCCATTCCACCAACCTCGGTCAAATTACAACGGCTTAGAGGTTATTATCCAGCCGAAGATGTCCTTCGGCACGGGACACCACGCCACAACACAACTTATGGTCGAGATGTTGCTCGCTTCGGACATTGAAGGTAAACGCATCCTCGACATGGGTAGCGGAACGGGCGTTTTGGCAATAGTGGCGGCAAAGTTAGGCGCAGAGAGTGTCTTGGCGGTCGAGATTGACGATATGGCCGAAGAGAGCGTTCGTGAAAATATCGAACTAAATGGCGTTGCCGATAGAGTTGTGTCGGTTTGTGGCGATGTTTCGGCAATCGAGGGCAAAGAGTTCGACATCGTATTGGCAAACATCAACCGCAATGTTCTACTCGCCGACATGGAGGCCTATGCAACAACTTTGTCGAAGGGTGGTGAGCTCATCATAAGCGGCTTCTTCGAGGAGGACATACCGTTGCTCACAAAGAGAGCAAAGTCGTTAAAGATGAAGAAGACGAGCGAGCTATCGTGCAACGAGTGGAGAGCCGTAAAGTTCATAAAGTAGTAAGATTCAAAATTAGATAGTATGAAGATGTTTAAAAGATTATTTTTGATGCTTCTGTGCGTGGTGCCGATGGTGGCAATGGCGCAGAATGAGCAGGTTGTAAAGTGGAAGCACTCCGTAGCCGATAAGGGCAACGGTCACTACACAGTGGAGTTGAAGGCTGAGATGGCAGATGGTTGGCACATCTATGTAACCGATCCTGCTTTGGCATTCAACCCTACCACTTTCGAGTTTACCCCAAGCGAGGGCGTTACCGCAGAGGGTAATTTGCGCTCCCTCTCTAAGGCCCATGTCGAGAAGGATGAGCTTCTGATGATGGAGATTGGCCAATACGACAACGAGGCCATCTTCGAGCAGGACTTCAAGGCCGAGAAGGGTGGCGAGGTGAAGGTTGCAATCTCGTATCAGGCGTGCAATGTAGGCTCGTGCCTCTCCCCTACTACCGAGGAGGTTACAATTACTCTCGGCGAGGGTGCTCCGGCTGCAGAGGTTAAGGCAGCAGAGGAGAGTACCGACAAAGGCTCGTTGTGGTCGCTCATAATCGAGGCTGTTTTGTGGGGCTTTGCGGCGTTGCTCACCCCTTGCGTATTCCCTATGGTGCCTATGACCGTGTCGTTCTTCATGAAGAATAGCGGCTCGGCTATCCGTGGTCGTATCAACGCTTCGTTGTACGGTTTGTTCATCATTGCACTCTACACTCTCCCGATTGCTATACTTATTATTATAACACGAGTTGCAGGAGGTGATGCAGTGACTGCCGACATCTTCAATTGGCTTGCGACACACTGGGTACCAAATATCATCTTCTTTGTGGTATTTATGGTCTTTGCAGCATCGTTCTTCGGTGCATTCGAGATTACCTTGCCAAGCGCACTCGTAAACAAGAGCGATGCACAGTCGGACAAGGGCGGTATCGGAGGTATCTTTTTTATGGCTTTGACCTTGGTGCTTGTATCCTTCTCTTGCACAGGTCCTATCGTGGGCTCGGTGCTTATCAAGTCTACTTCGGGTGAGGTGTGGTCGCCAATCATCACAATGTTGGCATTCTCGACCGCATTTGCACTGCCTTTCACCCTCTTTGCATTCTTCCCTTCGATGTTGAAGAAGCTGCCAAAGAGTGGCGGTTGGCTCAACTCGGTGAAGGTGGTACTCGGCTTTGTCGAGGTGGCACTCGGATTTAAGTTCCTCAGCGTTGCCGACCAGGTTTACCACTGGAATTTGCTCGACCGTGAAATCTATCTCGCCATCTGGATTGTGGTATTCTCGTTGCTCGGTTTGTACCTCTTGGGCAAGATTAAGTTTGCTCACGACAGCGAGGTCAAGCACCTCTCGGTGGGTCGTTTGGCATTGGCTATCGGCGTATTCACATTCGTAGTATATATGATTCCTGGTATGTGGGGTGCACCTTTGAAGGGCTTGTCGGGCTACTTGCCACCACTCTCTTCGCAGGACTTCGTTATCGGCCAGGGTGCAGCAGTAACCACCTCACACTCAAATGGTAATGCAGATATAAATGCACCTAAATATGGAGATTTTCTCCACTTGCCACACGGTTTGAAAGGCTTCTTCGACATGGAGGAGGCCGAGGCATATGCAGCAAAGGTTGGAAAGCCGATATTTATCGACTTTACGGGTCACGGATGCGTGAATTGCCGAGAGATGGAGGCACGAGTTTGGGCCGACCCTACCGTACAGCAGATTTTGCGTGACGAGTATGTGATTGTAGCGCTCTACACCGATGACAAAATGAAGTTGGATGAGAGCCATTGGGTAAAGACAGATAGCGGCAAGACCCTCAAGACTTTGGGTGAGATAAATGCCAACTACGCACTCACACGATTCAGCGTAAACGCTCAACCTTACTATGTTTTGCAGGGCAAAAACGGAGAGGTTTTGGGCGAGCCACGAGGCTACGACCTCTCGGTTGAGAAGTTTGTAGACTTCCTCAAAAAGGGCGTTGAGGAGTACAAGAAATAGTTGAGAGTTGAGAGCTGGGTTGACAGCTTACAGCCAAGAGTTGGGCATTTTGCCCAACTCTTTTTTATTCCTATTTTTCGGCATATTTATTCCCCAAACAACCGACCTTCTCTTGCGTGTATGCATAATACGCATATACACGACGAAAAAACGACAAAAAACATAAAATTTTTCAAAAATTATTCGTATCTTGCGCCCAAATTATTGAAATTTCATTTCAAACTTTTAAATAACTTTTTTATGAAAAACTTTTTCACTAAGATGATGGTTATCGTAGCGATGCTCTTTGCGGGCAGCGCATTGATGACTGCGTGTACCCCTGACCAGGGTGACGATTACAAAGGACCTCCTGTATTGGAGGTTGGTGAGCCTAATGTTATCAACGCTTTGAAGGTTGAGATTCCTCTCAACGCAAAGAAGTTGACTTCGATTGGCTACAAGGTTGTTGCTGAGGGCGAGAACGCTCCTGCAAATGCAATGATGGTATTCCGTAGCGGTAGCAAGGTTGATGGCAACACATCAATGCTTACTCTCACTGGCGACGACGGTCTTGACCTTGGTAAGACCTTCACCGTTTACATTGTAGCAACTATCTCGGACACCGAGTTCTACAACAATGGCGAGTTGTTTACAGCACAGTTCACTACTCCAAACGACTATGCTGACGACTATGTTTATGTAAAGCGTAGAATGGCTGATGGTGCAGAGGTTGTTGTAAACTTCCCTCCACAGCTCAAGGGCAAGCGCATCAAGTGGGGTATCGCAAATATCGCAATGCTCGAGTACTACGGTCAGGCTCCAATCCCTGCAAAGTTGCACAGCAACGACCAGGTTTACCCTGCATCGCTTATCGCTCGTGATACTGTCCTTATGATTACCCACGAGAACGCTTACCAGCGTAACGAGAAGGGTGAGATTGCTTACTACTACTTCGCAGGTTACAACCCTGACGGTACTGTAAAGTACGAGGAGTGCGCTCCAAACGACCCTAAGGTTTCGACTGGTGAGGCTGCTCCAACACAGTACTACCAGCACTTCCAGCCAGGTGAGCCACTCGTGCTTATGATGTCGGAGGTTGATTACGCTGATTGCCCTTACATTCACAAACTGGATGGCGAGGAGTATGTTGAGCACATCACTAACGGCGATTGCGGTCACAAGCACCCAATGATTGACTATCAGTGGGGTCCAGGTTGGTATTGGTATCCTTACGACTATGCTGCTTACCAGAAGGAGGCAGGTGGCGACCGTGAACCGGGCGAGCTTCCTATGCCGGGCGTAGGTGGTGGCAATGACACCAACATCGATTTCGATAAGTTCTGGTACGAGGGCGCTTGGTGGAGAAAGATTGAGTTCCGTCTTCCAGAGCCTGAGAAGTTCGAGACAGGTTCGGTAACTATCAACACTTCGGGCTTGAAGACCGATGGTGGTAAAATTACCTTCACCCCAACAGGCGACACTTTTGCATATTTCGTAACCATTGTTCCACAGACAAGTGAGGTTGGTGCAGGTTATACCGATCTCTTGAAGTTTGTAAACAACGACCCAAGCCTCTTGCAGTGGCTCACAACAACTGAGCTTGCTCCATACTTGAGCATCTACCCTTATTACGAGACTACCGTAATGAACTTGGAGGAGATTCTCTACGATGTTCAGGCAGGTATGAAGTATCATGTAATCGTAAATGCTGTTCCTGGCAAGATGCAGAATGGCGATATGACTCTCGATGTTTCGAAGCAGGCATTCCAGCATATCACCTTCACCTTGCCTGAGTACACATTGCCAGAGCCAGAGCTCGTAGTAACTGCTTACGAGTCGTACTCTCCATACAAGGTTAAGTTCAACATCAAGAACCCTAACCACGCAAAATTACCTGTAAAGAAGGTTGTTTATGCTGCTAACGAGACTCGTGAGTTCGCATCGTATATGAGCATGTACGACTACACTTACGGCGACATCGTATTGTCGAATGACGGTTATGCTAACCTCTCTCCTGCAGAGATTGCTGAGGTTAACTCAGACTTCGGTTACGATATGGAGTTCGATGTTACACCAAACACATTCTTCACACTCGCAGCTATGGGTTGGAACTCGGAGGGTCGTGCAAGCGATCCTGACAAGGAGGGTGCAAAGGCTGTAGCTGAGGCTCGTTCTACCGAGATGGAGAACGCTACTCCACTCGATATGACAAAGCTCAACGCTTTGAAGGGCGACTGGACAGCAACTGCTACCGTTAAGACTTACGACTACAACACCGGTAAGACTTCGTCGGCACAGAAGAATTGGAAGGTTACTATCGGCGACTTGAATACAAACAACACCCTCTCGGAGGCTGACTACGCAGTATTCGAGGCTGCCGGTGTAAACAAGGCTGCTGCTGATGCATACCTCGCACAGTACAATGAGTTGGCTGCTGGCTACAATGCATCAGTTCTCGGTCAGAACCGAGTTCTCTGCCAGGGTTGGGATCTCTCGGGCAATCGTGAGACAAGCACCGCTTCGCCTTGGGATTTGTTCTTGATGCCTGACTACAACGCATCGTTGGTTGACTACCTCTTCAATGACTTCGGTCCAAAGTGGTTCTTGCAGACTGACGCTGATGGCAACATCTTCGTTCCTGTAAACTACAACCTCGTACAGCCTATGATGTGCTGGTACAACGGTTTGGATCACTACCTCTGCAGCGGTAACTTCGAGATGGGTTATGCAAACTACATCAACCCTAACGACACATTCGATGTTCAGAGTGTAGGTATTCCTGTTGAGATTTCGGCAGACGGCAACACCGTAACCCTCAAGGCTGTAACTATCAACGCTGAGGGTCAGAACATTTCGCTCTACCCTACTATGATCTACGACAACCAGGGTCAGCTTGCATTCTACAACCCTTATGTAGTATCGGAGGTTGTATTGACCAAGGGCTGGAACGGTGGCGCAACACCTGCTCCTGCTAAGGCTTCGTCTAGCAAGAAGGTAGCCGGCAAGAAGGTTGTAAACGGCCAGTTCTTCACCTCGCCTGCAAAGGCTCACAGCCGTACAGTATTTGCTCCTGCAACAAAGAAGGCTTCTGACAAGGATGCTGTAGTTGTAACCAAGAAGGTTGCTACCAAGGAGGAGATCCGTCAGGGCGCAGTTGAGTTGTTCGGTAAGTACAACCGTGTAGCTGTTCGCAAGTAATTGAAAATGGTCGCACAAGAGGCTTCCCCATCGGAGGGAGGCTTCTTGGTGCGGTTTTAAGATAAAAGAAACACTATGAAGAAGATTTTAAGCCTTTTGTGCCTTGTATTGGCAGTTTCGTTCGCTTCGGCACAGCAGCTTCCCGATGTAAAGGTTGAGAATGCACAGGGCAAAATTGTTTCGGTGCGTGATTTGGCACAGGGCAAGCCGCTGATTATCGCATATTGGTCTATCGCCTGCAAGCCTTGTATTCAGGAGCTCAACGCCATCAACGATGCTTTGGCAGATTGGCGTTCGGAGGCTGAGGTAGAGGTTATTGCCGTATCGGTTGATGACGCTCGTTTGAAGGCTTCGGCTAAGGCTATCGCATCGTCGAGAGGCTGGGAGTTCATCTGCGTATACGATGAGAATCAGGAGCTCAAGCGTGCGATGAATGTATCGCTTACACCGCAGTCGTTTGTGGTGGATGCCGAGGGTAACATCATCTATTCGCACTCGGGCTACACCCCAGGTAGCGAGCAGGAGTTGTTCGACAAGATTGTGGCACTCAAAAAGAAAAAGAAGTAGCAGATGAAGCGATTAACTCTCTTGGTTGCAGGCTTTATTGCCCTTGCAACTTCGGTTTCGGCGCAGCAGGTATTTGGCAATGGCCAGGTATCGGGTAGCATCGAGTCGTCGTCGATTTACTATTCACCAGATAAGAAGATTGAGCGTCCCGATGACCACTTCGGTTCGAACAACTATATCAAGGTCGATTATGCGAGTGGTCGTTTCTCGGCAGGTATTCAGATGAATGCCTTCATGCCTGCGTTGGTGGGTTACGATGCATATATGGATGGTTATAAGTTCTACCTTGCATCGAAGTATATCCAGTGGCGTGATAAGAACTTCGAGGTGTTGGTGGGCGATATCTTCGACCAGTACGGAAATGGCTTGATTTTCCGCTCGTTCGAGGATCGTCAGCTCGGCGTAAACAACTCGCTCGAGGGTGTGCGTGCAGCCTACAACTTCGGTCGCTATGTCACTTTGAAGGGTATGTATGGTCGTCCTCGACTCTATTCGGAGTACTCGAAGACTTGGGTGCGTGGAGCCGATTTGTCGGTTTCGTTGGCCGATATTATGAAGGCTTCGGCTATCACTTGGAACATCGAGGGTTCATATGTAAATCGTTACCAGAGCCTCGACCAGGCTCCGGAGTATATGAAGGAGTATGACGAGAGCACCTTCAACCCTATGACAGGTGAGATGCAGACCTACCTCGAGTCGTACGGCATTAAGCCAAACCTCAATATGTACTCGGGCCGCATGAACTTCGGCTGGAATGGCTTGACCGTTCGTGGCGAGTATGTTCACAAGAGCAAGGATTTGACTCATCCAAGCAGTACTTCGACCACAAATGGCTGGGCTGCGATCGGAGAGGTTGGCTATAGCTACAAGACATTCAGCGTAATGGGTACCTTCCGTGCCTTGAACAGCATGGTTTCGATGGTTGACATCTTCGTGCCGAGTGCAAGTGCTATCAACCAATGTGGTGGTAATACAATCAACTACATCCCGGCTTTGACTCGTCAGTACACCTATATGCTGACAAACCTCAACCCTTACCAGGTTAAGGCGAACGGCGAGCTGGGTGGTCAGATTGACTTGTGCTACTCGTATCGTAGCAAGGATAACCGCTACCGCTATTGGAACTTCCACGCCAACTTCTCGACCTTCTACTCGTTGCAGCCACTTGCATCGAATGGTGGCAAGCGTATGCTCTATTGGCGAGATATCAACTTCGATGTTGAGCGTCAGTGGAACAAGAAGTGGAAGTCGGCATTGCTCTACTCATTCCAGGATAATATGGATAAGCAGGCGCATATCTTCGTTGGCGATGTAACCCACAAGTTCAACCGCAAGACATCGCTCCGCTTCGAAGTGCAGTACCTCCTCTCGGGCGATGACAAGAGCGAGTGGGACGGAATGCATAGCGAGGGTGATTGGGTTGCAGGACTCGTAGAGTTCAGCCTTGCTCCTCGTTGGAGCTTCTATGTGCAGGATATGTACAACATCGGCCAGAGCAAGACCCACTACTATAACGGAGGTTTCAGCTACACCCACAGCCGTACTCGAGTTCAGTTGAGCTATGGTCGCAACCGTGCAGGATATATCTGCTCGGGCGGTGTATGTCGCTACTCGCCTGCCTATACGGGTGTGAACCTTGTATTGACCTCGTCGTTCTAAACAGAGAAAACACAAACAAATTAAAACAATAGACAATTATGAAAACATTAAAGACATTAGCACTTCTCCTCGTTGGAGCGTTGGCTTTCGTTGGCTGTGAGCCAGTTGACAACGGCGGTAATGATGGCAAGAAGAGTTTTATGCTTGTTGCAGACAAGACTACTATCTATGACAATGGTATCGATGGTGCAACATTTACCGTCTATTACGATGGTTTGATTTTGACCGAGGGTTACGAACTCTACATTGGCGAAGGTGCTGAGATGGTTGCCGGCAACAAGTTTACCTCGACCACTCAGGGTACATTCGAGATTTGGGCAGCATACGGTGCAGCTATCTCGAACACCGTAAACATCAATGTAGTTGCAACTCCTCCTGCAGCACCTGCAGCACCAGAGGATACTAACCCATCGAAGACCAACTTTGTTCGTCGTACCTTGCTCACACAGTTCACAGGTACAGGTTGCGGTTACTGTCCGCTTATGATGAACGCTCTTCATCAGGTTTTGACCAGCCCTGTATATGGAGATATGGTTGTTGTTGCAGCTGCTCACCTCTACAACGAGAACGACCCTTCGTACTTGCTCGAGGCTCAGACTTTGGACAATGCATTGGGCGTAACGGGATACCCAAGCGTATATTCAGACTTGAATAAGAGCGGATTTGGCGACTCAAGCTTCGCTGCTTTGAAGAAGTGTATTGACGATGCACAGGCTCGCACTACTGTAAAGGGTGGTATCGCTGTAAATTCGGAGTACCACGCTGAGGAGGAGTATATCGTTCTCAACGCAACTGTTAAGGCAAAGGAGACTACCGAGTTCCGTATTGGTGCTTGGTTGTTGGAGGATAATATCAGCGCAATACAAGAGGTTTATCCGGATCCATACAAGGGTACTGGCGAGTTGATTCAGCCTCTCGAGGGTGTGAACTTCAACAACCACAACAACTCTATCCGTTTGGCAGATAGCAAGGCTACAAACACCGATTTCTCGGGCTTCTCGCTCGGCGTTATCGAGGCCGGCAAGACCGCTTCTCGTGAGTTCGCATTCAAGTTGAAGGCAAATGGCAACGGTTCGCTCACAAAGTGGAACCACGACAACCTCCGTGTTATCGTATTTATCTCGACCAAAGAGGGTAACAAGTGGTTGGTAAACAATGTTGTTAAGTGTCCAAAGAATGGCTCGGTAGATTTCGAGTACGAGAACTAAACAACAAGTTACAACAATAGTAAAAAAACGCACAGGAGCAACTCTTGTGCGTTTTTTTGTTAGTGAGTAGTGAGTAATTAGTAGTGAGTAGTTTTTAGCCTTAATGCCCTTTATCAACAACAAGAAAAAGCCAATGGCTAATAGCAAATGGCTAATAGCAATACAATTATGGCAAAATAGTTGGGGTTTCGAGAACAATGTTTGCATTTTTTTGTTATTTTTGCTACGCAAAATATGCTATTCACCGATATCATATATGGTCCTATCCGTTCACGCCGATTGGGTATTTCGCTCGGCGTAAATCTGTTGCCACTTCACTCGAAGTTGTGCAACTTCGACTGTATATATTGTGAGTGCGGTTGGAACGAGGATAACAGAGAGGAGAAACCTCGATTTAATGCTCGTGAGGATGTTCGTACGGCATTGGAGGCAACTCTCTCGAGAATGAAAGCGGAGGGTGCATTGCCCGATGTTATAACCTTTGCCGGCAATGGCGAGCCGACAATTCACCCCGAATTTGAGGCGATAATAGATGATACGATTGCTCTGCGCAACGAGTTTGCTCCGAAGGCGAAGGTCTCGGTGTTGAGCAATGCCACGCAGTTGCATCGTGAGGGTGTGCGCAACGCTCTGCACAAGGTGGATAATGCGATTTTGAAGCTCGACTCGGCATTCACTGAAACCGCAAAACTTATCAACAAACCACAGGGCGACTATTCGGTGGAGCGCATCGTTGAGCAACTCGAGTCATTTGGCGGAGAGTTCGTCTTGCAGACTATGTTCCTGCGTGGCGAGTACAACGGAGCGCTGGTGGACAACACCACGGAGCGAGAATTGGAGGCTTGGTTGGCAGTAGTGGAGCATCTCCGACCGAGAAGTGTTATGGTCTACTCGATAGACCGAGCAACCCCTTGCCAGACTTTGGAGAAGGTCGGACGAGAGGAGCTCGAAAAGATAGCCGACAGAGTGCGAGCACTCGGAGTTGAGTGTAGTGCCGTGTAATTTCTCCGAACACTTAATTTGTTTTTTCAATGTACCATATAGAACCATATCTTTTAATTCCTTTTGTGGTGATGTTGCTCTCGATAGCGATAATGCCGCTCGCATTCCCTCGCTTTTGGGATAGGAATTTCAACAAGCTCCTCTTCGTGCTTATCATATCCGTTCCTACGGCTATGATGCTCTCACGAGCAGGCTTGAGCGAGAATTTGAAGCACCAGATGCTCTACGACTACATTCCGTTTATAGCCCTTTTGGCGGCGTTGTATGTCGTGACGGGAGGTATTCATATCCACTACTCGACCACACCCCGCCCTACCGTAAATGCAGCGATTATGTTTATCGGCTACGGCTTGGCTTCTGTGGTGGGTACTACGGGTGCAGCGATGTTGCTTATTCGCCCATTGTTGGAGATAAATCGTGACCGCACATATAAGATTCACACCATACTCTTCTTCATCGCAATGGTGGCAAACTGCGGTGGAGTCCTGACTCCGCTGGGCGATCCGCCATTGTTCCTTGTGTATCTGCGTGGTGCGGAGTTCTCATGGTTCCAGACACTGTTTCCACAGTGGGTATTTGTAGGCTCGGTATTGCTCTTTGTCTATGTGGTTATCGACACCTACATCTGGAAGCGCAAGGAGTTGATGGGTATTCGCCCTCGTACCGAAAGTGAGGAGGATGAGCCTATTAAAATTTCGTTCTCGGGTGCTGTAAATCTCTTCTACCTCTCGGGCATTTTGCTCTCGGTGGCATTTATCAACCCTCACGAAATTCCCGCAATGGCAGCCGAGGATGCACCTTGGTATATGCGTTTCTTGCGTGAGATTGTGCTTATGGTTATTCTGCTGTTGTCGGTGGTATCCACTCGTCGTCGTATCCGCAAGAGCAACCACTTCTCGTGGGAGCCTATCACCGAAGTAGCTATATTATTTATAGGTATCTTCGTAACGATGACCCCTGCTCTATTGTTCCTCAACGAGAATGCAGCATCGCTCGGTATTACCGATCCTGCGCAGTTCTTCTACGCTTCGGGCGCTCTCAGTTCGTTCCTCGACAACGCACCTACGGCAGTGGCATTCCATACCGTAGCGGCAGCACTGCCTGCGGCAGAGGGAGCACCTCTTATGGCGGGTGTTGCAGAGCCACTCTTGACCGCTATAGCACTCGGTTCGGTTCTCTTTGGTGCGATGACCTACATCGGCAATGGACCAAACTTTATGGTTAAGGCGGTAGCCGAGAACGATGGCGTACGAATGCCGTCATTCTTCGGTTATATCTTCAAATTTTCGCTGATAATACTCCTGCCGACCTATATTTTAATGGCGATAGTATTCTTTTAGAAGAAAGACGAGAAACTAAAGTTTCTCGTCTTTCTTTCACTACTCACTAATAATAGAGGTGTTCGATTAG
>JAGBRY010000045.1 GCA_017632115.1 Alistipes sp. | reverse complement strand
TGTTTGCCATTGTACTCGTCAATTTCTGTTCGCAAATATACGAACAACCATTGAATTAGCAAAAATTCTGACCTATGAATTTTCAATAAATAAAAGGATAATAGTTATCATACGACTTATTGCCTGTATAACAAATCGCATTTAATTTAGACTACATAGAAGACTACACTCAATAAGTAATATTACGGGTTAAGCGATTATTGCACGAAAAGTCGTTTCACAATCTAACAACCTAACAGATTGTAAATAAACAAAATCGGCGGTGAAATTTAATTCACCGCCGAAAAAGGACAACCCTATTGGAGGTTGCTTTTATTTTTTATTTCTGCCACTTCATTGTGAAGTTGCGTAGCCAATTTATTGCAAATCGTGGGAGTATCAGACAGATTGGAATAAACGCCTTGCACCACCAATCGGGAACGATGCACTTGCGTTTGCGCCACAACGAGTTCAAACCACGACGAGCACAGAACGATGGGGTAGAGAGGGCGTGCAACTTCAAACCAATGCCTTGCCACTTCTTGGTCAAGCCATAGAGGTCGGTTGCAATACCCGCAGGGCAAACTGCCGTAACCCATACATTTTTGTAGCGCATCTCCTTGGCAAATGCCACAGAGAATGACTTGGTGTAGGCCTTCGATGCACTATAAAGTGCCAAACCTGGGAATGGCATCCACACCGAGAATGACGACATGTTGAGGATATAACCACCGCCACGCTCCGCCATATCCTTGCCAAAGAGTTGGCAAAGTACGGTGTAGGTGATGTCGTGAAGGGTGATAGTGCGCTTAACTCGCTCGACAGGGGTATTTATCATATCGCAGAACGAGAACATACCTGCATTGTTGATCAACACATCTACGATATGTCCCTCAGCCTTGCACCACTCAAAAAGAGCCTCAGCTGCACCTTCAACAGCCAAGTCCATAGTCTTAGTTACTACCTTTACTCCCTGCTTCTCCTCTATCTCGTGAGCAGCCTTCTGCAATGTAGACTCGGTGCGGCTAACGATAATAAGGTTGTAGCCGAGTTCGGCCAACTGCTCTGCATATTGGCGGCCAATACCCGTAGAAGCACCCGTAACAAGGGCCAACTTCGAGCCCTTCTCTATATTATGCTTTCTGCACATCGTTAGTCGATTTTTGCGAGTTCCTTCCAAACCTTCTCAGGAATATGCTCCTGGCAATTGTGGCAGCACTGCATATCCTTCGAATACATACGAGCGATGCAGTAGTCACGGTGGTCGCAACCCGAACGAGTCGAGATATCGCCCTCCTTCATCTTATTTACGAATGCAGGGTCGTTAATCAAGCAACGAGCCATCTGTACCATTTCAAAGCCGGCATCCAAGACCTTCTCGATACCCTCACGAGATACGATGCCACCAACATATACGAGCGGACCCTTCAATGCCTCACGGAACTTCTTGGCGTTCTCCAAGAAGAAACACTCCTCGAACTTGTAGTCCTTGATCATCCACTTACCGAACAAGTCTACTACAATCTTCTGCAACCACTCGTTCCAGCCCATATAGTAGCTCATGGTCTTTGTTGGGATACGGCCACGCATAACGGCCATTGGCGCACGAGAAACAAAGCCCGAGGTCAAAACGATACCGTTTACATTGAACTTCTCAATCTCCTTTGCGATCTCGATGCTCTCAGGAATCTGAATACCACTCTTGAAACCATCCTCCATGTTGTGTTTAACCAGAACGGCTGTGTTGGTCTTGTAGGCAGCCTCCATAACCTCCTCCAAGCACATCTTCATGAAGCGCATACGGTTCTCAAGTGAACCTCCGAACTCGTCACGGCGACGGTTGGTCCAAGGCGAGAGGAACTGCGAAATGAGGTAACCGTGACCTGCGTGTACCTCCACGCTGTCAAATCCTGCCTCGTGAGCAGTCAAAACTGCCTGACCGAAATCCTTCGCAGTCTGTCGAATCTCATCGTGAGTCATACGACGGTGGAAGGTAGGAGAGTAGAGGTTGAATCCATGTGATGCCGACACAGGGAAACTTCCCGCAGTCGACCAGTGGGTCATATTACCGCAGTGGCCAATCTGAATACCTGCAGCAGCACCTTCAGCGTGAATAGCATCGGTGATATCCTTCAATGCCGGTACTACTTCATCTCGCAACCACAACTGCGAGTTGAACGAAACACCGCTGCGGTTGATAGATGCATAGGCGAGGGTGGTCATTCCGACACCACCCTTAGCCACGCTCACATGGTAATCCTTCAATTTCTGTGTTGGGCCAAAGTCCTTACCCATAGACTCGAACGCTGCCGAGCGAATTGTTCGGTTGCGAAGAGTTACAGGTCCCATTTGGTATGGGGTAAAGAGCTTCGATTCCTTCAAATCTTTCTTATCTGCCATATACTAGGGTTATTAAATCTTCTAATAGATAAATGGTATTATACGCTTGCGGTTGAGCGACTTAAACTCCTCGCCAAACTCATCCTCATAACGCTTGCGCAAGTCGCCTGCACGAGGTGCGAGGTTCGCAAATGTCCACCAAGCAAATACAACTCCCGCTACCGACCACGATGCGATAGCGTAGCCTACCCACTCCATGAACTCGCCAAAGTAGTTAGCCGACGATACATAGCGGAACATACCTCCACGAGGAATGTAGTGCTTTTTGTCGCCAGGCTTACGCAAGTGGCGGATGATATAGTCTGAGTGGAGATTGGTGATGAAACCAAACAACCATACGGCAACGCCGATGTAGATGTATGGCTTGCTGAACCAATCTGCATAGTAGTCCGGGAAGTAGGTCGGTACGATGAAGAACAACCAACCACCCTGCATGCAAGCGTTCAAGGTGTTGAATGTTGCTCCCATCAACATAATCGAAACCGGCATCTTCGAATTTCCTCGCAACAACATCGGGAAGATGAACGAGCGCTGGAAGTAGTGAATCTGGATAATCGAGAAGAGAGCCATAGGCGCAAGCTCAGTGGTCTGTCCGCTCAAATACCACAATATCCACATTGCTACAAATACGGGTGCCTCCATCAAAACCCAAGCCACCTTATTAGGCACAGGAAAACCAAATTTAGGGTTGTAGAGGTAGCCGTATCCGGCCTTTACAAAGTGAAGGGCGATGAATACGAACAACGCTGTAACTGCCATTACAGCGAGGAAAATGTTATAAGTCGAAAGTGCTATCATAATCTGTTACTCTCAAAAATCGGCCAAATTTATAAATTTTTATTTATAAAATGGCTATAATTGTCCGAAAAACGATATTTTTCGTTAGACATTGAATGTATGCATTTCTGTTCGATGTGCTAAACATTGAACAAGAAATGCATTATATCGCCATCTTCAACGATGTACTCCTTACCCTCGATGCCAATCTTGCCAGCATCACGGCAAGCCTTCTCCGAGCCAAGCTCTACATAATCGGCATACTTGATAACCTCGGCACGGATAAAGCCCTTCTCGAAGTCGGTGTGGATAACACCGGCTGCCTGTGGAGCCTTTGTGCCCTTGCGATATGTCCAAGCTCTCGACTCGTCAGCACCTGTAGTGAAGAAAGTTTCGAGCTCGAGCAAGCGGTAAGCCGCCTTGATAAGTCGTGCCACGCCCGACTCCTTCAAACCCATATCCTCCAAGAACATCTGACGCTCCTCATAGGTCTCCAACTCGGCGATATCGGCCTCGGTTGCAGCCGCTACGATAAGCATCTCGGCATTCTCGTTTGCAATAGCTGCCTTCACTGCTTCGGTGTGAGCATTGCCGGTTACGGCACTCGCCTCGTCAACATTGCATACATAGAGTACAGGCTTGTCGGTCAAGAGGTTAAGGTCGCTAACAGCCTTGCGCTCCTCCTTGTCGAGCTCGAGTGTACGAGCGCACAAACCCTGCTCCAAAACCTCCTTGTAACGCACCAAAATATCGTACTGACGCTTTGCGAGTTTATCGCCGCCGGTCTGAGCCTGCTTTGCAACCTTGGCGATGCGATTTTCGATGGTTTCGAGATCCTTCAATTGCAATTCAGTGTCGATAATGCCCTTATCACGAACAGGGTCGATAGAACCATCAACATGGGTGATGTTGTCGTTGTCGAAGCAGCGCAAAACATGGATGATTGCGTTGGTGTTACGAATGTTTGCAAGGAACTTGTTTCCAAGACCTTCGCCTCGTGATGCACCCTTTACAAGACCTGCAATATCTACGATTTCGATAGTTGTTGGAATAACTCGCTTTGGGTTGTCAATCTCTGCCAACTTGATGAGTCGCTCATCTGGTACAGTAATGATGCCGACATTCGGCTCGATAGTACAGAAAGGGAAATTTGCCGACTGCGCCTTTGCGTTCGACAAACAGTTAAAAAGTGTCGATTTACCAACATTTGGCAAACCTACGATTCCACATTGTAATGCCATATATAGTTTGAGTTTTTTATTTCGTTTCTACTTGTATAATTCGTTGAGTATCTTAGCCAATCGCAAACCTCCCGAGAGTAATTGCTTCTCAATGACGGGTGTGTAGTAGGTTATGTAGTCGTAATACAACTTGCCCTTCTCAGGCGAAACCTTGTAGATCTCGGTTGCGATTTTGTGGCTCTCGTTCAGCCAATCTTTTGCTTCGCCCTTTGCCAACTCTGCTTTGCGCTCAGCTGTGCAGTAGCGGTTGAGTTGCTGCTCCCATTCGGTATAGCTCCACTTGTGAGCCGCCTCGACCAACTCCGAGTCCCAAAGCTTATGCAACTTAATATCGTTGTTGAAGAACTTCACGATGACATTGTTGCCTCCTCGGTCGCTCAAGCGGCCTGCATGCATAGGGCAGTGAACATCGCCTACGAGGTGAATGAGCATCTTTAATCGTGCGCTCTCCTGTGCCGGTGAGAGTTTACCACTCTTAATCTCGGCAATGCAGAGGTTGATGGCCGTTACCACATCGCCCTTCTCGTTTTTTGGCATAGTGTCGTAGGTGAAGCCCTCATCAACATTGGCGTAGTGCCAAGTCTTGGTGTAGCGATATTGGTCGGTATAACTTGCGTTGTCGAGCCAATTTGCATAGTAGACCAACGAGTGGTTGTCCAACTTCTTTACAACATTTTGATAAACTTCAGGCGAGAGGTTGCACTCAGCGATGTATGCTACCACATCGTGCCCCTTCTGTCCCCAACCGAACGAGGAGAAGTGCGTCAATAACGCAAGTGCTATAATTAAAACCTTTTTCATAATTGGCTTTCTGTTTTACTGGTTCATTGTTGCTAAGAACTCCTCGTTTGTGCGAGTGAGCGTCATCTGCTTCTCGAGGAACTCCATAGCCTCTACAGGAGTCATATCCGAGAGATACTTGCGGAGTACCCAAGTACGCTGCATAACCTCACGAGAGAGGAGCAAGTCCTCACGACGAGTGCTCGATGCCACAACATCAACTGCAGGGTAGATACGCTTGTTGGCGATACGACGATCGAGCTGCAACTCCATATTACCTGTACCCTTGAACTCCTCGAAGATAACCTCGTCCATCTTCGAACCTGTCTCGATGAGTGCGGTCGCAATAATTGTAAGCGAACCCTTCTCCTCGGTGTTTCGTGCAGCTCCGAAGAAACGCTTTGGCTTGTGAAGTGCATTTGCATCGACACCTCCCGACAATACCTTACCCGACGCCGGCTGCACCGAGTTGTAGGCACGAGCCAAACGGGTAATCGAGTCCAAGAGAATTACTACATCGTGGCCACACTCAACCATACGCTTTGCCTTCTCGAGAACCATCTCGGCAACCTTTACATGGCGTGAAGCCTGCTCGTCGAAGGTCGAAGATACAACCTCCGCCTTCACATGGCGAGCCATCTCGGTAACCTCCTCAGGTCGCTCGTCGATGAGCAATACAATCATATATACCTCGGGGTGGTTGTCGGCAATGGCGTTGGCAAGGCTCTGCAAGATCATTGTCTTACCTGTCTTTGGCTGTGCAACGATAAGGGCACGCTGACCCTTACCAATAGGCGAGAACAAATCTACGACACGATTTGTCATAGAGTTGTGTCCAGCACCCGTAAGGTTGAATTTCTCGCTTGGGAAGAGCGGTGTGAGATATTCGAACTGCACCCTGTCACGGATGAAGTTTGGCTCCAAACCGTTAATTTTGGTTACTCGTACGAGTGGGAAATATCGCTCGCCCTCTTTTGGTGGGCGGATAACTCCGGCTACGGTGTCACCGGCCTTCAAACCGAAAAGCTTTATCTGTGATGGCGAAACATATACATCATCCGGCGAGTTGAGATAGTTGTAGTCGGCCGAACGAAGGAAGCCGTAACCATCAGGGATAATCTCCAATACACCTTCGCCATATACCTCAGCCTTGAAATCGTCTTTTGTGATAGGCTTATCAACCTTCTCCTCCTCTTGTGTCTGCACCTCTATCTCTGCATTCTCAACTTTTTCGGCGTCTGCAGTAGGCTCAGGGGTAGCTGCGTTTGCACTCTTTGGCTTGCGACCACGCTTCTTTGGTTGTGGTGCAACTTCCTCTTTTACCTCTACTATAGGCGTTTCGGTTGTTTTGTCGGCCTCTGCTGTGCTTGTATCTTCCTCCTTCTCGGGGGTAACAGACGGCTTTGCAGCCTCGACCTTAACCGAACCCAGACGGGCACGCTTGCGCTTTTGTGGCGCAGGTGCAGCAACTTCGGTTGCAACATCCTCTTTCGGAGCGTCGGGATTTTCGTTGCTTGTGGCGATAGCGGTAATTTTTGCAAGCAACTCTTTTTTAGATAATTTTTCGTCAGTAATTCCGAGTACCTTCGCAATTTCACGCAACTCGGCAATACTCTTGCTTTGAATAGCAATCAAATCCTCCATAAAAATCTTTTTTGCGATTTTGTCATCGGTCGAACGACCAATGGTTATACGGGCAGCTGTATCTCTTTTTTATTGTGCCTCAAATAACGATGCAAATATAGTGCTTTTCTTGCAAACACAAAACAAAAACTCCCTCTTTTAATTGCTTTTATTACATAAAAGAGCTATTTTTGCGTATAAAATATGTCTGATCTGATGAAAAGAATCTTTGTAGTCCTACTTTTTGCATCATTGCTTGTATCGGCCGAACAAGTCTACGCTTGGGGCTTCTGGGCTCATAAATTTATCACCTATACGGCAGATAAGCATCTCGATTCGGATGTCCGCACAAAGGTCGAAGGTTATCTTGGCTCGCCAATGATTGACCACGCCACCTGGATGGACGAAATTCGTCGCCCAATTCGCCGAAAGAATCACCCCGACCATGCCAAAGCTCAAGCTTGGCGACCATCATTGCGTTGGCACCATATGGTTGTGGACGAGAAGTTTAGAGTCAGCGATAAACGCTCTTCGATAGGTAGTGGCGATATGCTGCCAAATCTCGAGAAATGTATCGAGAACCTGCGCAATCATCGCAATATGACCGACTCGGCCATGGCGGTAAATCTCAAATATGTTATCCATATGATGGAGGATATGCACTGTCCGTCGCATATCTACTATACCGAGTTCCCGGACTGCTTCGAGCCTACCACTCCAAAGGGGCGCAAGCGTGACCAAATGCGAATATATTACGAAGGTAAGCGCACATCCTACCATGCGGTGTGGGATGGCGAGTCGATACTCACGCTCTATCCCGAACTTGGCGAGGACTTCGAACTCTTCCGCCAAAAACTCGATAAATACTCGCCAAAGCAGCGTGCGAAAATTTGTCGAGGAGAGTTGAATGATTGGGCATCGGATGCAGGCAAGCGTTGCCGTCCGATTTACGACAAAATTAAGCCTGGAGATAGCATAGACCGAGAGTTTCTCGTTGGCTATCGCAAAATCTCGGAGGGTCAGGCAATGCGTTCGGCCTATCGTTTAGCGCATATTTTGAATGAAACACTAAAATAAAATTAAGATGAAAAAACTTTTTACATTTGTTGTGCTCGTTGCGCTGACATTGTCGGTGCAGGAGGCTATGGCTTGGGGCGGATGGGCTCATAAACTTATCGCCATTATCGCCGAGTCGCATCTCACTCCCGAGGTGAAGGAGAAGACCGAGAAGTATCTCGGCTCGCCAATCTACAACCACGCATCGTGGATGGATAGAGTGCCTGTTTGGACCAAGAATCGCATTCCTGGCTGGGAGCAGACCTCTTGGTGGCATATGACCACTGTCGATAAGGTAGGCAAGAAGAAGTATGCGTTGAGTGATAAGCGTGCATCGTCGGGCGATGGTGATCTTGTGCCGAATCTTGTGCAGTGTGTCGAGAATTTGAAGAACTATCGCAATTTGACCGATTCGGCAGTTATGGTCAACCTCAAGTGTGTGGTACATATGGTTGCCGATATGCACTGCCCATGTCACATCTTCTACACCGAGTTCGAGGATTGTTTCCCTCGCAAGATAAATGGTAAGAGATATCGTCGCCACGACCAGATGTATATATATTATAATGGTAAGAAGACCACTAACCATAAAGTGTGGGATGGAATGTCTATCAAGGAGATTTGGCCTGAGTATGGCTCGGACTACAAGAAGTTCCACGCTGAACTCGATAAGCTCTCGCCAAAGAAGCAGGCGAAGATGTGTAAGGGAACAATCGAGGAGTGGGTATTGCAGAATGCAAAAGATTGTCGCTACATCTACGATGATATTACCCCAGGATGCAAGATTGACCGCCAATATCTGCTCGACAATCAGAAGCTCTCGAAGCAGCAGTGCCTGCGTGCTTCGTATCGCTTGGCATATATCTTAAACGAATGTTTTAAATAAAAACCGATAAACCTCTATGAAGAAGATAGCTGCAATAATCGTATCTCTTGTGTTGATATGTTCGGTACAGGAGGCTTTGGCGTGGGGTGGCTGGGCTCATCGCTTTATCACCTACACCGCCGAAAAACATCTCGACTCGGATGTTAAAGCCAAAATAGAGAAGTATCTTGGCTCGTCGATGATCGACCACTGCTCGTGGATGGACGAAATCCGTAAACCTATTCGCAACAAGAAGCACCCCGAGCACGACTACCATATGCCGTGGGAGCATACTCTTGCTTGGCATATGATTACAGCGGACAAAAATTTGCAGTTGAGCAATGAGCGTGCCTACAACAACGATGGCGACTTGTTGCCAAACTTGAAGGTCTGCATCGAGAACTTGAAGAACCACCGCAATTTGACCGACTCGGCCGTAGTGGTAAATCTGAAGTGCGTTATCCATATGATGGAGGATATGCATTGCCCTTGCCACATCTACTACACCGAGTTTCCTGACTGTTTCCGCAAGCCTGGCGTAAAGTATCGTTGGGATCTCTTCGGACTCTATTACGAGGGCGAAAAGACCACATATCACAAGGTGTGGGATGGAATGTCGATACTCGAACTATATCCTGAGTATGGCGAGGAGTACGCAAAGTTCCAGGCTAAGTTGGATAACCTCTCGGCGAAGAAGATTGCCAAGATGTGTGAGGGTTCACCCGAAGAGTGGGCACTCGAAACAGCAAAGGATTGCCGTGTAATCTATGATTGGGCAAAGCCGAACGACAATATCGATAGAGAGTTCTTGCTCAAGCGTCGCAAATTGACCGTACAACAATATCATCGCTCGGTCTACCGATTAGCCCATGTGCTTAACGAATGTATGAAATAAAAATAAATCGCCGAGATTACTCGGCGATTTATTTTTCGCTATTAGTCATTAACTCCTTATTTCAATTTGATAATTGCATAGACAGGGTAGTGATCCGAAACGAATGGTACGCCATAATCCTCGTCTATGGTGTGATACTCCAAAACTTTCAGATAGTCGCTACAATAGATGTGGTCGATGATGGAGTTCTTGTTCGTTACATAGCCATTGTAGGTAGTATCGTAGTCGGTTAAGCCCTCGGGTGCAACATCTCGAGTGTTGTACATATAGCTTTCGATTATATCAAATGCTACATTATCCGACTTGATATTCATATCTCCCGTAAGGAATACAGGACGGGTATCCTTATATTTTTCGAAGTATGTAGATATGAGTTTCATACCCTCGATCTGGGCATTTGCAACCTGGTGGTCGAGGTGGGTGTTGATGTAAAAGAACTCTATGCCTGACGACTTATGCTTGAATAAGCCCCAGGTCGCATTTCGACAATAGTTGGCACCAAAACCTTTCGATGGAGTGTTAGGTGTCTCCGATAGCCAGAATGTTCCGCCATCCAACTTCTGAACTACGCTCTTATTGTACATGATGCCCATAGTTTCACCCGAGCCACTCTCCTTGCCGCTATCTCGGTTTACTCCAAAACCATCATAGTCTTTAGAAAGTTGATCATTGATGTATTTCCATTGGTTTGTATAGTCAGCCTCTTGGAAACCGATAACGCTTGGCATATGATCCTTTATGAGTTTCACACAGACATCCTTGCGATTATTCCACGCTTTGTACTCTGTGTCACCATTGGTCTCGGTGCGTACATTAAAACTCATTATCTTTATTTCGTTTTCGCCCGCATACTTCTTGAATGTTAGTGCCGATGGATCACGCAACGCCAATTCGCAACTTTTGCCCTCTTCGTAGACTATGGTGTCGAACTCTTGTACACTACCTCTTGGCAAAGCCTCGCTCGAGCTCCAGGTTGCAGTCATCTTCTCGCCCGAAGTCGCAACGAATTCAATCGTGCAATCGCCAATCTCACCAGCCGGAACAACGATGAATAGGTCGCATATCTCAGCTGTCAAAAGTTTGAAGTTTGCAGGGAAAGTGTAGGTCAATGAACTCTTGCAGCTGCCTGTTGCAGACAGTGTCGCATCCTGGCAATTAACCTTAAATATACCTGCAAGTTTTGCTCCCGAAGTTGAGGTTACGACAACCTCTTTCAAACCGATAATCTCTTTTGACGCCCTTACCGGAAGGCGTAAAATAGCCGAGAGGTGTTGAAGTGTAATCTCGTTGCCATTTTCTACATAACCGCACATCGGCGCATGGTTTGGAGCAATCGACCCCTTCGTGTAGCTCTGCTTTGCGGGGAATTCGACATATGACTTCTCGGCCGAAGTGAGCGAGCAATATGGATATACCACGCTATAAGGAGCCGAAATGCTACTCTTTGCAAAGAAGAAAGTTGCGGTAGGTTTGTTGTGCTCGTCGGCTGTTACTTTGTCGGATAATACGCCATTTACAACAACCTCATCGCCTATGTTCCAATAGGTAGGGTAGATGCCCTCCTCGCTACTTAATCCCAGCGAAGTGCGAGTAGCCTGCTCGAGCGATATTGTCAAGTTGATGTCGGTATCTGTTGTGGTTGTATTGTCAGAAGGGGTGTCCGGCTGGCAACCAATCGCAAAAGCAAATGTTGCCAACAAAAGAAAAATCTTTTTCATTTCAATCTCTATTTAAAAATCAACCCCTCCCTTAGTAAGGGAGGGATAGTGATATTTGTTACTTTTGATTAGTAGGTGCGGAGCTGGAATACAATCTTGTTGCAATACAACTCGCCCTCATGCAAAAGAATTGAAGGGAAATCTGATTGATTTACTGCATCCGGATGTACCTGACACTCAATAGCAACGCCTGCGTAGTCCTCGTAACGAGAGCCCGACTTAGTGATAGGGCAGCCACCCGAAAGCCAGTTACCGGTGTAGACCATACAGCCTGGTTGCGATGACAACACCTTTACCAAGCGGCCGGTCTTTTCGCAACGCAACTCGCCAACCTCGCCCAAGATGTTCTTCTGCCAGCCATCAACCACGAAGAAGTGGTCGTGACCACGGAAGAGATCGATATGGTTGAAAATAGAGCCGATATCCTTGCCCAAACGGTTCCAGTCGGTGAAATCCTGTGCCGAGCCCTTCATTTCGAGCAACTTGCCTGTAGGAATCTGCACTTCGTTAGCCTCCAATACATACTTCGCATTGAGCTTCAACTCGTGGTCGAAGATGGTCTCGCCACTCGCCTCGCCGGCCAAGTTCCAATAGACATGGTTGGTAAGGTTTACAGGAGTAGTACCGTTGCTCTTTGCGAGGTAGGTAATCTCGAGGTTGTTCTCATCATCGAAGTCGTATATAGCCTCGATATTCACCTCGTGTGGGTAACCCTGGTCGCCATCCTCCGACAACAACGAGAATACAACACGATTGGTCTCAACTCTCGACTCCCACAAACGATTAGCATAGCCCTTTGTACCTCCGTGGAGGTGGTTAGGGCCATTGTTAATCTCAAGACGATACTCCACGCCCTCGATAGTCATCTTGCCACCCGCAATGCGGTTTGCAACTCGACCTACCGACTTGCCGCTTGCAGCACCGTCGCCAAAGTAGCTCATGGCATCCTTGTAACCCAATACAACATCGTCGATATAGCCATTGCGGTCAGCATACTTTACCGATACGATTGCCGCACCGACATTGGTAAGCTGCACCTCGCTACCAAGAGCATTCTTCAGCGTATAGATGATTATCGCTTCACCCTCCGGGGTTACACCCCAGATATTCTGTTCAATAGTCATAGTAGTTCAGTTTTGAAGTTTTATTCGAGCGGTTTTACATTGGCGATAAGGTGGTCAATACGCTTCAAGCACTCCTCCTTACCGATGAACGATGTTACATCGTACATACCAGGACCCTTGCCTGCGCCTACCAATGCCAAACGCAACGAGTTCATAATTTGTCCCATGCCGTACTCCTTCTCGGTGATCCATGCGTGAACAATCTTCTCGGTGTTCTCCAACGAGAAGTCGTCAATCGAGGCCAAAACCTCACGCAACTCCGCCAAACGAGCAGGGTTTTCTCCCTTCCAATACTTCTTCAACTGCTTCTCCTCGTACTCGGTAGGAGCAACAAAGAAATATGAGGTTAAATCCCACAAGTCGCTAACGAATGTAGCACGCTCCTTCATGATGAATGCTGCCTTGCCTGCGATCTCATCCGAAACCTCGATGCCGTGCTCCTTGAGAATAGGCTGGTAGAATGCGCTCAACTCCTCAGCCGACTTGCGGTGCATGTACTGAGCGTTAAACCACTTTGCCTTGTCAGGCTGGAAGCGTGCTCCCGCCTTCGAAACACGATCGAGTGAGAATGCGTCAATAAGCTCCTGCATAGAGAAGATCTCCTGCTCGGTACCAGGATTCCAGCCGAGCAACGCCAACATGTTTATAAATGCGTCGGCAAAGTAGCCATCCTCACGATATCCACGAGCAGTCTCGCCTGTAGTTGGCGATACCCAATGCAATGGGAATACAGGGAAGCCCATCTTGTCGCCATCACGCTTCGAGAGTTTACCTCCGCCTGTCGGCTTCAACAACAATGGAAGGTGTGCGAACTCAGGCTGAGAGTCGGTCCAACCGAAAGCCTTGTACAAAAGGTAGTGCAAAGGCAACGATGGCAACCACTCCTCGCCACGAATAACATGCGAAATCTCCATCAAGTGGTCATCAACGATATTTGCCAAGTGGTAAGTTGGCAGAGCGTCAACCGACTTGTAGAGCACCTTGTCGTCGAGAGTTGAGGTGTTTACCTCTACATCGCCACGAATCAAGTCGTGCATCTTTACAACCTCGTTCTCAGGCATCTTGAAACGGATAACCCAAATGTCGCCACGAGCAATACGCTCCTCGACCTCCTCCTTCGACAACGAAAGCGATGTCGGAAGGGTAGTACGAACCTTGAAGTTGTAGGCGAAGGTCTCACCTCGACCCTCATACTCCTTGCGCAATGCATCCAACTCCTCGGCTGTGTCGAAGGCGTAGTATGCCCAGCCCGCATCAACGAGCTGGGTAGCATACTTCAAATACAACTCTCTGCGCTCACTCTGGCGATATGGAGCGTGAGGGCCGCCAACGCCGACACCCTCGTCGATCTCGATACCGCACCACTTTAGCGACTCGATGATATAATCCTCTGCTCCCGGCACGAAACGCTGCGAATCGGTATCCTCGATACGCAAGATCATCTTACCGCCGTGACGACGAGCAAAAAGGTAGTTATACAACGCTGTGCGCACACCTCCGATGTGAAGTGGGCCTGTTGGGCTCGGCGCAAAGCGAACTCTTACTTCTCTTGTCATCTAAAAAATGGTTAAAAATTACTCCCAAAGGTTGCGTGGGTATACACCCTCCTCAATCAACTTCTCAATCTTGGCAACCAACATCGGCTTATCCTCCTTGTAGGTTACGCCAAACCACTGCGAGGTGGTCGAGAGAACCTTCAAACGAGCCTCACCTGCTGCAACCAACTTGTTAACCATCAAAGGAATGAAGAACTCAGCCTTGAGGTTTGTCTTAGCGTCCTCCGAAGCGAGGAAAGACTTAAACTCTACCTCCGAATGAGCGAAGTAGTCAGGTGTAAAACCGAAGAAGTTCATCGAAACAGGGCAGTTCTCAGCGAGCTCTACATCGTCACCCAAGTCGTGGAATACGATAGTACCCTCAGCGTTGCGCTCGATCTTTGTACGCTCAACCATCGAGGTGAGGTAACCCTCCTCGTTTACGGTGCAAACACCACGAGAAACTGTACCATTGTCCGACAAGGTCTTGTTAACCTCGTAGCCAATCATTGCATACTCGCCCTTTGCGCCATCCAACTGCGAGAGGTACTTACCCATAACGAGGTATGCGTCTGTGCCGTAGAAGTCGTCAGCGTTGATAACTGCAAATGGCTCGTGGATAGCCGATGCGCCCATCATTACTGCGTGGTTTGTTCCCCATGGCTTCTCACGGCCCTCAGGTACTGAGAAACCCTCTGGCAAGTAGTCCAACTCCTGGAAAACATAGTCAACCTCTACCTTACCGCCAAAACGCTCAGGGGTAAAGATCTCCTTGAACTCCTTCTCGAAAGAGTGGCGGATAACGAATACCACCTTACCGAAACCGGCACGGATTGCATCGTAAATCGAGTAGTCAATAATTGCCTCGTTGTTAGGACCAACTCCGTCCATTTGCTTCAACGATCCATAGCGTGAGTCCATTCCTGCGGCCAACACCAAAAGTGTAGGTTTTGCCATAATTTTAAAAGTTTTTTATTGTTGTGAATTGTAAATGTATATGCACATTGAGTATAAAATACTCACAAAGGTATATATTTTTCCCCATTTTCCAAAAATAAAAGAGAGGAAACCGAAATTTCCTCTCCATATTCTTTTTGTTTGCCGTTCCAATTATTTGGCATGAGCCTCGAATTCGGCTACGACATTGCCTAAAGCATCCTTTGCAACGACCTTAATTGTGGCATCGGGGTCTGCCGGAATATATCTCCAAATATGGTAGCTGCGCTTTGGACTTTGCCAATTGGCCTTGTAGAGGCGCTGACCCTCCGGAAGCTCTCCGGCTTCGCTCTTCTTGTATGCATCCCAATACCAATCACGGAATGTCAAGTCGTAGCAACGCTTTACGCTCTTGCCCTTGCCTCCTGTACTCTCGGTAAACTTACAAGTGTATGCGCTCCATACATTTACGAGAATGGCAGGCTTGTCTTGCGGGGTAGCTTCAGCCGCCTCGGTCGAACGCTTTTGCTTTGTGCCGGTGCGCTCGGTGATAGGGTATGCCCATTTGTGATTACGATTGTCGTAAACACGGTATTGTTGTCCCTTGTTTGTTCCGTATGGTACGCAAGTGCGAGTGAATTTTCCATTCTTGAAAGTATAATCTACGAAAGAGGCCGGTGTGCCCTCGCAGTTGTCGAATGTATACCATGCAGTACCTGCTGCCGAGGTGTGGTAGAACTGGTAGAGCGGCTTCTCGTTCCAGTTCTTCTTTATAGAGTGGTCGGAGTGGTGGTGACCGATAAGTGCAAGCACTTCGTATCCCTTGAAATTGTCGAGCACTCGCTCCAAATCCATCTGCATCTTTTTGCCCGAATAGCCAAAGAGACCGCAGTGAGCAATAACCACAACACGGTCGATATCAGCCTTATTTACGGCTGCCATATCCTGTGCAAGCCACTTGTGCTGATACTCATCGAGTTTGTACCAATAGCCTTTGGTTGCGTTAGGGTCGGTGGTTGGACCCGAGTCCTTTGTGATTACGAAGCTGTTGTCGAAAACTACATAGTGCTCACGGCCGATGTTGAAGGAGTAGTACTCTGGGCCTACCTCACGGTGATAGTCTGCACGAGAGAGGTATACGGTCTCGTCGTTGAACATCTCTCCTTTTGGAGCGTGATTGTGGTCGTGGTTTCCGATTGCGTTGAAAACAGGAATATCAACCTTTGTGTCATCCAAGTAGTTTTTCATAGAGTATCCTGCTTCACGGCCTTTCCAACCTGGTCGAGATCCGGTCTGTGTCATGTCGCCCAATGTAACCATATAGACAGGGTGCTTGCACTGCGCAGCGTACTCGTTGATAGCAGGAATGACATACTCCTTGTAGATGGTTGTGCCACGATGGTCTGCTCGCTTGCCATAGACATCTGTAAGGTGCGGATCGCCCAAAGCAAGCACCGAGTATACGCTCTGGTCAACCTTTGTGAGTTTGAAATCGAACGACTGCTTCTTCGCCTTTGGATCAACTCGCTTGAAGAATTGCGGAGCGTTGCCGATGCGCTCAGCCTCGTATCCCGAGGGGATCGAAATGTGTACGAATTGGCAGTGCGGATCCTTTACCTTTGTAGGCAAAGAGTATGCTCCTTTTGCGTCGGTTTTAGTGAGGTTGATACCGTCGGTAACAACTACTCCGGCAACGCCTTTGCCGTCACAGGTTACGGTACCTGTAATGCTCTTTTTTGCTGCGGATGCGGTCAATACGCTGGCGCAGACCATTACTACAGCGATAATAATACTTTTTACTCTCATAATTATAAGGCTTTTAGTTAATTGTACTAGATTACTTAAAGTTTGTCATCACCTTGTATGTACGATTGGTATCGCTTCCAATCAGAGGCTGATTTGTAAGCCTCGACCGATGCATTTGGAACAAGAATTTTGCAGCCTATAGGCTTGTCTTTGCCATCATCGCTGTTGTCGAATGCGCTTGTCCCGAGAGTAGGGGGCGTAGTTGGTTTGCAATGAACGGTTTTCAGACTTTCGCAGTAGTAAAATGCATACTCTTCGATAGAAGTTATGCTTTGCGGAATAATAACCTTTTTCAGACGAATACTTTCGTAGAATGCGTCGTGGGCAATGGTGGTTATGCCATCCGGAATTTGGTATTCGTCGAGGCCCTTTGGCGCAAAATGGCGCAACACATTGTCTACGACAAGGCAACGGTTGTCCTCTGAAGCGTACTTGCCGAAATAACCCCACATTCCGCTACATCCGTAGAATGCAGAATCGCCGATATATTCTACGCTCTGCGGCAATGTGATATCCTTGAGCTCCGAGCAAGAGGAGAATGCTGCATCGCCGATGACTTTCAATCGACTGGAGAGCCCTATCTCTTCGAAGTAGAAACAGCAGAAGAATGCCCATCCTCCCAACTCTGTAACGCTGTTCGGCAGAGATATGCTTTTGAGGTTTGTGCACTCGCAGAATGCCATATCTCCAACCTTTGTTACGGGTGCATCGAAAAGAATTGTTCCTATACCGTTCTCGCAGGTGTTAGATACAATCTCAGCACCAAATGCGGTTGCGTCGTATGGGGTTACAATGTCGTTATCGGTCGAGGTGTAAGTAATTTTAAAATAGTCGTCGAGCAAGATTGTTTGATTTATTGTAAGTATCTCAAATACATCCTCGTACCCCTTGGTATATATAGTAATGGTTGCGGTGCGTTCTTCTGAAGATTTGTTTTCTAATACCGAAAACTTCAAGTCGCAAGAACCCTTTGCGCCCTCTGTGTCGACGAGGGTGATCCACTCGCAGTTGGTCGTAGCTTCCCAACCGCAATTCGACTTGATGTTTACTGTGTAGGTGTCGGCGGTATACCAGGCATTTACAGTGTCTTGTTCTAAACGGATTGTAGGCGTTATTGGGGCTTCATTGTTGCATGCAACAGTAAAAATTCCAACTGTGGCAAGTATTAGCAAAAATAGTTTTTTCATACGGGTTGTAAATCTATAATTTCTATCTGCAAATTTAACTAATTTTATCGTTTGTGGCAAATGTTAATTCGAAAATTATTTGTATCTTTACCGAGTTAAACGAAATTTTCTTGGAATGGGACTTTTTAAGAGTGTAAATTCGTGGTTCGGCACCATTGTTCGCAAGCGCCATATCGCTGTGTTCGACAATGAGGAGAAGAGGTGGCATGCAGATCTCTCGCCGGCTATGCTCACAACAATAGGAATTGCAGTCGTAACACTTGTATTTGGAGTTTTGCTGATACTTGTTGCATATACTCCGCTGCTCGATCTGATGCCCGGGTATCGTACCAATGCGGGTCGTTCGAGAGAGATGCTTATTCGTAGTATTATTCGTATCGACTCGTTGGAGCGAAAGATGAATGATATGCTTACCTATAACGAAAATCGTATCCTTGTCGTAAGCGGAAAAACACCTGCCATGCAGTCGGTAAAGAGCGACTCTTTGCATCGCAGCAAGAGCTTTGTTGCCCCTTCGAAGGCCGACTCGTTGCTGCGCTACAAGATAGAGAACGATGAGCGCTATCGCCTGAACGAGTCTACGCCTAACGCAACGGTGCAGAATGCTCTCAATGCGGTTGCTCCGATGTATGGACTCGTCTCGGAGCGTTTCAATTCGAAAGGTCTGCTCGGTGTGCGCATAAATGGGGCAAAGGATGCACAGGTATCGGCCATTGCCGATGGTGTTGTAGTCTTGAGCGAGTGGTCGCCCGAGGCGGGCCATAGTGTGGTTGTGCAGCACAAGGAGAACTACTTGTCGGTATATCGTCACCTCTCGGGCGTACTTGTGTCGAAGGGTGAGCGTGTGCAGGGCGCACAAGCTATAGGTTATGCCGGTAGTGATAAAGATGCGGAACTCTCAATGCTCGAATTTGAGTTGTGGCGTGAGGGTAAGGCAGTAAATCCGGAGCTCTATATTATTTTCTAAACGGAAAGACAGATGGAGAAACAAAGACTTTCAATACTTGGCTCGACAGGCTCGATTGGAGTGCAGACACTCGATATCGTGCGTGAAAATCCCGATCGTTTCGAAGTTTCATCACTTACGGCTCATCGCAATTGGCAGCAGTTGGCCGAACAAGCCATTGCCTTCGATGTCGATACGGTGGTTATAGGCGATGAGCAGTACTATAAACCTCTTTGCGAGGCGTTGGCAAAATATCCGATAAAGGTCTTTGCCGGCGACGACTCGATTGCTGCGGTCGCTTCGGCCGGAAATTGCGATACCGTAGTGAATGCTTTGGTCGGATACGCAGGACTTGTTCCTACGGCTCGTGCTATCGAGGCTCAAAAACGCATCGCTCTTGCCAACAAGGAGACTTTGGTTGTCGGTGGTGCTACGATTATGCCGATGGCGATCAAGCACAAAGCTCCGATTTTGCCTATAGACTCGGAACATTCGGCTATATTTCAGTGCCTTATTGGCGAACACTCGCCGCTTCGTCGCCTGATTATCACTTGTAGCGGTGGTGCATTGCGAGATGTGCCGAAGGAGAAGCTGGCAGATATTACGGCCGAGCAGGCTTTGCGCCATCCTCGTTGGGATATGGGCGCAAAGATTACTATCGACTCGGCGACACTCGTAAATAAGGGCTTCGAGGTTATTGAGGCGCATTGGTTGTTCGGTACTCCGGCCGAGAAGATAGATGTAGTGGTGCACCCCGAGTCGATTATCCACTCGATGGTGGAGTTCGAGGATGGCTCAATCAAGGCACAGATGGGCGAGCCGGATATGCGTACTCCGATAAGCATTGCGCTGATGTATCCCGAAAGAGCGGTGCGAGATACAGCTCCGTTCGACTTTGTAAAGAACTCGTCGCTCACATTCCGTGAGGTCGACCATGAGCGTTTTCCTGCCCTCGGCATCGCCTACGACTGCTTGCGCAAAGGTGGCTCGGCCGCAGCAACAATGAATGGTGCAAATGAGGTTGCTGTAGCTGCTTTCCTTGCAGGGAAATGTCGCTATACCGATATTGTCGGCACGATAGAATACGCTCTGTCGAAGTCGCACTTTGTTTCGACTCCGTCGCTTTCGGACTATGCCGACATAGATGCTGAGTCACGACGATTGGCAAACGAATATCTGAAGTTGTAACATTATGAATAAGGATAGGCGAAAGACTATATTTGTACTGCTGTACCACATCCTGACACTCGTTGCGTTAGGATTGTTGGCATGGGCACTTTACAACGCCTATCTCTATTTCAATGTTCCGTTAGTTCTGTGGATATTGCTCTACATTGCAATTGCCGTATACCTGGGTTTGTCCTTAGCCTTTATGCGTAAGCAGAGAGGTCTGTCGAGATTTATGGTTCATAGTCTTGCCTTGCAACTTGTGCCTATATGTGCCACGATATTTACATTCTGGTTAATATCTGAGAGTACCGTATATACACCGATTGAGGGAAAGGCGAGGGAGTATGAACGAGCCTTTCACGACCTGCAGGATAAGCAGAAGGCCGCAGCCTTGGCGAATGGTCTTGCTCCATTCGCTTCGAGAGCAGAAATAGAGGAGAACTACGGCAAACTACGACTTACACGCAAGTTGGTGCTTATAGAGTCGAATCCGAAATATATAGTGCGAGAATTGACAAGCTCTTCGCCATATGTGGTACCAAAGGTGCGAGATTTGCTCGATGATATAGCGGTGCGATTTCAGGAAAAGACACAGTCGAAGAGTCGCTTTATGGTTACAAGCGTGCTTCGCACCGAGGAGGATGTTAAAAAGTTGCGAAAAACTAATGTAAATGCCTCAACCAATTCGTGTCACTGCAACGCTACCACAATAGATATCTCGTATGTTCGTTTTGGTATGGACCGAGTGCGACCACGAGATAACTACCAGTTGCGTTTGGCATTGGCTCAAACTCTGCACGAACTTCGCAAGGAGGGTCGTTGCTATGTGAAGATTGAGCGAAAGCAGTACTGCTATCACATAACCGTCAGATAATTATAACAAGAAAGAGATATGGAAATTTTAGTAAAAGTTTTACAGTTTTTTATGAGCCTCACGCTGTTGGTGGCTATTCACGAGTTCGGACACTTTATTATGGCACGAATTTTCAAGATTCGTGTCGAGAAGTTCTACATCTTCTTCGATGCGGGCTTCTCGCTCTGGAAGAAGAAGTGGGGCGAAACAGAGTATGGCTTGGGTTGGTTGCCACTCGGTGGCTACTGCAAAATTGCAGGTATGGTCGATGAGAGTATGGATAAGGAGCAGCTGGCTGCGGCTCCACAACCTTGGGAGTATCGTGCAAAACCCGCTTGGCAACGCTTTCTGGTATTGGCGGCAGGTGTGACGATGAATGTTATCTTGGCATTCTTCATCTATTGCGGTATCTCGTTCTCGTATGGCTCGCAGTACATCTCGAATGAGGATATGATTTATGGTTACGAGTTCTCGCAGAGTGCCGAGCAGTTGGGATTTCAAGATGGTGACCGCATCATAACTATCGGTGGAGAGAAGGTCGAGAATATCAACTCCATACTCGGCAAAATTCTCCTTGCAAAGGAGGGTTGTGAGGTTGAGGTTCTCCGTGATGGTGTAGAGCATAAGTTCTTGCTCAACAACGAGATACTCAATTTGATGCGTAAGGAGAATACCTTCGAGAAGGAGCGTTTGTACTCTCCGCTTATTCCGTTTGTGGTGGATAGCATCTCTTCGCCAGCCGTTGCAGAGGCAGGCTTGCAGAGGGGCGACCGCATTATCGGCATTGGCGAGGAGTCGTTGCCATATTTCAACCACTACGCTGACCGCCTTGCGAAGTTGGCAGGCACAATAGCCGACATTAAGGTTTTGCGTGGCGCAGATACTTTGTCGTTGGCTCTGCCTGTAAATGCCGATGGTAAGTTGGGCGTTGTTACCGAGAACTTCTTTAAGTTGCGCACCGAGGAGTATGGCTTCTTCGAGTCGTTTGGTGCGGGCGCACGACTGACCGCCAAGACAATCAAAAACTATTGGGATCAGTTGGTGCTTATCGTGAAGCCTGACACCGGCTTGTATAAGCATGTAGGCGGCTTTATCGCTATCGGCAACATCTTCCCTTCGGAGTGGGATTGGTACCAGTTCTGGTCGATGACGGCGTTCTTGTCGATTATCTTGGCGGTGATGAATATCATCCCTATCCCCGGACTCGATGGCGGACATATGATATTCACCTTCTGGGAGATGATTACAGGTCGTAAAGTTAGCGATAAGGTCTTGGAGGTCGCACAGTATATCGGCATGGCGTTGATACTTGCCCTTGTCATCTTCGCCAACGGAAACGATATTTACAAACTATTTAGATAGTAGGCTTATGGCTGACGCAAAGAAGGCGTATGTTTGTCGGGAGTGCGGATACGATGCTCCGAAGTGGTTGGGTAAGTGCCCTTCGTGCGGTGCGTGGAACACTTTTGACGAGTTGGTAGTGGCGAAGAAGGGCTCTTCGGTAGCGGCGACGGTAACATCGTCAGCAGTGCCGAAGGCGAAGCCGCAACGAGTACAAGACATCAAGACGGGCGAAACAAAGCGCATAGATGTCGGTCAGAGCGAGGTCAATCGTGTGTTGGGTGGCGGTTTGGTACCTGGCTCGGTTATCCTTGTGGGCGGTGAGCCGGGTATCGGTAAATCGACTCTCGCACTGCAACTCGCCTTGGCGGACAACGGCTTGCGCACCCTCTATGTGTCGGGCGAGGAGTCTGCCGAGCAGATAAAGATGCGTGCCGAGCGACTCGGTATTCACAACGAGGAGTGCGTTGTCTATACCGAAACTCTGCTCGAAAATATCGTTGCGCAGTGCGAGGCGATAAAGCCCGATATGGTGGTGGTCGATTCTATTCAGACCATCTACACCGACTTGGTCGATGCCTCGGCCGGCAGTGTGTCGCAGATTCGTGAGTGCGCCTCTACGCTCCTGAAATATGCAAAGGGTAGTGGTACACCTATATTTATAATTGGTCATATCACCAAGGAGGGTACTATCGCTGGCCCGAAGGTGTTGGAGCATATTGTCGATGTAGTGTTGCAGTTCGAGGGCGATGGAAACAATACCTACCGCATCTTGCGAGGTATTAAAAACCGCTTTGGCGCAACCTTTGAGATTGGCGTATTCGAGATGCTCGAAAAGGGGTTACGCTCGGTGGAAAACCCTTCGGAGGTGCTTCTATCGCACTACGATGAGCCATTGTCGGGTATTGCCGTGGCGGCTACGGTGGATGGTATTCGCCCATACTTGTTGGAGGTGCAGGCGTTGGTTAGTCAGGCGGCATATGGCACTCCGCAGCGCAACGCAACGGGTTACGACTCACGCCGAATGAATATGTTGTTGGCGATTTTGGAGAAGCGAGTAGGCTTGAAGATGTTTCAGAAGGATGTTTTCCTCAACTTTGCCGGAGGCTTAAAGGTGTCGGACCCGGGTTTGGACTTGGCTGTAGTAGCAGCGGTGCTGTCGTCATACTTTGACCGCCCAAT
>JAGBRY010000044.1 GCA_017632115.1 Alistipes sp. | reverse complement strand
GCGCTTGAAGGAGCAGGGCATCCATATCTGCATCGACACCAATGGTTCGGTGTGGAACGAGTGGGTAGAGGAGTTATTCTCGATTGTAGACTTGGTGTTGCTCGACATCAAGGAACACAACCCATCGCAGCATAAACTCCTTACCGAGCGTAGCAACGAACAGACTCTGCGTACTGCGGAGTGGTTGGAGCGCAATAACAAGCCGTTCTGGTTGCGCTATGTGTTGGTACCGGGATATAGCGACAGAGAGGAGGATATCCGCTCGTTGGGCGAGCACCTCGGCAAGTTCGAGATGGTGGATAGAGTGGAGATATTGCCATACCATACACTCGGAGTTCACAAGTACGAGGCGATGGGGCAGGAGTATAAGTTGCAGGGCGTGAAGGAGAATACCCCTGAACAACTCGATGCAGCCCGTAAACTATTCGAACAATACTTCAAGACAGTATTTGTAAACTAAAGCAGAAAACCACCGAGCAATCGGTGGTTTTCCTCTACTAACTAACACTTCTCAAATACACACATTACTCGGCTGACTTTGCCAGAGGCGAAGCCTGAGTGTAAACTCGTGCGGCCAACTCCTTGTCGAGCTGATACATTCCGTACTTGTCGTTCTCGACAGCCTCCGACGCAAAGATCATATCTCGAGCATTCTCCTCCTCCTCGATCTGCTCGTCGATAAACCATACGAGCATATTCGACGATGCGAAATCACGATCCTCGTGAGCAATAGCCGCAAGGTTGTTGATGAGGCTTGTTACCACCTTCTCGTGCTTGAGTGTGTGCTGGAACATCTCCTGTACCGATGCCCACTCGGTCTGCACTTCGGCGATAGGTTTCAACTCCACCTTCGCATCTCGTGAGTTGAGGTAGTTCATCAGAATGTGAGCATGATCCTGCTCCTCCAACCACTGAACATAGAACCAATTAGCCACACCTTTATAACCCTTTGTCTCGGCATCCATCGACATCGAGAGGTAGAGATATGCCGACCACAACTCGGCGTTAATCTGCTCGTTGATTGCTGCGTGTAATTTCTCGCTTAACATGATCTTATAGTTTTAAAGTTGTTTTCTGTTTCTACTGCAAAGATAATACAACTTTTTGTATTTGTCAAATCTATATTTCTTATAGCAGTATAAGCACAAGCTATAGTTCAAGGCAAAAGAAAAGACCGAGCTTTGCTCGATCTTCTACTCTTTAGTTCAATCGGAAGTTGCCGCCACCTCGCATCTCCATATCGGCTTTGGCAACCATCTCGCTCTGGAGTTGTACCATGCGGAGCATATCGCCAATATCGTCGAAACCTCGGAGTGAGGTGCCTATCGGCATACGGCACTGCAACTCCAACTCGGCGAGTCGCTCACGCACCTCCTCCAAACCTTCGGTCAGTGCGATGTATACGCAATCGACCTCGGTATACTCGGCAAAGAAGAGTGTCATCAAGGCAGCCTTCGAAGCCGAAGGGATGTGCTTAACTTCGATATTTTCACGCTTTACACCGCAGAGAGCGAGTCCCTGCAATGCGTCGAACTCGAGCTTCGAACCCTCGAGCGCAACCACACCAACCTTTATATCTGAAATAGCAATCATAGCCAAAGGCTGAATTAAAAAATTAAAAATTGAGAATTGAGGATTGAGAATTGAGAATTGAAAAAATATCTCTTCGCTCCTCAATCTTATCTACTAAAAAGGGCAGCCTTTCGACCGCCCCTATACTACTTGCCGAAACTCTTTTAGTAGAGCAACTTCTCTGCGTCACGAGCCTCAACCGAGTTAGGATACTTCTCGGTGATAGCCTTGTAGCAAGCCTTTGCTGCCTCAGCCTTACCTGCAGCTGCGAGAGCCAAGCCCTCCTTGTAGAGGTAATGTGGTGCGGTGAAGTTGTTATCTGAAGCCTTAACAGCCTTAGCGAAGAGCTTAGCAGCCTTCTCGTAGTTGCCCTGCTCAACTGCAACATCGCCCTGCAAACCAAGGTTCTGTGCATTTACAACCTCAGCAGCGAGGCCACGAACAGCCTTATACTTTGCGAGGTACTCGGCAGCCTTCTCCAAATCTCCGAGGTGGAGGTAGCAGATACCTGCATAGTGCTTTGCGAGGTTACCGGCCTTAGTCGAGCCATACTGCTCTGCAACTGCGAGGAAACCAGCACCGGCCTCGTCGCCATTGAGTGCGAGGTCGTAGTTTGGAGTCTCGCCAGCGAAGTTGTCCTGTGCAGCAACGATAAGCTCGGCTGCAGCAACCTCGTTCTTGTCCATTACCAAATACTTGTAGGCGTAACCACCTGCAACGAGGAGCAAGAGCGCAACGATTGCGATAACAACCTTCTTGCCATTCTCCTCAAAAAACTTCTCGGTCTTGCTGACTGCCTCGGCAACAACAATCTCCTCCTGATTTTCGATTTTCTTTGTCATAATTGTATTCGTTTTTTAGTTTATAATTTCTTCATTTTGGGGTGCAATACCCTTTACAATTTACAAAAATACACTTTTTTGCGCAATAAACCACAAAATTTCAAAAAAAAATTGCTCTGCACTCAATTATTCTTCCGAATAGCTATGGGCCCGCTTTATTTTGTCACATAGAATATGTGAATTCTCAAAATTTTTTCTATCTTTGCGTGAATAAATATACTTTTTAGATAAGCAGATGAGACGAATTATCCTCATTTTACTATGTTGCATTGCGCCGTTGGCGTTGATGGCACAGAATACACGCTCGGCACGAGGTGTCGTGTTCGACGAAAAAGGAACTCCTATGGAGGGGGCCAAGCTTGTGGCTGTTGGTACTACCAATAGCGTAGTTACGGGTGTGGATGGAACATTCGAGATAGCGGTTGCTACCTACACCAAGTTTATAGAGGTTAGCAAGGAGGGCTATCACTCGATGCAGCTCGAGATAGATGGCTCCTACCTTATTGCCCGCCTTCAGGTGGATAAGAAATATGCCGATAATAAGGCAAAGGCCGAGGAGGAGGCACGCAAAGCTGCCGAAGCGGAGAAGGCTCGTTTAGCGGAGGAGGCCGAGGCTGCTCGTCTGGCTGCCGAGAAGGCAGAGCAGGAGCGCAAGGCTGCCGAGGAGCGCAAGCGCATAGAGGAGGAGCGTCGCATCGCAGCCGAGAAGGCGGCAGCGGAGAAGGCAGAGCGTGATCGTTTGGCAGCCGAGGCAAAGGCAAAGGCCGAGGAGGAGAAGCGCATTGCGGCGGAGAAGGCAGCGGCCGAAAAGGCCGAAGCGGCAAAGCGTGCAGCCGAGGAGAAGGCTCGTCTTGCCGAGGAGAAGCGCATAGCGGCAGAGAAAGCGGCAGCCGAGAAGGCAGAACAGGCTCGTTTGGCAGCCGAAGCAAAGGCAAAGGCTGAGGCGGAGAAGCGCCTTGCGGCAGAGAGAGCGGCAGCCGAGAGAGCTGAGCAGGCTCGCTTGGCAGCCGAGGCAAAGCAGCAGTCGCAGAGTGTAAACAATGCTCAATCGGATGCTGCACATCTCAAAAAGTTGGCACAAGAGCAGGCGAAGAGGGATGCCGAACTCGCCCAAAAGCAGGCCATAAAGGCGGAGCGAGAGAAGAAGGCAGCCAAGTGGAAGGAGGCTTCGTTGAAGGGCTATCGCTCTTATGTCGATGCTTCGTGGGCAATAGACTCCTATTCGCTTATGATGAGCGGAGGTCTGCACTATATTGGTGGCTACCAGGCCAACAACTGCATCTTCTTCGGTGTGGGTACAGGTATCAACCTTGCACAGCCTTACGAATGGAATCGCCAAGAGGATATATTGTCGCCAAATTCGTGGAATGTTCCGGTATATGCCTACCTGCGCACTAACTTTATAAACAATCGTTGTTCGCCATTCTTTGCGTTGTCTGCGGGTTATCAGTTCTCCACCAGACGAGAGCTTCTTGTTGCCTTCGACCAGCCTGTAAAGTATAAGACAAGTGCCATATTGGTCAATCCACAGTTGGGAGTCGATTTCCGCATCAACCCGAAGCACTCCGTCTATGTGGCTGCGGGAGCAACACTCTTCCAACGACCTAAAATAATCGAACTTACCCCTATGACCGCTACATTTGGCAGTGGATTGGGTTGGGGCATAGATCTTCACCTTGGTTTCACCTTCTAATAGCGAATGAAGAGAATGAAAAAGATATTTACATATATTATAGGTATGGTTGCAATGTTGGCAACCGCATGCTCGGAGTATCAGGAGGTGGTCGATTACGAGCCACTTGTACTCATTTCGCCTGAGAGTGTCAAGGTCGAGGGTATAGATGAAGCATCTTTCCAGGTTAGTTATAACGCATTGTCGAGAGTCGAGATGTCTACCGACTGCGATTGGATAGTCGTACCGAGTAGCTTTGACGGCGATTCGAGAGGAACATTCACTATTACAACAATCGCCAACCCAACCGTCACCGAGCGTACAGGCAAACTTACTTTGACTGCCACCGACCCAAGGTTCGCAGGCGGTATGTCGTACAGCAAGAGTATTACCGTAACGCAGGGTGGAGGTCGTCCAACCATCAGCGCTTATATCGAGAATAAGAATAATACCCAATCTTATGCAGCCCCAGACGAAGGTGAAACGGTCAAGCTCTATGTGAAGGTGAATGCCGATTTTAAGGTTAATGCAGAATTTGAGTGGGGTGAAGAGTCTTGGATAAAGTTTAACGGCAAGAGCAGTTATAGCGGCAAGGGCTATGGCTACAACTATGTAACCATCGACATGACCATTGCTCCCAACCCTTATGAATGGGTGCGAACTGCTCGTATTACCATTAGCAGTAAGGCTAACGGCGCAGATCAGTATTATGATATCGAAGTAAACCAGTCGCAGTGGAACATTGTGTGGAAAGTAAGCAGAACAGATATTGAGTTGAACTACAAAGAAAAAATTAATTACTATTTAACTATCTCCTCATCTCTCTCTTGGAAAGCTACTTGCACGGCTGATTGGATAGAGTTGAAAAACCCTCAATATACATCTTCCGATAAATATACATCAAAATCCATCAATCTCTCCCCAACCATCAAGGAGAATATATGGGTGAATGATAGAAGTGCCGAAATAGTAATCCAATGCACGGAGGAGGGATATACCAACAAAAAACTTATCGTAAAGATAACGCAGACCGGTCGTCCGGAGCTCTCTTTCTACGACACAGCGGACTATTCGGTAAGCAATATGGCAGGTAACTACTCTGTTCAATTCTTTTCGGAAAATGCGTGGAAGGCTTCGACCGATGCCACTTGGCTGACAATTAGCACTACGAGTGGTAGCGGTGCAGATTATACACAATACTTGCAATTTAGTGTTGAACCTAACACATCGAACGAGCGACGCACTGCAACCATAACTCTTGAAGTTAATGGCGACAGTAATGTTAATGCTACATTGACGGTTGTTCAGGGTAGCGCAGGAGAGCTCTATTACAGGAGTTCGCAGAAGCTCAATCTGACAGACGGTTTGTTTGATGTGCCGATTGCCGAGCACACCTTCGATGATAAGAGGGGTGAGGGTCGAGTATCCTTCAATGGCACAATGACTGCGCTGACAGACCAAGAGCGGACATCATACAGCGTGTGGAGGAGTGCGACCGCAGTCTATCTCCCTTCGACTGTTAAAAGCATCGGAAATGCTGCGTTTAGGTACTGCGATAACTATGACGGTTTCACCATCTCCCTTCCGGAGGGTTTGGAGCGTATTGGAGATTATGCATTTGAGTATTGTGCAATATCTGCGTTTAACATCCCATCGTCAGTAACCGAAATAGGCGAGGGTGCTTTTAATAATTGTAAAAATATCACGGATATCGTTATCCCGGAGGGTGTAAAGGCCATAAAGAGTTCCACTTTTAGTTATTGTTACCGTCTTACAAGCGTGACACTTCCAAATAGTGTTGAGAGTATCGGAGATGGTGCATTTTACTATTGCGAGAAGTTGGAAACTATTACGATGCCATCTAATTTAAGAGAGATCGGCAATGGTGCATTCTTTTCTTGCCAAGCACTCCAAAGCATAGAGATTCCTGCTAAGGTCGGTACGATTGGAAGCAGTGCATTCTATTATTGCATGAAGTTGGAAACTATTACGATGCCATCTAATTTAAGAGAGATCGGCAGTGAAGCATTCTGTTATTGCACTGCGCTAAAAGAGATAACCATTCCGGAAGGTGTTAAAACTATTGAGGACGATACATTCCATAGTTGTTCATCGCTTGCACGCATAACATTGCCATCTACACTGACAACCATAGGTTCATGGGCGTTTTCTGGTTGTAGCTCGCTCACACGAGTAGATATCTCGGATATTGCCAAGTGGTGCAAAATAAATTTCGGATATTATGACACTCCTTTTTCGGCTGCGAATGCTGCGCTCTATCTCAACGGCAGTGAGGTAACCGAGATTGATGCACAAGCTATGGGTATAGAGTCATTCTCGAACTACTGCTTTAGGGATTGTGGTAGCATTACATCTCTGAATGCCAACCGCAAAGAGGTCGGCAACTACGCTTTTGAAGGTTGCCCAAATCTTGAAACAGTGAGTTACCTTTATAAAATAGGCGAATATGCATTTTACAACTGTAAAAAACTTCAAACTATATCCTCACTCTCTAATGCATCTATTGGAAGTAATGCTTTCGAGGGTTGTACCGCACTAACCTCTATATCGCACTACCCATTCTCGTATACGAAGTCTGTAGGTTACAGGGCGTTCAAAGGTTGCACAAGCCTCACTACCATAACCCTGTCAGATGGCAAGTTTGCCAACACCATCAGTACTTCGGCATTCGAGGGTTGCACAAGTCTCACGCAGATTGTAGTAGGTGCGAAGGATAATGCGACTATGTCGGTCAGCAGTAATGCCTTCAAAGGTTGTACAGCCTTGAAGAGTGTCAAATTTAATGATGGTGGAAATCAAATCTCTATAAACAATAGTGCGTTTGAGGGTTGTCATAATCTCTCAACGCTCACTATTCCAAGTACTATAAGCAGAGGTTTATTCATATACAGCAGAGCATTCTACGGTTGCGTTGCGTTGGCAGAGGTCAATCTCGGCTACAGTATTCAGTCTATCGGCGAAAATGCATTTTATCGTATAGCAGGTGCTCTGACCATCATTTGTCAAGCCTCTACACTGCCAAAAGGTGCAACGCAGATGTTCCCGATTTCGCCGACAGTAGACCTTACAATTAAAGTTCCATCGAAATATATTGACGCATACAAGGCGGCGCAGTATTGGAGCGAATACAAAGACTATATTGTCGCTTATTAACTTTTAACACCCCAGGCGAAGATGTATCTATCACGACTTTCGTTACTCAACTTTAAGAACCTTGAGCAGGAGGAGTTGTTGCTCGACAAGGGTTTCAACTGCTTCGTGGGTGATAATGGCACCTGCAAGACCAATATCATCGATGCGGTATATTACCTCTCGATGTGTAAGTCGGCGTTGGCGATGACCGACATGCAGTGCGTGCGTCACGGCGAGAAGTTCTTTGTCTTGGAGGGCGACTACCGCACCGACAGCGACCGCCACGAAAGGGTTGTTTGCTCCTATCAGCGTGGTGCAGCAAAGGTCGTAAAGCGCAACGACAAGGTCTACGAGCGATTGGCCGACCATATCGGCTTGGTGCCGGTGGTTATTGTGTCGCCTGCCGATTCGTCGCTTATCAGCGACTCGGCAGATGAGCGACGCCGCTACATAAACTCCTTTATCTCGCAGTTGGACAAGAGCTACCTCGATGCTGCGATGCGCTACAATACTGCCCTTGCCAACCGCAACAGCTACCTCAAAATCGGCTCCGACGAGGAGATGCTCCGCATCTACGATGCGCAGATGGCACCCGTGGCGGCAAAGATTCATAAGGCCCGTTTGGAGATTACCGAGTTGCTTTATCCGCTCGTTTGCGAATACTATCGTGCCTTGTCCGACGACCACGAACAGGTGGAGTTGGAGTATCGCTCGGAGTTGAACAACGCCACACTCGAAGAGTTGTTGCAAGCCTCTCGTGAGCGAGATAGGGTTATGGGCTATACCACTTGCGGAGTGCAACGAGATGACTTGCGCTTCTCGATAGGTGGCTTCGCACTGCGCAAATATGGCTCACAAGGACAGCAGAAGTCCTTCCTTATAGCGTTGAAACTCGCTCAATACCGCATTATTGCGCAGGCTTGTGGCGAGAAACCGATATTGCTGCTCGATGATTTGTTCGACAAGCTCGACGAGAGCCGAGTATCACGCCTTATTGAGTTGGTCAAGGGCGACGAGTTCGGTCAGGTGATTATCACCGACTGCAATGGCGAGCGTATGGGCAACATCTTGCACAAGGCGGAGTGCAGCTACAAGTTGTTTAATGTAACCTACGGCGAGGTCGTAAAGGAGTAGCACCATGAAACGCACCAAAGCACAACCCATAGGCGCATTGTTGGACTCTTTGTTCAAGAGCCCCGATGTGGCACGCAAAATAGCCGAAGGCTCGCTACCTCATGTGTGGCGAGAGGTTACGGGCGAGGTGGTGGCTGCTTCGACTCGTCAGGTGCGCTTTGTGCGAGGTACGCTCTATGTTCATGTGGCATCGAGCATCGTGCGTAGCGAGTTGATGATGCAGCGTGAGGCGTTGGTACGCTCGATAAACAAAAAACTCGGCACCGACCTCGTGCAGAGTGTTGTGGTGCAGTAGAGTAGTTAGTGCGGATGAATATATTTGACCTTATACTTTTAGCAGTAGGCGTTTCGATGGACGCCTTTGCCGTCTCGATAGCCAAGGGCTTGGCTACACCATCCTTGCGCCCGAAACACTACCTGTCGGTGGCGTTGTGGTTTGGAGGTTTTCAGGCGTTGATGCCCGTTGTCGGCTACTTCTTGGGGGCAAATTTCGCCTCGATAGTGGAGAATTTCGACCATTGGATAGCCTTTGTTCTGCTGGCAATTATCGGTGGAAAAATGCTCTATGATACCTTTACAGGTGGCGATGACGAGGAGAGTACCGGTGCCGACTTCCGCTTCCGTACGATGTTGGTGTTGGCTATCGCAACAAGTATAGATGCCTTGGCTATAGGTGTATCGTTGGCATTTCTAAAGGTCGATATCTGGTCGGCAATAGCCTTTATCGGAGCAACTACGGCGGCCTTCTCGGCTCTTGGCTTGCGACTCGGTAATATCTTCGGCTACCGCTACAAGCACGGTGCAGAGCTGACAGGAGGTGTGGTGCTTATACTTATTGGCACAAAGATATTGGTCGAACACCTCTTTTATTAGTGAGGAGATAGTAGTGAGTAGTTGAAGATTTTTTCAACTAAAAAAGCTAATGGCTAATGGCCAAGGGCTAATAGCAAAAATGGTTGAGAATTCTCAACCATTTTTTTAGAAGAATATCATCGCCATCAAAATATAGGTCGGTAGTAG
>JAGBRY010000043.1 GCA_017632115.1 Alistipes sp. | reverse complement strand
GTTCTTCTCGTAGACGAGGTGGTCGAGTGTAACGGAAGTCGAATCTTGACGAGTGAAGGTGGTGTAGTGGGCTCCTGCTCGAATAGTTCTGAGCGGGCAGATCTCTCGGGTGAGTTGGTCGAGTCGCACAAGTTTCTGGGTGCCGATGCCATACGAGCCGAGAATCTTACTCCACGACTCTCCGCTCTCGACCTTTTTGCGTTCGAGGGTGTAGTTGTCGGCGTTTATGCCGAAGATGATATTTTCCTTCTTGGCTTGCTCTCTCTCCGACGAGCAGGCTGTCAACAATAGAGTCGCACTAAATAGTGCGAGTATGGTGTGTAAAAATCTTCTCATATTGACAAAAATATAAAAAAATGGGAGAATATCCAAATATCGCAGCGCAAAAACAATAATACTGTGTATTTTGTTTTATTGAGATAAAATAGTTATCTTTGTTTCAGCTAAACACTAAAACACAAATTACAGATGAAAACCTTAAAACTACTTCTACCTCTTATCTTGATGTCGATATTGTCGGCATCTGCACAAAAGCAATCTATCTTGCGTCATCAGCCGGGCGTTATTGGCGACAAGGGAGTTCGTAACGAGATATATATCCCGAAGGTTATGGGTTACAATGTCTATAAGGCCGATCTGCACACCCATACAATCTATTCGGACGGAGATATTACTCCTGCATTGCGTGTGAACGAGGCGTGGTGTGACGGCCTCGATATTATTGCTATCACCGATCATATGGAGTATCGTCGTGTCGAGCGAGAGATCTTCCAATATATGAAGGACTATATCGATCCGGCCTATCGTGGTAAAGGTGCTGTGAATACAAATGTTCTCAACCGAGATCCCGACTCGAATGGTATTCTTGTCGACTTCAATGTGGCAAGCACTGCCGCAGAGAAGGAGGCTAAGCGATTGGGTATTATGGCTATTAAGGGTGTAGAGATTACCCGTGGTAAGCTCGGAGATTACAATGCTCTCTTTACTACCGATAACAATGCACTCTACGACCCGAATCTCGAGCAGACAATTCGCAACGCTCGTGCTCAGGGTGCATTTATCATCCACAACCATCCTCAGTATAGCAAGAATACCGAGAGCACACTGCCTCCGCATTGTGAGGATTTCTACGCTAAGGGACTTATCGACGGTATCGAGCTCGCAAATGGTTTCAATCACTATGATCGACTCTTCGACTACTGCTTTAAGGGCAAGTATACTCCGTTTGCAACATCCGATGCCCACTTCCTGATCTCGGCTCGTTTCCCTAATGCAGGCAAGGAGTACTACCGCAATATGACCCTTATCTTGGCTAAAGATCGCACCGAAAAGGCTGTTAAGGAGGCCTTGAGAGCAGGTCGAACCATTGCCTATTCGGCAAATATGCTTATCGGTACGGAAAAACTTTTGTTAGAGCTTTTCGATGCGTGTGTCGAGGTGGAGAAGGTCGGTACCGACTGGAAGAAGCTCGGTGTGGTGATAAGAAACAAATCTTCGTTGCCGTTTGCAGTCTCGAAGGATGGCAAGAATGAGTATATCGTGCCGGCTCATGGTACGGCTATGGTCTATGTCGGCAGAAACGACAAGGTGCTCAATCTTACCATCACCAATATGCTCTACGGAGTCAATAAATCCCCTAAAGTTTCGTTCAAATTGTAGTATTAGAAGTTCCAATTGAGGGCGTTTTGCCCCTGAAAGGGTAAATTCTCTCGTTAAAATTGTGATAATTCAATAAATTGTACTACCTTTGATTGGGATATACTATGTAGGGTAAGAGATATGAAAGATTTATTGCTCAAAATAGCATCGCTTTTCTATGGTGCCGCAATCAAATTGCGACACCTGCTCTTCGATATAAATATCCTTCATAGCGAGAAGTTTGATATTCCGATTCTTTGTGTCGGAAATATCACTGTCGGCGGTACAGGCAAGACTCCTACGGTGGAGATGTTGGTGGAGCACTACTCCCAGCACTACAATGTTGCAGTGCTCTCACGAGGCTATGGCCGTATCACAAAGGGCTATCGTGTGGTTACCACCGAGGATACCTATCGTCAGGTAGGTGACGAACCGTTGCAGATGAAACTCAAATTTCCGGATGTGACGGTTGTCGTGTGCGAAAAGCGAGCTTTTGCAATTCATCGTATCCGAGAGGAGTTCCCCGATGTCAATATGATTATTATGGACGATGGTTTCCAGCATCGCTATGTGGAGCCGTTGGTCAACATTATCATTGTGGACTACAATCGCCCTGTCGAGCGAGATCATCTGCTCCCTTATGGCCAGTTGCGAGATACAACAAGTTCGCTCTACCGAGCGCACTACTTTATCGTGACAAAGTGTCCGGAGACGATGAAGCCAATCAATATGCGAGAGAAGCGTATGTGGTTGGTCGAGAAACCGTCGCAGGAGATCTTCTTCTCTCGTATACAACCGGCTCCGGCTAGCCCGGTTTTTGCAGAGGTTGAGGCTACGGTGGAGCACGGTGCTCAGGTTATTGCAATGTCGGGTATTGGCGATAACGATGCATTCAACAAGGGCCTTGCTCAGCGATACAAGGTGGTTGCAACGATAGATTTGGAGGATCACCACTCCTATCGTATGAGCGACTTGAAGCATATGTCTCAGCTGCTTGAGCGCCATCCGGGTGCGGTGATTATGACCACAGAGAAGGATGCCGTGAAGTTGGCTTACAGCAAGGCTGTGCCGAGCGAGTTGCGCAGTAAACTCTTCTACGAGAAGATTACAATGCGATTTGTTGGCGATAGCCGTATGGAGTTGTTCGATAGAATAGATAACGATATAAAGAATAAAGATAATGGAGGCTATATTAAAGGCTTGTAAGGCCATTCAGGAGGCCACAAACAACTTCCACCCCGAGGTGGGTATTATCCTCGGAACAGGTTTGGGAGGCTTTGTCGACAGCATAGATGTTGAGTATCGCTTGGAGTATAAGGATATTCCGAATATGCCCGTTTCGACTGTCGAGGGCCATAAGGGTTGCCTCATTTTCGGTACAGTTGCAGGTCGCAAGGTTGTGGCTATGCAGGGCCGTTTCCACTACTACGAGGGTTATGCCATGAAGCAGGTTACATTCCCTGTGCGAGTTATGGCAAAGCTTGGTATTAGTTACCTCTTTGTATCGAATGCAGCGGGAGGAGTTAACACCTCGTTCTGCGTGGGCGACTTGATGGTCATTACCGACCATATCAACCTCCTTCCAAATCCGCTTATCGGACCAAATATGGCGGAGTTCGGACCTCGCTTTGTGGATATGCACGACTGCTATAGCCTGGCTATCCGCAACAAGGCTACCGCTATTGCCGAGCGAGAGGCTATTAAGTTGCAGTATGGCGTATATGTGGGCACCACAGGACCTACTTTCGAGACCCAGGCCGAGTATCGCTACTTCAAGGCTATCGGAGGCGATGCCGTAGGTATGTCAACCGTGCCGGAGATTATTGTAGCTCGTCATATGGGTGTGCCTTGTTTCGGTATGTCGGTTATCACCAATTGTGGCTTGAGCGATGAGAAGGGTGATCACGAGGATGTTCAGTTGCAGGGTCAAAAGGCGGGAGTTCGTATGGCTCGCCTCTTCACAGAGTTGATTAGAGAATTATAAGAAAAGAGATATGATTAACAAGGTTATTTTAGTAGGAAATGTCGGCCTCGACCCCGAGGTGCGAGCATTGGAGTCGGGCGTTAAGGTTGCTCGTGTGCGTTTGGCAACATCCGAGCGTTATACCGACCGCCAGACCAACGAGACAAAGGAGCTGACCGAGTGGCACACTGTTACTTTGTGGCGCAACTTGGCAGATGTCGTAGATAAGTATGTTCACAAGGGTAGCCAGATCTATGTTGAGGGCTCGTTGCGTACCCGTGAGTGGACCGACAAGGATAATCAGAAGTGTTATACCACCGAGATCGTAGCAACAGATATGAAGTTGTTGGGTCGTCGTACCGATGCACCGGTTGCACCGCAGGTAGCAAACGACTATTCGGCACAACCTTCGTATCAGGCTCCGGCACAGCCCGCATATCAGGCACCAGTGCAGCAGCCTGTATACCAGCAGCCTGCGCCACAGCCTGTAGCAGCACCTGCAATTCCGGCCGATAGCGCAGACGATCTTCCGTTCTAAGGACAATACAACCAAATAGATAGGGGCGAGAAACTCTCGCCCCTATCTATTTATATTATAACCTTCTCTTACAAGAACTTCTCGATCACAATCGAACGAACATTTACTGCCTCGCTCGATTGGTCGGTAACCTCTGTAGGAATCTCGGTTGCGGTGTAGATTGCCACATCGTTCGAGTCATCCTTGCGAGTAAGCTTAATCTGCTTAGGCTCAGCCTCATTATTGTACTTTATGGTGTACTCGGCCCAATCAGAGCCATCCGAGTATTTTCCCGTCAAACTATTGCCTTTGAGCGAGAAGGTACCCTCGTAGTGCACCCACAACACCGAGAGAGTGTGCTGATAGAGATCGAAGGTGTTATCCTCGTTCAGACGGAGGTATACACCCATAGGAAGCTCCTTCGAACCGTTCCACTCGGTCAACGCCCATTCACCAACAGGCGAACCTGTGTCGCTCCAGGTAGAGTTTGTCTGGCCGCCATTTCCGCTGCCACTGTTTGGATTACACGCTACAATGGCGCAGAGAGCTACGATTGCTACAAATATCTTTGTGATTTTCATATCCTTTGCCTCCTATTTTTACATCCAACCTCCGTTTGCCGAGTGGCCATCACGAACTACGATAGCCAACTTCTTGGTGCTGGCACGACCACCCATCTTATCGTCCGAACCGGCCTCCTTCTCACCGAGCACACACTGCACATTTATGAGTGCGTGGCCCGCCTTCTCACAGGTAATAATCAACTTGCCGTTGAAGATACGAGGACCATTGGTGATACCCAACTTCTCCTTATCTGCGTTCGAGATGATGAGCGAAGAGTCTGTGTCGTTATCTATAATGGTGATATCACGACCCTGGTCAATTAGGTATGGCTTGAGGTCGATCATTGCGAGTTGTCCCTTCGGGAGGTTCACACAAGGTACTCCCTCGACATTCATAATCATACGCAATGCGTCGATGCTGCCTGTACCCATCTTGCCTGTGTACTTCATAGCGATCTCTTCATAGCTTGCCATATGTGCATCTATGTTGTTGGTCGAGAGCAGAAGCATCGAGGTAAACTCCTCCAACGAGAACTTCTTGCCCAACTTCTTTGCGTGCGCAAGGCCGAGTGCTGCCACACCCGAAACATGAGGGCAGGCCATCGATGTACCCTGCATATAGCCGTAGCGGTTGTTTGGCAAGGTCGAAAGAACACCTCCGCCGTTTCCGTGTCTATCCATATCTCCACCGGGTGCGCTAATGTTTACGCCCGGGCCATAGTTTGTATAGTAGGTAGGCATACCGTCGCAACCTGTCGCAGATACCGAGATGAAATCACGATAGCCAGCAGGGTAACCTGACTGACCAAGACCGTCGTTTCCTGATGCGAAGATTACCAAACCGCCATCTATAACATCGCTATTCTTCATGCTCTGGAAGTATAAAATAGCACTGTATGTAGCTCCATCGCTATCTTTAAACTGCTTATCGCTGATTATCGCCGGCTGACCATTCGGAGCCGTATTGTATCCCCACGAACACTGAGCAATGACAGCTCCATTATTTGCAGCATATTGGAATGCACGGGCTGTTTGCGCAACATCACCTTCCATGTCGGCATTAAACTTCTGTGCCGACATAATCTTTACGCCATTGCCCGAGCCATCGCCACCGGCAATACCGCAAACTCCCTTGCCGTTGTTGTTTACCGCTGCAATAGTACCTGCTACATGGGTGCCATGAGAATCTTTCCAGGAGATCTTGCCGTCTGCTGTACAGAAATTGTAGCCGTGAACATCATCCACAAAGCCGTTGCCGTCATCGTCGATGCCGTTGTTTGCAATTTCCCCCTTGTTTACCCACATATTGGCCTTCAAGTCATCGTGAGTGTAATCTACACCATCGTCGAGAACGGCAACAATGATTGAAGGGTCGCCGGTGCAGTGTAGCCAAGCCTCCTTGACATTTACATCCATACCTGCAACCTGCTTTTCGTGAATGCCGCTACCCGTATTGTAGTAGTGCCATTGATCCTTGAAGTAAGGGTCGTTAACCTTGTCTACGGCAAGACGAGTGGTTGGTCCTTCCTTGACAACAACCGATTTAGACGGCTGATACGAGAAGATTGTGTTATACTGAACCATCTCCACCTCAGCAACCTCTGCCAACGATTTTGCCGCCTTCTCGAGCTGTTCGTTGCTATCGAAACTAACCGTGTACCAATAGTGCAAACCTGCCTTGCGAGCACGCTCCTCGTGGCGTGGGTCTATAGGGAAAAGGCGCTCTATGGATGTTGCTCCGATAGTGCGCAATGCGTGGTTTAACGGCTCAATTCCCGAGCGAGTAATATCGCTTTTGCGCTCCGATTTCTCGAATGCAAGGGTAGCCTGCTCGTTGAACTTAATCAACAAGTTTCCCGCCACAGCCGAGCGTGGCGAGTTGATAATCTTTGTTGCAGAGGCGGATGCCGACTCTCCAACAAGGAGATTCTCGTCGTGCGTGATGCAGCCGACAAGCATCGTGGCTAACAATGCTGTTAAACCAAAATTCTTAATAGAAAACATAACAAATAAGTATTAAGTTATTTAGACACCACAAGCCGACCGCATATGGTGGTCGGCTTGCAGTGTTATAAAGTCAAAGAACTATTTGTTCTCGGTGTTGCCACCCTCGGTGTTACCACCCTCTACATATGGAGTGATGGTAGTGTTTTCTGTAGTATCGAACTTAGCGTATGTCTTAGACTTCTCACCCTCCTTCATGGTGTAGATGGTCAATACGCTATTGTCGTGACCAACCAACTTCTTAGTAGTCTTGTCAACATTGAAGATGAATGGGTCATTCTTGTAACCACCTGTACCGGTCTTTGCGATAGAGTGGAAGGTGTAGATAGTATCCTCAGTGAGGTTACCGAATACTACACCGAAGAGGTTACCCTCCTTCTCACGACCACGAACCTTACCGTCGAGTGTGAGTGTACCAGCCTCCTCATCGTAAGTTGCGTACCACTGCGAACCGTCGTTGATACCGAGGTTCGATACGATGAAGCGAGTCGAGCTTCCCTGGTAGCTCTGAACCTCGATAACTGACTCGTAAACAGTTGTCTTATTCTCGTACTTCCAGAGGTACTTACCTACGCCGAAGTCGCCTGTGTAAACAGGAGCCTTATCTGTAGTGAAGGTTGCACTTTTAACTGCGCTCTCCTCATAGTCGTTTACTGCGTATACTACTACAGTGTAGTTTGTCTCTGCAGTAAGACCGCTCAAGAAGCCATTCTTACCAGCAGCCGAGTGAACCTCGGTCAACTCAGCAAGAGTATAAGAGGTCAAATCAGACTCCTTGATAAGCTTCTCAACAGTGTTACCTGCAGTTGCAAGGTACTTGTTGTACTCAGTAGTTACCCAGCAACCAACGTACAACTCCTTCAAGTTCTTACCCTTAACGTTGTAGCCCAAAGCGTTGTAGTCGCCAATCTCCTGACCCTCCTCTGCGGTGTTGTAGTCGGTGTAGTTACCTACAACGATGTCAAACTCGCAAGGGTGGCTGCCTGTATCGCCAAGACCTGAGTAGTAGAACGAATCCATGGCTACGGTCTTCTCAAACAATGTACCCTCTGCTGTAACAGCTGCGAGAACGATAGTGTAAAGACCGCCATTCTTGATTGTAGTGTTGAGAGCCATAGTCTTACCGCCCGGATTGAAGTTCTCAACCTCGCGGATATCGGTAGCTGTACCATTGATGAGCGCCTCGATTGCGCTCTTAGGGTTAGCCAATACGTTACCCTCTGCGAAGTAGTACTTCAAACCTGTAACATCGCTACCATAGTTGATGTTGAACTTAGCAACAATGTCCTTCATATCAGGCGAAACCTCCATACCGAGGTAGTTAACAGCGAGAGTGTAATCAACAGCTGTCTGACCAGGGAATACAAGGCGGAATGCACCATTGAGGTTGCTCTCGAACATTGTACCAGACTCGAACTTGCTAGCACCTGCGAGGATACCGCCAACAGGGAAGCTCAATACACCCTCTTCGAGTGTACCTGCGATGCCTGATGGGTTGCTCTCAGGATGATAGTCCGACGAAACCATCAACTCGCCCTGCGAAATGGTCAAGCCGAGGTTCTGCTTCTCGATGTAGCACTTTGTATGATCTACGCAGTTGATGATAAGGTTTGTAGCAGTGTGCTTGAAACCTGCATCCTCGATAGCATCCTCGCTCTCGATACCGAGAACAGGAACAATCATCTTAGCCCAAGGATCCTGAACCATGTAGATACCCTCCTTGCTCTTGTGCTTGTAGATCTTAACGTCGATCTCGGCAAGAGCGTTCTCAACGTCGTAGAGAGCAGTCAAAGCATCGCCACCACGGAACTTACCGAACTCAGCCTCGTCGGTCTTTACTGCCTCCCAAGGGAAGAGCTTGAACTTTACTGTGAAGCTGCTATCTCCGTATGGAGTGCCCTGCTTCTCGTCTGCGAGGAGAAGAGATACAGAATAAGTCTTGTCCTCCTCCATCTTTGCGCTATTAACATCGATAGCCAAGTAAGCCTCCTTCTCGCCGGCTGCGAAGGTTACCTTGTCTGGAATCGAGAACATTGAAGCGT
>JAGBRY010000042.1 GCA_017632115.1 Alistipes sp. | reverse complement strand
GCATCGTAGAACTTGTTAGCAGCCTCACGAGTCTGGAAGTATATATCAGGGTTCTGAGCTGTACCAAGAGTTACAGGCTTCTCAGGGTTGAGAGCACTATCGCGGAACTGCTTCAAAGCCTCACGATCGAACAATGCCGAGAGCGAAGCCTCGTCCATCAATTCAACCTTCTGAATCTCGTGCGATGTGCGGAAGCCATCGAAGAAGTGAAGGAACGGAACACGAGACTTCAACGCCACGATGTGTGCCACACCTGCCAAGTCCATAACCTCCTGAACTGACGAGGTTGCCAACTGCGCAAAGCCTGTCTGGCGTGCCGCCATAACATCCTGATGGTCGCCAAAGATCGAGAGCGACTGTGCAGCCAATGCACGAGCCGAAACATGGAATACGCCCGGAAGCAACTCACCCGAAATTTTGTACATATTCGGAATCATAAGCAACAAACCCTGCGATGCGGTGAAGGTTGAGGTCAAAGCACCTCCCTGCAACGAACCGTGAACGGCACCTGCCGCACCCGCCTCCGACTGCATCTCGACAACCTTTACAATCTCGCCAAAGATGTTCTTACGACCCTGTGCTGCCCACTCATCGACATACTCTGCCATGGTCGATGATGGCGTAATAGGATAGATGGCTGCTACCTCCGAGAACATATATGCAATATGCGCTGCAGCGTAGTTACCATCACAAGTGATAAATTTCTTTTCTGCCATAGTTTTTAGATTTTATGTTTTTTGTTGTTTGTTTCTCTTAGCTTTGGCTGTCGGCCTCTATTCTCTGCTTGCAAATACCTCGCAAAACGGACCGATCATCTTCGTTTTGTGCGAAAAAACCATTTCACACATACAAATTTATAAATTTATGCTTAACAAAACAAAAAAATGGGCTGTTAGTTTACTAACAGAGATAGGCAGGGTGTCGTTGGAGAGTTCATGGTGTGCCTGCGCAACAAGAGAAGCTGCCACAACGCAATGGTCGTAGCAGCCTCTATCTATCGAAAATGTGCTTATGGTCTATTTGTCGATAGATTTCGCATTCTGGTCGTAGAGTAATCGCTCGATTTCGGCCTGCTGCTCTGCGGTGGGAGCCTCGTTGAGTTGCTCCATAATCTGTCGTGAGAGGTTCATCTCATCGCTCTTCTTCATTATGCGCTCCACCTCATCGTCCATATCCAGGTAGAAGGCATTGCGAGTGTAATCCTCAGCATAGCTGATGCCGGCAATCGAGGTGCAGATAAAGATGAAGATCCACAATAAAATCGAAACTATCAACACCCACCAGCGAGGTCGTTTGTTTATCAGCAATGTCACGAAGAGATAGCCGATATATATTGCGGGGATAAGTACAAGCAGAAGAGCGAATACCATCAGCGGTGCGCCAAACTCAGACAACAACTCGGTAAGGTTGCCAAATTCGCCAAACTGTACAAGAGGAAGACTGCTAAGACCTACCGCCATGCATACCAATATAATTGAGAGCGTGAGCACGATAGCTACAATCGGGAAGAGCATCAGTCCGAGCATGATTTTTAATGCTATAACCGCCACACGACCGAGCGCTGTAACGGCCGAAGCGACACTCGACTTTGCCTTCTCCTCCTGAGTTGCACCCTGACGGTCGGCTATGCTCTTTGCCGAGATCGCCTCACCCTCCATCTCGAGCTTCTCTCGTGCCGACTTTGCCGACGGAATGGCAAACCACAAAATCAGATAGGTCATAAAGAATACGGCGCAGAGATTTCCGCCAAGCACCGACAACCAATGAAGGAATGGTGCGCCAATAACTACAAGAATAAGCGGTGAAGCCATAGCCAAGCGAAGCCACACAGCCTCCACTCCGAAATACTTTGCCAAACCTGCGCAAACACCTCCCAACTTCGAGTTCTCCATATCTCGGTACAATCGACGAGGGATGCGGGTGCTACTCTCCGCTTTCGGCTTTGACTCCTCGCCCGAAATATCCTCGGGCGAACCGAGTTGTGCGATGATATTCTCGACTATTGGCAGCGTTACCACACACTGCGTGTCGCTCTGTGCCGAGAGTATCAGCTCGGCAATGCGGGCCTCGATGTCGGCCATAATTTCCTCGCAATCTGCGCTATTCTTGTACGCCTCTTTCAATGAATTGAGGTAGTCGTTTAGGCGGTTGTACGCCACCTTCTCGAGGGTAAATCCTATGCCTGAAAGGCTACATTTCTTTATCTCGTTCATACTCTCTCCTCCTACTTTTTACGAATTGAACTTGCACCCGAGTTGCGGATGATATTTGTCTTGCAATCACCGCTATATATGATTTGCGATGCACCCGATGCCGAGGCGTTGAGCTGCGACAGACACTCCACGATAACAGCTGATGCGCCACTCGCCTCTACCGAGCAGTTGACACCCAAAGCATAGGCCTTCGATGCGCCCGAGCAATCCAACTCGATAGTGGCAGCTCGGAGTTTGTCGGCACGCAGGGTCGAAGCTCCCGAAACCTCGATGTCGGCATTGGTCACCTGTCCCGAAAGGGTTATGCTCGATGCCCCCAAGAACTCGGCGTCGAGTTCGTCGGTTGCCAACTCTGCCTTGATATGCGAAGCTCCCAATGCGTCAATCGAAACCTCCTTTGCGCTTGCTGTAACCTCGATTGCCGATGCTGATGTGGCCTCGAGGTCTAGCTCTTTGCAGGAGATTGTCGGCTTTACGATAACTCGGGCTGCCGAGTGGGTGGTAATCTCGTTGATCTGTCCGTTGTATGGCACATAGACATCTGCCAATATATTTGAGTTGCGAGATACCGGAGCGCCCGAAAGTATTGTTGCATAGAGCGTGTTATCCTTCACCGTGAGAGATACATACGGCATTATAGATTGCGGAGCTCGCACAATAATGTTGCCCGCAGTGCGCTCCTCGACTGTAACACGAATAGCCTTCGAGGCGTTTATCTCGTTGAAATTCATTGCCGAGCGACGAGCCTCGACCACAATTTTATTCTGCGAGGCAAGCACGATGCCTGTCTTGGTGTTTCTCTCGCCATCGGTGCTGGCATTAACCTCTTCACCGTTTATGTTGACGGTTGTGCTGTTGTCGTCTGTGACCTTGACTCCTACAGGCGATATCACAATCTCTTCACCACTGCTCGCCTTAACCTTTACGCCTTTGGTCGAAATTTTAACCTTGTTGCCCTCGCCATCGCTGATAGTAAAGGCTGACATATTGCCGACTACGAAGAGTGCGGTAATAGCTGCTAAAAATAATCTCCTCATAATACCTCTGTTTTAGTGCTTGTTTCTGATTGTATTTATCTGCTCCACAAGGCTATCCCACGCCTCGTCAAGCGATGCGAGGTAGGTGCGACCCTCCTCGGTCAATGTGTAGTACTTTCGTGGTGGCCCCTGCAACGACTCCTCCCAGCGATAGGTCAGATATCCCGCATTCTTCAATCGGGTGAGCAAAGGGTAGAGTGTACCCTCCACCACAATCATCTCTGCGCTCTTCAGCTTCTCTATAATGGCAGGAGCATACTCATCTCCATTTGCCAAAATTGCCAATACGCAATAGTCCATAACGCCTTTGCGCATCTGTATTTTTACATTATCCTCTTTCATGATAAAATTGTTCTAATTGCCTCTTTTGCACCTTGCTTGTGTCGTAAATGCTCATTTACACTTAGTAAATGCGCTTTCCGCTTACTCCTCCGGTATCAGCAGCCATAATATAATATATACCCACAGCGACATTCCTGCGAAGAGTACAAGACAGAGTGCCAAGACTCGCAGAACGGTGGTGTCGAGGTCGAGATACTTTGCCAAGCCGCTACACACTCCGGCAATGGAGCGGTCGGTGCGTGAGCGACGCAACTTCTTGAGATCGCCGATGTCGGTCTTGGGCGAGTTGTTTGAAGTTTTGTGTTGTGAACCCTCCTCCGATGCGAAATCTTCGGGTCGGCCAATTCGGGCAATTGCTCGCTCGGCCATAGCGAGTGTTACGACCATCATCTGCGACGGTAACTCCTCTCGCAGAATCTCTGCCAAACGAATCTCCAGGTCGCTCATCACCTCGTCGGTATCGACCGAGATGTTGCGGCGCAAATCGTTCAGATAGATTGTCAGACGGTCGTAGGCATCACGATCGAGCGTGAAAACCTGCCCTCCGATGTTTGCGTTAATAGCCTCTTTCATACTTTTTATTATAAGTTTTGGTTCTTTGTTATTGCAAATATAATAACAAATTTAGTACTATGCAATAAAAAGTACTGAAAATTTTATAAGTGAGGGCATAAAAAAAGTATATTTACCGCAAAACGATAAATATACCTATTATATATAAGGCTATTAGCTGTTAGCTATTGGCTATTGGCCATGAGCACTGCTTCTATCTCTCCGACATTGGTAGAGTCCTTAACCAATACTCTTTTCTCTTTGTCGAGCAGATAGAGTGCGGGGATAGCACTTATATTGTAGAGGTTTTCACGCCCGATGCGACAGCCTTTGTCGTAGCTGTTTATCCACGCCGAAGGCATATCGGCAAAGTGCTTATGCCACTCGTCGAGCTGTTCGTCGGGGTAGATAGCGAGTACCTTCAATCGTCCCTTGCGCTGCATATCGGAGATAATCTGTGACTGCTTCAACGCCTCGGTGATATCTCGGCACATAGAGCAGCCCGGGTTGTTGATATATACAATCACAAAGTCGTTTTTCAGGGAGTAGAGATTGCTTGTTCGGCCCGATTTTATGGTGTAGTCGAAGTCGTTTGCCGGTTGCCCGATACGATTTTGTGACACTACTCGCAGGTCATACTCGGGTGCCATCTTCTCGTACTTGTCGTAGTGTGGCGATGCAATCTGCGACTCCAGAACCGCAATATACAATTCGTCGCTACGATATGGTGAATTCGGATCATGCAACACCTTCTCCGAGAGCATTCCGAAGTAGTCGAACATCCTCTTCGATACCGACGCCTTCTGCATAAGTTTACGGATAGGTTGCTGGTCGATCGGTCCGACAATATCGGCGACATAAGCGGCATAGACTCTCAGCATCTCCACCGTGTCGGCCTTAGTTGTCCAAAGCGTATCGGCAAAGTCGAACTTATCCCAATAGTGGTCGCAGAGATATGCTCGGTGTTGCTCCTGCGGTATATGCATTGGTATCTGCACATAGCGGAAATGGTAGCTCTTGGTCTGGGTTGGTTTGCTCTTTTTGGGAGCGCAACCCAGACCAAGTGCTATCAAAACTATTGCTATCGCAAATCTTCTCATAGTGAAAACTATCGTGCAACCAATGAGTAATCGGTACCCTCAGTGATCTCGGTCTCGGTAAAGATATTGCCGTAACGGTCGATAGCCTCAACCTTAATCTTGGCATCCTTGTTCTTGAGTTGGTACTTGTAGAGGTGGTAGCACTCCGACCAAGCCGAACGACCCTCGTAGTAGTTGTAGTAGAAGGCTGCGGTGTACCAATCAACGCTAAGCTCTATACCATCTGCAGCACGGCGTGGGTCCTCGTAAGTGTAGCTTCCAATACAAGCGTTCGAAGGCAGATTGATTGCCACCTTCTCCATATTACCTGTGTGAACGCCGTCCTCGTATACCTTCACAACCCACTTGCTATCAGCGTTGTAGATGTTGGCTACGAGGTAGTCCTCGCCAAAGGTGAAGGCGAAGTAGCCGGTCTTCTCGTAGGTATCGCTGCTCTTGCGCTCTCTACCTGTAATGGCGTTACCACGGTAGAGTCGCATCTGCTTATCCTTTGTGTTCATACCGGTAGTTGTGCCCATAAAGTACGACTCAACAAACTTGTTGTCCTGGCATACGAACACATTGTAGCCTGTAGGAGCACCGTCGCAAGCGATATTACCTCTCCACCATACACCGCACAATGCGCCAACATTGTGGTCGTAGAGGTTAGGGTGAGGTGTGTTAGGCTCCTCTACAATATACTCAAAGTTGCGAGAGTAGTGTGTGTGGCCCGATACGATGTGAGCCTCCTGGAACTCGTTGAGCAAATCCTCTACCTGCTCAACATAGTTTCCTGTGTTGCGGAAAACAGGAGCGTGAACGCACAAGATAACCATCTTATCCTTTGGTACAACAGCCAAGTCCTGCTTCAACCACTCGTACTGGTGCTTGAGGAAGCCCTCGTCGTATTTGCCACTCTTATCGTTGTATTTATAGACGATATTACGCATCGAAACAATGTGTATATCGCCACGGTTGAACGAGTAGTCTACAGGGCCAAAAATCGCCTCATGATTTCTCTGCGCCTTCAACTCGAATGTCGAGCTACGCTTGTCTGCAGAGATTGTAACGCCATTTCCGTAGTAGGTATTATCGTGGTTACCATATGTCTGGAATACAGGCAAACCGGCCTTCGATACAGCAAACGCATCACGCATATCATCACGCAAACTCTCGGTGTTTGTACCATCGCTATTTGCAATAATGTCGCCAAGAGTGATGCCGTAGCAGTTTATACCGCTTGCTTTTACCTCCTGAGCGTGTTTGTAGATAGCAGGTACAGCCTCGCTGTTGAAGCGGCTGAACTGTGTGGTGTTACGCACCTGTGGGTCACCGATAGCGAATAGAGCAAACTTCTTCTCCTTGCCACCTGCAAGTGGGGTGAGTGTGAAGTCGTACTGTGGCGAGTTGCTCGGATAAGGCTGATAGAAGCAAGGTTGACCGAGTTCGTTGATCGGAATCTCATACTCGGCAGGTACCGAGATATAGATGTACCAAGTATCCATCGTTACATTCTCCATTCTATAGTAGCCGTTGGCATCGGTCACAACAACTCGGAAGCCATCGCTTACTGCCACACCACTGATAGGGTTGCCGTTTACATCTTTTACATAACCGTATATATTCTTGTAGAAGATTTCGAACTCATCCTCGTACGAATCGAGCATCTCCAACTCGCCACCAATGCCGGTGCTGTAGGTGATGGTCTTGAACTCACGAACTTTACCAGCCGTGATATCTCGGTTGCTCATTGTTCGCACCATCTTCTCGCCCGAGGCCTCAACGAACTCAATCGAGCAGTTGCCTGTTGCAACGGCAGGAAGAGTGATGTAGAATACGCTCTCATTAGTGGTCGAGAGTGTAAAGTTCTCAGGCAGGGTATAGGTGATGTGGTTGGTCGAATTTGTACCAGCTACTACGGTAGCATTTGTACAGTCAACATCGAATTCGCCCGAGAGTTTTACCCCTTCGGTCGATGTGATAACCACCTTCTCCAAAACTACGCCCGATGTCGAAGCCTTTACAGGGAGACGCAAAACGCCTGCGAGGTGCTTCAACTCTACATTGTCGCTCTTGCTTGCAACATATCCGCACATCGGAGCACAGCCCTGTGCAAAGGTGCCCTCTACATAGCTCTGCTCGGTTGGGAATAGAACCTTCTCTGCAGCAAGACCTTCGGTGTAAGGGTAGACAATCTTGTATGGTTCGCTTGCGGTTACTGTAAATGTTGCGACGCTCTTGTTCGATGGGTCGATTGTCGCCTTCGATGCTACGCCATTTACTGCGATGTAATCGCCTTCGCTCCAAAATACGGGGTATTGGTTACCATCCTTCGCTCCAAGCGAGGTGCGTGATGGCTCCAACGAGATAGAAAGAGTTGTCTTCTCTCCATTGACAACAATCTCTGTTGTTGGGTCTGTCTGACAGCTGAAAAGTGCTACAGTGCAAACTACGACTGCGATTAAGCGTGTTGTAAATTTCATATAGTTTAGGTTTTTATGTTATTGCGGTTTTTTGGCGAGGGTATAGTCTGTTCCCTCGGTAATTACGGTCTCTGTATATTTGTTGCCAAAGCGGTCGGTTGCTACAACCTTAATTTGGGCATTTTTGTTCTTCAACTTATATTGGTACATGTGCCAACAAACATTGTATGCTCCGTTGCTTGGCGAGGTTGCGCTGGATGCACGATTCAGGATGCCAACATGGAGTCCTGTGGCGTAGAAGTCGGTGCTTGTAACCACTCCGTTGGCGGCTCGGCGAGGATCGTCGTAGGTATAGCTGCCAATCAACTTCGAAAAGCTTGGTGCGGATTCGGTTACTTTGGTCATTGTACCCGATAATACGCCATCTTCGTAGACCTCAATCTTCCACTTGCTATCGGCATTGTATACATTTGCCAACAATATATCGTCGCTAAAGTTGAAGCCGTAATAACCCTTTACGCCATAGCTGTTTGTTCCCGAAATAGGACCTCCCGTAACGGCATTGCCACGATATAGGCGCATCTGGTGCGAACGAGTGTTCATGCCCTTATTGAAGCCCATATAGTACCAGTCGGAGAAGGTGTTGCCCTCGCCTATGAATACATTGTATCCGTTAGGTGTGCCATCACCCGAGATATTTGCCGACCACCACGAACCGCATACGGCGTTGGTGTTGTGCTCGTAGACCTTGTGCGACGATCCTCTTACGGATGGCTCGTAGAGCTGCTGGCGATGAATGTGACCCGAGAGGACATGCGCCTCCTTGTATTGGTCGAGCAGCGAGAGTACCTCTTGAGTGCGGTTTGAAGAGCCATTGAATAGCTGGATATGCACGCAAAGTACCACCATCTTATCTTTCGGCACAAGCGCCAAATCCTGCTTCAGCCACTCGTACTGCGAAGCGAGGAAACCGGTAGAATATCCCGAACCCGAGGTGGCTTTATTATAGACAATATCTCGCATGCCGATAATATGCACATCGCCACGATTGAATGAGTAGTTTACAGGGCCAAACATATCCTCATGCTCACGCTGTGCCTTCAATTCGAAGTGCGAATTGCGCTCATCGGTGAAGAGAGGTTGATCGGCGTTGCAGAAGGTGTTGTCGTGGTTACCCATAACCTGAAATACAGGCATACCTGTCTTTGCCTTGGCGAATGCATCACGCATATCGTCACGATAGCCTCCTGTATTGTTGCTATCGCTGTTTGATATGATATCTCCGAGTGTAATACCATAGCAAGGTATTCCGTTCGATATCAACTCTTGACTATGTTTGAGGACCTCAGGCACAGCCTCGGTTATCAAACGACTATAAGCAGTAGCCTTCGATACTTGCGGATCGGCAAATGTGAAGAGCGCAAACTTCTTCTCCTTGCCACCTGCGAGTGGAGTGAGGGTGAAGTCGTATTGGTTTGTGTTGCTTGGATAAGGCTTGTAGAAACAAGGCTGACCAAATTCGTTGATTGGCACCTCGTACTCGGCCGGTAGCGAGATGTAGATGTAGCGACAATCTTTAGTTACATTGTCAAGGCTGTAGAAACCGTTCGAATCGGTTGATACAACCGAAAAACCATCCGACACCGAGACCCCGGCGATACCCTTGCCGTTTGAGTCCTTCACATATCCTGTAATGTCCGGGTAGTAGATCGTGAACGAGTCCTCCTCTACATGCATAGGTTCCAAAGCACCCATTATACCCTGCTTGTAGGTGATGGTCTTGAATTCACGAATAATACCGGCTTTTACCTCTGAGCCACTCCATGAACTCACCATCTTCTCGCCCGACGGCTCGATGAACTCAATTGTGCAATTTGGAACTATACCAGCTGCAATCGAGATATAGAAGTTGCTCTCCTTGCTGGTCGAGAGCGTAAAATTATCGGGCATAGAGTATACTACGCTGTTTGTCGCACTCTCGCAAGCAGTCATCACGCCTGTGCTGCAGTTGACAGTAAACTCGCCCGAGAGTTTGGCACCATTTGTCGAGGTGATGACAATACGGTCGAGAGAGATATTATCTTTGCTACCAACGACCGAAAACTTTAAAATACCCGCCAAGTGCTTCAGTACAACTTTGTCGGTTGCGGTCGTTGCATAGCCGCACATAGGTGCGCTTCCCTCGGCAAAAGTACCCTCGGTGTAGTGCTGCTCGGCAGGAATTGTAACCTTCGGCTCGGTTGTGGTTGTTGCAGTGGTATAAGGGTAGAGAATGTTGAGCGGATAGCTGACACTCTCATTGAATGTGAACTGTGCCGATGTGTGGTCTGCGGCCTCAATCTCAGCATCGTTGGATACAACACCATTTACAACGATTTTATCGCCCTCGCTCCAATATACAGGATATTGGTCCCCCTCCTTTGGTCCGAGCGAAGTTCGTGTCGGCCTGGTAGATAGGGTCAAAGATGTTATGCCCTCGACCTCGATTTTAGTTTCGTTGTTTACATCGGTTGAACATCCTGCAAACAATATCGCAATCGAGGCAATGATCGCAAGTATAAAGTTCTTCATAAAGGTTGTGTTTCTGTTGGTTTGAGCTGTGTATGTTAGGCAACTCGTGCGCATATATACATATTCTCGCTACAAAGTTAATAATTTTATTATTAAAACAAAGCTAAATATCGCATAAATATAAGATATTATTCTCGGAATAGAGCGTGGCGCAATTCTTGCGCTGTGTCGAAAACGACAACAAAAATCAAAATAAGATGGAAACAAAAAAGACAACGACAGGGTTTCGTCTATCGGTCGCAACCTTGGCAATTATGAATGTTACCGCAGTGGTAAGTCTGCGAGGTCTGCCTGCGGAGTCGGTCTACGGACTATCTTCGGCCTTTTACTATCTCTTTGCAGCGATAGTTTTTCTTATTCCTACGGCTCTCGTAGCGGCCGAGTTGGCGGCTATGTACTCCGATAAACAGGGTGGAGTGTTTCGCTGGGTAGGCGAGGCTATGGGTGCACGAATGGGCTTTTTGGCGATTTGGATTCAGTGGATTCAATCGACTATCTGGTATCCGACGGTGCTCACCTTTGGTGCAGTGTCTATAGCCTTTATCGGCATGGATCAGTCGCACGATATGGCTCTCGCCTCGAATAAGGTATTCACCCTTATCGTGGTGCTTGCAATCTATTGGGTGGCAACATTTATCGCATTGAAGGGTTTGAATTGGGTTGGAAAGATTAGCAAGTGGGGAGGTCTTATCGGTACGATTATCCCGGCCGGCCTGCTCATAGTTATGGGTATTGCCTACCTTGCTACTGGCGGCCACAACAATATGGATATGTCGCAAGGCTTCTTCCCCGACCTTTCGAAGTTCAGCAACCTTGTCCTAGCAAGTGGTATATTCCTTTTCTATGCAGGTATGGAGATGATGGGCGTCCATGTTATGGAGGTCGACAACCCTCGCAAGAACTATCCGAAGGCTATTCTGCTCGGTGCGCTCGTCACTGTTCTGATCTTCATCTTCGGAACCTTCTCGCTTGGCTTTATCGTTCCTGCCAAGGATGTAAATCTTACACAGTCGCTGCTTGTCGGCTTCGATAATTACCTGGCCTATTTCAAGATATCGTGGGCTTCGCCTATAGTGGCTATTGCGCTGATGTTTGGTGTGTTGGCTGGTGTGCTTACCTGGGTATCGGGTCCATCGAAGGGTATCTTTGCCGTAGGTAAGGCGGGTTATCTTCCACCTTTCCTTCAGAAGGAGAATAACAATGGCGTACAGCGCAATATCCTGCTTATTCAGGGTGTCGTTGTAACTCTCTTGGCGCTCCTGTTTGTGGTTATGCCGTCGGTGCAGTCGTTCTATCAGATCCTTTCGCAGCTTACGGCATTGCTCTACCTTGTGATGTATATGCTGATGTTTGCCTCTGCCATCGTCTTGCGCTATCGCCGTAGCAACAAGGAGCGACCATTCCGCCTTGGCGGAAACACCACAATGTGGATCATCTCGGGCATCGGTTTCCTCGGCTCACTCCTCGCTTTTGTGCTGAGCTTTATTCCACCTGCACAGATTGCAACGGGTAGCACAACCGTCTGGTACTCCGTGCTCTTTGGCGGTGCATTTATAGTGATAATCCTGCCATTTATCATCTATGCGTTGCGTAAGCCTTCGTGGCGCAGTCAAGGAGCAGTGTTTGCACCATTCGAATGGGAAAACGAGCACAAATAAGTGGCTCTTTTTGCACGAGTGCGTCGGACGCCGAAATGCTCACATAGGCCCACTATGCTCCGCTCTCGTCGCCTGGCATCGCACAAAAATAGCTCAATTATTTGCGCTCGTTATGGACGGTATGGAATAAAGGTTGAAAGCAAATTGCGGAGCCCGTTGGGCCCCGCAATTGCTTTTAGTATACGAGTTCGTCTTCCTCGCTTCCGAATCCAGGAAGCATCGAACCGACACCACCAGGAACCGGCTCACTCACGCTGTAGCCACGCTCGGCTACAACCTCGAAAATATCAATCTCAGGAGCAGAATAGCTCACAACTGTCTTTTTCATAATCTTCAACATTTTTTCGTTAAACTACTCTGTTAATTACTCTGCAAACTGTGGAGTTGCATCGATTGCGCTGATGTAACCGCAATTCTGAGCCTTTGCAGCAGCCGAAGTGAAGGTGTGATCACCCGAGAGGTATGCCGCATAGTTCGATACGCTCAAGTCACCTGGGGTATCTACGATTGCTCCATCGCCACTTGCATCTGCGCCATCTTCAACCTGCTCCAATACAATTTTACCTCCTGCGTGGCAGTTGCTGAGGATTGTAGCGGATGGGCTGCCGATAATTGCACCAACGGCATTGTAGTTGCTGTCTCGAGTATCCTCCATATTGATCGCAGTGATGGTACATACGCTCTGCGCATTTGGCAAGTTTCCGCTACAAGAGGCTGCGATACCTGCAATAATACCATTCTTAGTTCCGGTTGGGAAGCTATTTGCAACGGTTTTAACAGCAGTGATGTTACCTGTATTAACCAACTTCTCGATGCTCTTAGTTGCGCTTGCACCAAACTGGCCCATACAGCCACCAATACAGAATGTTCCACTTGGGCACTCACCTTCGTAGTAGAGATTACCGCTATTCTGCACAAGTCCGGTGAATGTATGTGCAGAGCCAGAACATACACCTGCGATACCACCCACTGAGAAACCTCCTGTGTCACGGTACTTCGCAGTAAGGTGTATATTTGCGCTGTTGGTTACACCATTCTTCATGGTTATTGCACCACCCGACTGTATACCTATGACACCTCCGATACGAACAGAGTTGCTACCGGTTGCATTAGCCCAAGTACCCTTAATTACCAAACCATTCTCAACTCCAGCCTTCATAGCGTTGTGGCAGTTATCGAAAGTGATGGCTTTGGTTGCAGTTCCTACAAGACCTCCTGCATAGAAGTAGAATGCCTTAGTAATCTTATCCGAAACGGTAATTGTTCCGATGTTCTTGCAGCCCTTAACCACAAGATTCTCGTTGGTTGTGTAACCGATATTACCGCCAAGGTAGAGGTAAACATCGCCGACTGCAATGTATTGGCTGAGTGTGATATCGCCCTCGTTCTCCGAGTTAGCAAAGCTCGAACCTGTGTAGTAAGCTCCAAGACCACCAATAGAAACTGCGAACGAATTGCCAGAGCTGATGGCTCTACCGTTCAACTTAGCACGGTTGATAGTGATATTACCCTTGTTGATATTCTTGGTGAGGTTTGTTACGCCGAGTGAACCCGAAGCTGCAGTTACCAAACCTGCAATGTGAACACCATTACCTGCGATAGAGATGTCGCTCGAGGTGTTACCGATGGTGATGTTACCATAGTTTTGAAGGTCACGCATCGAACGAGTGTTGTAACCATTTACACCTGCGATACAAATCTTGCCGTGCTTTACATCGGTGAGGCCGCTGTGGAGCGACATATTGGTATTGACATTGATGTCGCCACGGTTGATGAGGTTTACAATGGTTCCCGAAGTTGTGTGGTAAGCCGAAACTCCCGAAACTGCAACACCCGGCTGATCGCTATTACGAGCTACGATAACATCTCCGCTAACGGTGATGTCACCATTTGCCTTGTTCTCGCAGTTCTGGATAGACACATTGGTATAGGTAACAACTCCCGATACACGATAGTACCACGTTCCAACGGTGATATCGGTTGCGGTCGAAGCCTTCGATACGACAGGAGCATTGTTGGTACAACCGTCGATAGTACCGCCACCACCGTTGATACCACCTACAACACCTGCAACATTCAATGAGAAGAATTTAACATCCGAGTCTACCAAAATACCATCGCTGTTGTGGTTGTGGTTGTTTTTGAATGATGTAGTAACGCCAACACCTCCAACACCTCCGAGGTAGAAGGCTTTGATATTTCCACCCAAAACCGAGATCTTTCCGTGGTTTTCGTTGTTCTCAACATTACCTCTTGTGTAGCCAAAGATACCACCAATACAAGTTGAGTCGTAGGTGATATTTCCAGCACCTGCAGCATTTGCATTGAACTCGATAGGAGCGTAGTTGGTGTTGTTCTTAATGTCGGTGAGATTCGAAGCACTGCTCAAACCTACGATACCTCCAATTTGAGGGATGTAGAGCTGATTAGGGTGGTTGTCGAGATACTTGATAGTTCCTGTAACACCGCCCTGGCTACCGTTTACGCAGTTTGTGATAGGCGAAAGAATGTCGCCGGTTACACTTGCTGCACCTACGATACCTGCAATACAAGGGTGGAGAGCATTTGCCGATTCGCTACTTCCAAGTTGCGAAATAGTGATATTTGCCTCGTTTACGCAGTTATCAACCGCACCTCCTGCGATAAAACCTACGATACCTGCGATATTTATACCATAGTAGTTGTTAGCATTTTCTGGGACTACCTCCGTATTATTTACAGTGATGCTACCCGAAACATGGCAGTTGCTGATAAGGCTCTGTGCCTCGCCTGCAACAAGTTTACAAGCCACAGCACCCAATACCAAACGACCGTTCGATGCAATGTTTACATTTGTCAAATTAACATTCTGGATGGTTGAGTTTGTCGAGCCAAAGAGAGGAGCGTTCAAGCCGTTGATAGCAAAGCCCGAAGACTTACCACCATCGAATGCAAAGCCGTTGAAGCCCTCGATTGGAGTCCAATTGTAGCCTGTCATATCGATATTTGCAACAACTGCAGCTGCGGTGTAAGGTGCAAAAGTGCCACCGGCAATCTTCGATGCAAACTCGATCAAGGCATCCTTGCTGTCAATTTCGAATACGCTGCTCTCGATTTCAACATCATTAGCCTCGTAGGTCAACTCCTTGAACTCACGAACCATGCCCGCCAAGATAGGCTTTGCAGTTGAATCAAATTTCACGGTCATCTTGTCGGCGGCAGTGTGCAAAGTAACGGCATATGCGCCATACGAACCTGCAGGAACTGCAACATAGAGATACTGAGCCTCTGCACCGAGCACCAATGGCTCAGCGAAGGTCAAGGTTACAACATTCGAAGCACCCTCCTGTGCTACCAAAGTACCATTTGTGCAATCCACGGTGAAAGGACCGGCAATCTTGCCCAACTCCGAAGTGAAGACAACGCTTGTGAGAGCCTCGCCATTACCCTTAACCGCCAAACGGAGAATACCTGTGAGGTGGTTGAGCTGAATAGCCTCGTTTGAAGTTGCAGCATATCCGTACATTGGTGCTGCGCCTGGAGCGAATGTACCAACGGTGTAAGGCTGCTCAGCCAGGAAGTTTACAATGCCACCCTCGCTTGCAGGGTAGATAATGCTGTACGGAGCATTCAAAACTGCGTTGAACTGGAAGGTTGCAGCTGCCTGACCACCCTCGGTCAATGCAGTTGATGCTGCACCGTTGATAGCGATCTGATCGCCCTCGCTCCAATAGAGCGGATACTTGCCGTCGGCATTGCGCTCGCCAAGCTGAGTTCTCGACTCCTCCAACGAGATGGTAAAAGTTGAGCTACCCTCACCAACGCCGATAGTCGACTCCTCAATCGGGTCTGTAGCGCACGCAAATGCGAACATCGCTACGGCCACCATGAAAATTTTTGTCAAATTTTTCATCTTGATTTAGGTTTTAGTTTTAGTTGAAAATTTATATATAAATTACTTATTGTCTGTTTGTATACAATTACACGGCTACAAATATACATTTTTTTTAATAAATATGAATGAGTAAATCGGGAAAAAAGCGATAATTTTTGTCGACACTTGAAAAAATAGAGAAAAATCCTTAATTTTGTTAACGCAGAGTTTTAACCTTTTGTAAAAAGGTGCATCTATATAAGTGAACTCGGACATATGAAGGAGAATACGGCAGAGTTGGTTGCTCAAGTGAGGAGCAATGCGGTCGAGGCATTCGATCGGCTGATTGAGCACTATGGTGACAGGCTCTATTGGCACATCCGTCGTATAGTTGTCAATCATGAAGATGCCGAGGATGTTTTGCAGGAGAGTTTTGCGAAGGCATACACCTCGATTGCCGACTTCCGAGGCGACACCGAGAGCTCTTTGACAGCGTGGTTGTATAGGATTGCAACCAATATAGCCATAAATGTGTTGCGAAAGCGAAAAAAGTGGGTATTCGCATCGCTCGACTCGCTGCGAGGCGACTTGCTCTCGACCTTCGAGCACGAGGTAGAGCCATCGGCCGACGAGATTGTGGTGAAGTTGCAACGAGCGATTTTGGCCTTGCCGACCAAGCAGAGATTGGTCTTCAATATGCGTTACTACGACGAACTGTCGTTCGAGCAGATTTCGCAAGCTACGGGCGATAGCGTTTCGACGCTGAAGACAAACTACCACTACGCAGTGAAAAAAATTAAGGAACAGGTTAGTGTTATTGAGATAGAGGAATGAGTATGAAAGAGATGAAGCAGATGCCTTACAAGGTGGAGGAGGGGGCAATAGAGCGTGCAAAGTACCGTGCGAAGATGGCGGTGCGTGAGGCTGCTCACCCTACGGAACGCACCTCGCACAAGGTGCAGTGGCGTTGGGCTACGGCTGTGGCTGCAGCGGCGGTTGTCGTTGTAGGTATAGTAGGTTTTGTAAAGTATTACGACGAGATTATCAAGCCGCTCTCGCCAATGGATGAGCTTATCGCAGAGATGCAGTGCGCATCCGATGAGCTAATTACAGAGTTGGCCGTAGACAGATGCTACTATCTCGAGGAGGATTGTTCGTTATAAACTTTTTAATGTCAGATAGTTATGAAGAAGATTTTTGTATTGTTGGTAGCCTTGGCTACAATGTTTGCGCAGGATGCCTTCGCACAAGATAAACCACAACTCACAGAGGATCAGAAGGCTGCTGCCAAGGAGAAGCGTGAGCAGTTGATGCAGACTCGCTTGGAGTTGCTCAAGACCGAGTTGCAACTCAATGACGAGCAGTTGGCAAAGTTTGAGCCTATCTATCGTCGCTATCGTGGCGAGATACAGCGTGTTACAGGCTCGAATAAGGAGGCTCGTATAAAGAAAGATCAGATTACTAACGAGAATGCATTGAAGGTGGTGTCGGCCCGTTTGGCTAACAATATCCTCACCTCTACCGTCAAGCAGCGCTACATCCTTCTCTTTGCCGATGTTATCGAACCATTGCAGGTGAAGAAGTTGTATGATGTTGACGAGAAGGTATCTCGTGAGGCTCATAAAATTATAAAGTATCGTCAGCAGGCAGCTTCGATGGACTCAAAGAAATAACCTAACGATGCGATTTCTGCGTTATGCTCACTTTTTAATTGCTCACATACATCCAAGTATGCTCCGCATTAAAAAGTTTTGCAAGCCTTGAAATCTCTATCGTTATATTATTCCCGAAATGTGCAAAATCCTAAAGAAATAACCCTCTTTGAATTATGCATGGCGGTGGCAACTTCGAATGAGGTTGCCACTTTTTTGTCTGAATAGGGAATGATTATTGCTCTGTGTCGAGAGGTAATATCCCTTAAAATGCAGAGTGATGAGGGTACTTTTTATACTTTTTTCGATGTTGACGGTGGTTGTGGGCGTAACAGCACAACCCTCCTATCTTACTTTCGACGATGCGCTCTCGCTCGGCATGGAGCGCAACCCCGCAATTGTCGCTTCGGAGTATGCCGAGCGTGCGGCTCACCGTGAACGCCAGGCTGCCATCGGACTCTTTATGCCGAAGGTGTCGATCAAGGGCGCATATACACATCTCGACAAAGATATCAAAATTGATTTCAATTCTATGTTATCCTCACTCTCGCCCATACTTGGCGATGGCTTAGGGTTGTTGGGCTTGGATCTTTCCTATACTTTGCAACGCCGAAATACCGCCTTCTTGGGTGGTGATGTTGAGTTGCCGCTATTTGCCGGAGGAAAAATTTGGACAGCCAACAAAGCGGCAAAAATCGAAGAGGAGCGCACAGCCGAGCAGAGTCGTCAGGTGCGAGGTGCACTGCTTGTAGAGATTGTTGAGCGCTATTTTGGAGTGGAGCTGGCAAGGCGAGGGGTGGCCATCCGCAAGGAGGCGGTTGAGGTCGTTGGGCAACATCTGCACGATGTGGATCTGCTCGAGAAGGAGGGTATGGCGGTGGAGAGTGAGCGACTCTATGCCGAGTTTCGTCTGGCTGAGGCGGAACGAGATTTGGAACGAGCAAAACTGCATCTCGAAACGGCACAGCAGGCGTTGCAAACAACGCTAGGCAAGGAGCAGGAGGTAATACCTTCAACTCCGATATTTTTGCTGCCTAATATCGAGCCATTGGACTATTTTCAGGCTATGGCACAACTCCACAATCCGCAACTTGGCGAGGTTGAGAGTGTGCGTGAGTTGGCTCGTATGAATATGCGACTGCAACAAGCCAACCTATTCCCCGAGGTTGTCGCTATGGGTGGGATGATATTCTGCAATCACCAACTATCCTCGCTTGTTCCCCGTATGGCGGTGGGTGTAGGACTGAATTTTAACATCTTCGACGGTCTGCGCAAGGAGTATAAAGCCTCGGCTGCACGACTGCAACTGCGTAGGGTCGAGGCGTTGGAGCATAAGGCCAAGCAGGATGTGCAACTACTTATCGAGAGCCTATACAACAATGTGCAGTCAGTTCTGGCGACGGTGGCGGCAGTGGAGCGATCGGAGCGTTTCGCCGAGGAGTTTCTGCGAGCCAAACGCAACGCATTTCGTGAAGGTATGACTACGGCTACCGATGTGGTCGATGCAACACTTAACCTCTCTCGTGCGAAGTTGGAGCGAGTGCAAACCGCCTACGAATTTGATCTCGCTTTGGCTCGTCTGCTGGAAGCTTCGGGTATGGCGGATGCTTTTCTGCAATACCTCCATAGCAAGATGACACAATCACTTTTTTAACCTAATCAAAGAGATGAAAAAGACAAATATATCGCTAATTGTTGTGCTACTACTTCTAATATCCATAATCGTATTTATTGGCTATCGCTGGGGCCGACAGAGTAGGATTCCGGTACAGGGCTTTGTCGAGTGTCGTACTTTGCGTCTTGCATCGAAGATTGCGGGGCGTATAGAGAAGGTCTTTGTCGAGGAGGGCGACTCGGTGAAGCAGGGCGACACCCTGTATGTGATTTCTACCCCCGAACTCGACGCCAAACTCTTGCAGGTGGAGGCGATGTTGAGCGGTGCGAAGGCTATAGACGAGAAGGCAAAGGCGGGAACTCGCCGTCCGATAATTCGCTCTGCTCACGATATGTGGCAGAAGGCGAAGGTGGGAGTTAAACTTGCACGCCAGACCTATGCCCGAGTGCAACGACTCTATGCCGAAGGTGTAGTACCTGCGCAAAAGAGGGATGAGGCATACGCCTCGCTGGAGGTGGCCAAGGCGACCGAAAGGGCTGCCAGGTCACAATATATGCTGGCTGTCGAGGGGGCAACAAAGGAGGATAAGGAGGCTGCGGCTGCGCAGGTGCGTCAGGCTCAGAGTGTGGTCGAGGAGGTCGAGCGATATTTGGCAGATAGGTTAGTCTATGCACCTACCGATGGCGTGGTGGCTACGGTCGTGGCAAACGAAAGCGAGATTGTCGGCAGTGGCTATCCTGTTGTTACAATCACCGAAAACGATACCGCAAAGGTGGTGTTCAATATCCCCGAAACGCTCCTTCCGCAGATTGTAAAAGGTGGTCGTTTCGAGGCGGAGGTGCCTGCGCTCGGTAAGAGGGTGGGATTTGAGGTTGTCCATATCTCGGTGGAGGCGGAGTTTGCCACGCAGAGTGCCACCTCGGCTCGGGGCGACTTCGATATCCGTACCTTCGAGGTCTGGATGAAACCTCTGAGTAGCGAGGTGCCGTTGCGTGCGGGTATGAGCGTTATTATCGAATTGGAAAACCTCAAAGAGCGATGACCTTGAAGCAGTTTTGGTCGGGTGTGATGAACTCGGCAAGGCGTGAGAGGGAACGCATAGCCATAAACGGGGAGTATCGCTCGGTGACGATGTGGCTGCCACTTGGAGTGATACTCTTCTTTGCCGTATTCTTCTCGCAAGAGGTGGTAGGATCGTTACCTGTGGCAGTGGTCGATGAGGATAACTCGCACCTCTCCCGTCGCCTGGTGTCGATGATCCGTGCTACGCACGAAACGGCGCTTGTTGAGGAGGTTGCCGATATGGCAGAGGCTCGTTCTATGCTCCTTGCTGGCGAGGTTGTAGGCGTGGTGGAGATTGCGGACGGCTTTACCCGAGATGTTCTTTCGGGTGCGACTGCGACGGTTGTATACTACGACTCTGGAACGAATATATCGACCGCCTCACTCTCCTCGAAAGGGGTGCAGAGGGCAGTCGCTTCGTTTGGTGTAGGTGTTGCTTTGCAACGAGTCGAGATGGAAGGTGTAATGCCCGATGAGGCTATGGCACAGGTGATGCCTATAGGCTTCACGACATACGCCCTATTTAATCCCTGGCTCAACTACGCCTACTATGTTGGACCCTGCTTTTGGATTATGGTGCTGATTATCGCCTCGATGCTATCCACAATCTATGCCGTAGGCTCGGAGTTGCGCTACGCCACATCGGTCGAGTGGTTACGCTCGGCAAATGGGTCGTTGTTGGCAGGAATTATGGGAAAACTTGCACCAACAACGCTTATCCTGTGGATGTTGACGGCGGTTGTAGGGATATTGCTCTTCGGACTCTTTGGGGTGCCGATGCGGGGTTCCCGGGTGGTGCTGATAGTGGGAGCCATGGCGTTGATAGTGGCCTATCATGCGGTGGCATTGGCGGTTGTTGCACTGACAGCCTCGTTCCGTCTATCACTCTCGCTCGGTGGAGGATATTCGGTCTTGGCATTCACTTTTTCGGGCGTTACATTCCCTACGATGGCTATGATAGGGTGGGTACAACCCTTCACAATGTTGTTCCCCTACTCCTACTTCATGGAACTCTATATCGACCAGGCGGTACGAGGTTCGGCGTGGTGGTATTCGATGCCGAAAGTGGCGGCAATGTTGCTGTTTTGTCTGCTGCCGTTACTGGTGCTCGGAAGGTTGAAGAGGGTGTTGGTTAATCGTAGATGTTGGGGAAAGTTATGATTTCAATCATAAAAGATGAGTGGCGCAGGGTGTGGCACGACGAGGGCGTGGTGCTGATTATGGTCTTCGCTCTGTTCATATATGGTATCTCCTACTCGTTAGGATATGGCGGAGAGCTCTTGAACGAGGTGCCAATTGCAGTTGTCGGTGGCAATCAGGGTTCAATAAACAGTAAACTAGTGCAGATGCTCGACGCTTCACCAAAGGTGCAGGTTGCTCACGAGGTAGTCGATATGGAGGAGGCGAAGCGTCTGCTTGCCGAGCGCAAAATATGGGGAGTAGTTGCTATCTCGCCTGACCTCGAAAGGAGCATTCTATCGGGTGAGCAGGCCGGGGTGGCGATACTTGGCGATGCGAGCTATTTCTTGGCCTATCGAGAGGTTGTTGAGGGTGCAGTCGCATCCATCGGGCAGATGAACGATGAGATTATCTCTGGGCGCAACGGAGCCTACTCTCCACCCATAATCTACGAGCAGCGCAACCTCTTCAACCCCTCGCTTGGTTACGGTATTTTTGTTATGCCGGCGATAATTTTGCTGATAGTGCAGCAGACCGCACTGATAGGTATCGGTATGGTCTCGGCAACACGCCGAGAGCGAGGTCTGCGCTATCCGTCGAGGTCGCCATTGGCTATAACCATTGGTCGCACTCTCGCATATCTCGCTATCTACGCCCTCACTTTGGGCTTTATGCTCACCGTTCACTACTCGTTGTTCGACTATCCGATGCGAGGCGTGTGGTGGCGAT
>JAGBRY010000041.1 GCA_017632115.1 Alistipes sp. | reverse complement strand
CGAGGTTAGCGCACAGCTGCTCACCGACGATCTTTACTACATCCTCCGACTCGCCCTTACGCATCAAGCCGTGGTTAACATGCACGCATACGAGGTTGTTGCCGATAGCCTTCAACAAGAGGGCTGCTACAACCGACGAGTCTACTCCACCCGACAATGCGAGCAACACCTTCTTGTCGCCTACCTGCTGGCGGATAAGCTCCACCTGGTCAGCCACGAAGTTGGTCATATTCCAGTTAGCCTCAGCCTTGCAAGTGTCGAATACAAAGCCCTTTACAGCCTCCTTGATAGCCTCCAAGTCGTCGGTGAACTGTGCCAACTTAACCTCGCACTTTGCGTTCTCCCAACCTGCAGCCATTACAGGGAAACCAGCCTCGTAAATCTCTGGCAATACATCGATAGCAACGCCGTCGATGATGTGGTTAGGGCCACCGTTGATGATGATACCCTTAACATTTGGCAATGCCTGCAACTCCTTTGCAGTGATGTCGTGCGGATAAATCTCGCTATATACGCCCAAAGCACGAATTGCTCGAGCAACTACTGTATTCTCGTGACTACCGAGATCCAGTATAACTATCATGTCTTGTTTCATAATTTTCAATTCTTAATTCTCAATTCTCAATTCTCAATTCTCAATTACTCTCCTCGAGAGTAGTTTGGTGTCTCACGGGTGATGGTGATGTCGTGTGGGTGGTTCTCCACTACCGCTGCCGAGGTGATTCGCACAAATCGTGCCTTCTGCAACTCCTCAATCGAACGAGCACCGCAGTAACCCATACCTGCACGGATACCGCCAACAAGCTGATATACGGTCTCTGCCAACGAACCCTTGAATGGTACACGACCTACGATACCCTCCGGAACGAGCTTCATTGCGTTAGCCTCGCCATCCTGGAAGTAGCGATCCTTCGAACCTGCCTTCATTGCGTCGATAGAGCCCATACCACGGTAGGTCTTGAACTTACGACCGTTGTAGATAATAGTCTCGCCTGGCGACTCCTCGGTACCTGCGAACATCGAACCACACATCACGCAAGTACCACCTGCCGAGAGTGCCTTCACGATATCGCCCGAGTAGCGCAAACCACCGTCAGCAATAACGCCTACGCCACTACCCTGTGCCTCCTTAGCGCAGTCGAAGATAGCGGTCAACTGTGGAACGCCTACACCTGCGATGATACGGGTAGTACAAATCGAGCCCGGGCCGATACCTACCTTGATACCGTCTGCACCATTCTCGATAAGGTAGCGTGCAGCCTCTGCGGTTGCGATGTTTCCTACCACTACATCGAGGTTTGGATATACCTCCTTAATCTTCTTCAACAAACCTACAACGCCCTTGGTGTGGCCGTGTGCCGAGTCGAGAACTACAGCGTCAACGCTCTCAGCTACGAGTGCTGCAACACGATCCATTGCGTCTGGTGTGATACCGATACCTGCAGCAACACGAAGGCGGCCCTTTGTATCCTTGCAAGCGTTAGGGTGATCCTGAGCCTTGGTCAAGTCCTTGTAGGTGATAAGGCCTACGAGGTGACCCTCCTTGTCGATTACAGGCAACTTCTCAATCTTGTTCGAGAGCAATACCTCTGCAACATCGGTATTCTCACCCTCGGTGATGGTCACCAAGTTCTCCGAAGTCATAACCTCTGCAATTTTACGGCTCATATCCTTCTGGAAGCGGAGGTCACGGTTGGTTACGATACCTACGAGGTAACGATTCTCGTCAACTACAGGAATACCACCAATTTTGTTCTCACGCATCATCTCGAGCGCATCGCCTACGGTGTTCTCACGAGCGATGGTTACAGGGTCGTCAATCATACCATTCTCGGCACGCTTTACACGACGCACCTGTGCTGCCTGCTCGGCAATAGACATATTCTTGTGAATTACACCGATACCACCCTCTCGTGCAATGGCAATAGCCATTGGAGCCTCGGTTACGGTATCCATCGCAGCCGAAACGATTGGGATGTTGAGTGTAATGTTGCGAGAGAAGCGACTCTTGGTGCTAACCTCTCGTGGGAGAACCTCCGAGTATGCCGGCATAAGCAATACATCGTCGAAGGTCAAACCCTCCTGAAATACTCGTTCATCTAAAAACATAATGTTGTAAATTTTTTATTGTTTTGTTATCGTTGTTCTTTCTTTTTTAGGGGTGATGGGGATTATATGGGTTATAGG
>JAGBRY010000040.1 GCA_017632115.1 Alistipes sp. | reverse complement strand
TGCTCGGAGGCGATGGTAGCGAGATTAGCGCCGGAGGTGCAGTGCTTATGTTGGTGGTGCAGATGGCGGTAGGTGCTCTGGTTGGCTACCTCTTTGGTCGTGCTTCGGTATGGATTATCAACAAGATAGATATCAACAACGCCTCGCTCTACTCGGTGTTGTTGCTGGCGTGTGTATTCTTCACCTTCTCGTTTACCTCGCTAATCAAGGGTAACGGCTACTTGGCGGTCTATATTGCCGGCCTTATCGTGGGTAATAATAAGCTCGTAAACAAGCGTACCGTAACCACCTTCTTCTACGGAATCACCTGGCTGTTCCAGATTATTATGTTCCTTATGCTCGGTCTGTTGGTTACGCTCGAAGATGCCTTGAAACCGCAGATTATCCTTTTGGGTGTTGCCTCGGGAGCATTTCTGATGTTTGTGGCACGCCCCGTGGCGGTACTTTTGGCACTCTCGCCATTCCGCCGACTCTCGAAAAAGGCTCGTGGCTACATCTCGTGGGTTGGTCTGCGAGGCGCAGTACCTATCATCTTTGCTACCTATCCGTGGGTAGCAAAGATAGAGGGCGCAGAGATTATCTTCAATGTGGTCTTTATTATGACTATCCTCTCGCTTGTGGTGCAGGGTACTACGGTCAGCAGTATGGCCGAGTTGTTTGGCTTGGCCTATACCGAGAAGGAGAGTAAGTTCGAGAGCGCCTTGCAGGATAAGGTTAAGTCGGCCTTTACCGAGATTGCCGTAACGGAGCAGATGCTCTCGGCGGGAAAAACCCTTAATAGGGTAGCTCTGCCCGACAATACGCTGGTCGTTATGGTGTGTCGTGATGGCGACTACTTCGTGCCGAAGGGAAATGCCGAGTTGCACCTGGGCGACAAGATGCTGATTTTGTCCGACAGAAATGACGAGTTGGCAGCCCACTATAAAGAGTATGGCGTGGAGGATATAATTTCATTTAAGTAAACTACATACCAATAAAGTCAAGTCTTCGATTTAGGTCGGGGACTTTCTTGCGGTGTGCCACCGCATTTACAACTCTACCCACCCCCAACCCCCTCCGAGGAGGGGGCTTGGTCGCAGAATAATTCTGCTCCGACTGCTGTAAAGAGTGGTTGTGCATTTCGTTTTTCTACCGAAAAACGGGATTTTATTGTGTTTAAGTAGGAATTTTTCTTATCTTTGCGTTATGGAGTTGTGCGAAACGGAGAAGAGATGGTTTGCTATGCGTGCGACCTATGGTCGTAACCTTATGGCGCAGAGGTTGCTCGATATGGAGAAGATCGAGAACTTTGTGCCTATGCGCAAGCGCACCGTCAAACTCGGTCGTCGCATCAAGACCGATATGATTCCCGTAGTGCGAGATTTGATCTTCGTGCTTGCCGAGCGAGAGGTTATTCAGGAGGCCAAGAGCCGAATATCCTACCTTCACTATATCACTCGTCCGGCCGAGGGTAAGAATGTGCCTGTCGAGGTACCTGTCGAGCAGATGCAGCAGTTTATGGCCGTCTGCAATGAGATGGACGATAAGAGCGAACTCTTCTCGGGCGAGGAGGCCCACTTCGAGGTCGGTGAGCGTGTTCGTGTCACGGGTGGTGCATTCAAAGGGTGCGAAGGTAGCCTTGTGAAGATTGAGGGCAAACGCTCGAAACGCTTTGTTGTAGCCATAGATGGTGTTATTGCAGTGGCGGTGTCGGGCATTAAGGCAGAAAACTTGGAGAGATTGTAAAATGATGAATATAATAAAGAGAGATATCGAGGGTGTGGTTATAATAGAGCCACGAGTGTTCGAGGATGAACGAGGTTACTTCTTCGAGTCATTCTCCGAGCGTGAATTCTTGGCCGAGGTGGGTGAGTGCCACTTCGTGCAGAGCAACGAGGTTAAATCGTCGTATGGCGTGGTGCGAGGTCTGCACTTTCAGCTGCCACCTCACGCACAGAGCAAGTTGGTGCGTGTGGCAAAGGGCCGTATCCTGGATGTAGCGGTCGATATTCGCCGTTCGTCGCCAACCTTTGGCAAGTATGTTGCCGTGGAACTCTCCGACGAGAATCATCGCCAGATATTTATTCCGCACGGCTTTGCACACGGCTACTCGGTGTTGAGCGAGGAGGCGGTAGTGGAGTACAAGTGCGACAACTACTACGCTCCCGAGAGCGAGGGCGCAATCGCCTGGAACGATGCCGACCTCGCTATAGATTGGCAGATACCTACCGACAAAGTAATCCTCTCGGCAAAGGACCAGAAACACACATCGCTTGCCGAGTGCAAAACATTGTTCGAATAGCTATGACGATATTGGTAACCGGTGGAAATGGGCAGTTGGGCTGCTCTCTGCGCTTGGCGACGGCCGAGAGCCCGCATCGTTACATCTTTACCGATGTCGAGGAGTTGGATATAACCTCAGCCGAGGCTGTTGAGGAGTTTTTCCGATGTGAGCGCCCCAATGTGGTGGTCAATTGCGCTGCCTATACTGCGGTTGAACGGGCGGAGGATGATGAGGTGCAAGCCGACAAGATAAATCATCAGGCTGTGGCTCTCTTGGCGGATGCGTGCAAACGCTACGATGCTACACTTGTGCATATCTCTACCGACTATATCTTCTCGGGCGAGGGCGATACGCCATACATTGAGGAGTGCGCTCCCGCACCGATAAACGCCTATGGCCGCACTAAGTTGGCCGGAGAGATGGCGGTTGCGGAGTCGGGTTGCAAGAGCATTATTCTGCGCACCTCGTGGCTCTATTCCGAGTTTGGAAATAACTTTGTCAAGACTATGCAGTCGCTTATGGCTACACGCTCGGAGGTGAGGGTTGTTGCCGACCAGATTGGCACACCGACCTATGCTGGCGACTTGGCTGCGGCTATCACCTATATTATAAATAGTGAGCAGTTGGATAAATTGGGCACCTACCACTACTCGAACGAGGGTGCGTGCTCGTGGTACGACTTCGCCTGCGAGATTGCCCGATTGAGCGGCAGCAGCTGCAAGGTAATCCCTTGCACCACCGAGGAGTTCCCGACAAAGGCTCGCCGCCCCCGTTACTCGGTGCTTGATAAGGGCAAATTCGTTTCAACCTTCGCCATCACTATCCCCGAGTGGCACAACTCGCTTGCAAAAGCAATAAGTAGAGAGTAGAGAGATGCTCCCTATAATCCTTATAAAAGCAACAAAGCCTTCCCAAACGGGAAGGCTTTGTGATTATATGAAGAAATCCCTATTTCTTCATATAGCTTTTGATATATTGTACTCTAAGGTATAACTAAATATATTATTCTATTTTTCTTCCCTCAAAATAGCAACTGCTCTTATAAGGGTATCGAGTACCATTTGGAGTTGAGGCCAATTGACCTGTCGCATAGGAAAATATCGTCAAAATGCCTCCACCAAATAGTGCACTGTCATATGTTCTTGTTATATAACCATAGCTGTCTGTATTAGTTGTTGAATCCAAATAGAGTTTGCCATCAACAAGTGTTCCTTTGGTTGATATTAAACCCCTTAATTGAACTCTATTTTTGTCTATTCGGGTAATTGTGATTGTTCCTTTATCGTGTATTGTTCCTGAATCTCCGCCCCATATAACATAGTCTTCTACGGTTACATGGTAAGTTCCCAATAGATCCTCCATGCTTCCAATTTTGGATTTATCACCCATCTCATTTTTCTCACACGAAATACCAAAGCAGCAGCTTATTACAGCGGCTATAAAAAAATGTAAAAACCTTTTCATAATAAAAGTTTTGTACCGTAGCATCTCCTATGCGGTGATTATAAAAAAAGAAAGTGTGGAGATGTTCGTCTATCTATTGAGAGGCTCTGGTAAACCTTGTATCAAATAAACTATACTCCACACCTGTATGGTATGGAGTTAGCACAGAGAGTGCCATATATCACACCAATACAAGTGATGTAAGTATTCGTTATCCTCGATACATTTGAAATTTACCAGATTTCTCAATAAGGATTAGCGAAACACTTTCACTAATAATATGTCCGCAATCCGAGGATTGCACTACAAATTTAGAAATTTATTTTTGATTGAGCAAAAAAAATAAATCGTCATTGCGAACGAGTGCAACGAGTGTGGCAATCTTCCTCTTTTTTATTTTAATTGCAATATGGGAGATTGCCACGTCACTTCGTTCCTCGCAATGACGGTGCTTATTGGAGCGTAGCAAAAATAAGTCCCCCGCACAGGCGGGGGATTTAGGGGGTGGGTAACACACGAGTCATCATCACTATATTAAGGGGTAAAAAAGAAGGCTTTCCCCGAAGAGAAAGCCTTGCATATAAGAAAGCATAACCAAGAATTACTTCTTGTCCATATACCCCTTGGTTTAGTGTACTCAAAGGTATAACTAAAAGTCATAGCCGACGATATCGCCTGCATACCACTTCCAATACTCCGCTGACTTATATGCCTTTACCGAATTGCGAGGTACATAAATCTTACAACCGATAGTCGTATAAAAAAATCCACAATTGTAATACGAAAACATGTTATAACCTTCCCATGGTGGCGTTGTAGCCTTGCAATATACACTTGTCAGCGAGGTGCAATTATAGAATGTAAAATCTCCAATCGAAGTAACTCTATCGGGAATTGTAATACTTACCAGCGAGGTGCAATCTGAGAATGCATAATCTCCAATCGAAGTTGCGTGATCTGGAATTGTATAATTGGCTGTAATCCAATAGAATTCTCTCTTTACTGTATCGAAGAATGTGGTATCTTGACCATATATATTTTTATAGTCATCATATATATATGTTCCATACACAAAAAGTAACAATATACTTGAAGGTAGCAAGAATTTAATGGATTTACCACAACTTAAATATAATGTCAAAATGATCAATAGAATTGCAGGAATGATAAGCATTGCACGATTACTTTTAAGCTTGTCGATTCCGAGCCAAACCAACAAGACAGCAATTGCAATACCAATAATAAAGATTAGAATCCTCTTCCAATTTTGTTTTATGAAGTTAATAAATTTGAGATTTATAATCCACTTTATAAGGTCAACGAGACTCTCTACCTTTTTTGTATCGGATGTATCAATAACCCGAATGAACGATTCACTTTTTCTACTATCTTGTATTGCACCACCACAGTGCATACAAAATGAAGAATCGGCATCAATTAGCTTACCGCAATGCTTGCAATATATTTGGTTTGCCATAGTATTAAGTTGTTATTATAGACGAAACTACTCTCACAAATTTAGAAATTTATTTTTGATTGAGCAAGAGGGAGGCGCCAAAAATGGCATTTAATGGCAAAGGATAAGATAGGATTCGGACTTCTGTCCTCGATAGGATTAGATAGGATAGAATAGAATAGGACTTCCTATCAAATCCTATCAAGCACCGCAGGTGCGCTCCCATCAAATCCTATAATCCCCTATTAGCAGTGTCAAAAATAAGTCCCCCTCACAGGAGGGGGATTTAGGGGGTGGGTAACACAAAAGGTGGTGTCTACACCACTATATTAAAAGCAACAAAGGCTCCCCGAAGGAAGCCTTTGTGATTATATGAAGAAATCGTTTATTTCTTCATATAGCTTTTAATATAGTGGTGATGACTTCCGTAGCGGTTGAACGCTGCCTCGTCGAGAGCCTCCTGAGCCGATGGGTGAGCTACCGAAATGATGAGGCGAGCACGCTCCTGCAAGCTCTTACCATACAAATCAACAGCACCATTCTCGGTTACGAACCAGTGGATGTGGTTACGGGTAGTAACAACGCCTGCACCCTCGGTCAAGACATCCGAAATCTTCGATACACCCTTGTTGGTGATTGAAGGCATAGCGATGATAGCCTTACCGCCCTTCGACAACGATGCACCATAGATGAAGTCGATCTGACCACCTACGCCCGAGTAGAACTTGCGACCGAGTGAGTCAGCGCAAACCTGACCTGTAAGGTCAACCTGCAATGCCGAGTTGATAGCGGTTACACGGTCGTTCTTTGCGATGATAAATGGGTCGTTGGTGTAGCCTACATCCATCATCAACACGCTTGGGTTATCGTCGATAAAGTCGTAAACCTTCTGCGAACCCATCAAGAAGGTCGAAACCATCTTACCCTTGTCGATATTCTTTGCCTCGCCGTTGATTACGCCCTTCTCAACGAGTGGGAGAACGCCATCAGCGAACATCTCGGTGTGGATACCGAGGTTCTTGTGGTTGCCGAGCTGTGCGAGTACGGCGTTAGGAATAGCGCCGATACCCATCTGCAAGGTTGCACCATCCTCGATAAGACCTGCGCAGAGGTTACCAATTTTAACCTCGGTCTCGTTTGGCTCCGAGAAGTGAGCCTCCTCGAGTGGCTGGTCATCCTGAACGAAGATATCGATCTTCGACGAGTGAATCATAGCATCACCCCAAGCACGAGGAACATACTTGTTGATAACAGCGATTACGGTATCTGCACACTCAACAGCTGCGAGGGTGGCATCTACCGAAGTACCGAGCGAAACATAGCCGTGCTTGTCAGGGGTCGAAACCTGAATCATAGCCACATTGCAAGGCACTGCACCCGAACGATACAACTTCTGTGTCTCGCTCAAGAAGATTGGAATATAGTCTGCAAAACCGGCCTGTGTGGTCTTACGAACATTGCCGCCCACGAAGAACGAATCGAGCTGGAATACGCCCTCGAACTCTGCATCAGCGTATGGTGCAGGGCCCTCGGTGTGGAGGTGGTGGATGTGAACATCCTTCAACTCGCCAGCACGACCTCTCTCGCACATAGCCTTAATCAAACACTGCGGTGCCGAAGCAACCGACGAAAGGTGAATATGGTCACCCGACTTAATTGCCTTAACGGCCTCCTCTGGAGTAACAAATTTAATAGCCATAATTTTATTAGTTTTAGGGTTTTACTCTTTGCTTGAAAATCGTTCTGGCGGGTAAATTTCGCACCTTACTTGCAGCGCAAATGCTCACATACGATTTAGTATGCTGCGCTTTTCGCTACTGCGTAACGCACAAAATTTCCACCACCATCTTCGATTTTGAATATAGGGAATTTCAGTTTTCAGTTTTCCGCTTTTAGTTTACTTGCGCTTAACCTCAACCTGCTCGTATCCCTCGATGATATCGCCAATCTTGATATCGTTGTACGACTCGATGTTCAAACCGCAATCCATACCTGAGGTTACCTCCTTTACATCGTCCTTGAATCGCTTCAACGAGCCAAGACGACCTGTGTGGATAACGATACCGTCACGGATTACACGGATAGGGGTGTGGCGGGTAATCTTACCCTCACGCACAACACCTCCGGCGATAGTTCCCACCTTCGAGATGCGGAAGGTCTCGAGAACCTCGATCGAGCAGACAATCTCCTCCTTCATCACAGGCTCCAACATACCCTCGATTGCATCCTTGATATCGTTGATAGCGTCGTAGATGATAGAGTAGAGACGGATCTCGATCTCCTCCTGCTCGGCAACCTTGCGAGCCGAAGCCGATGGACGCACCTGGAAACCTACGATGATGGCGTTCGATGCTGCAGCGAGCAATACATCGCTCTCCGAGATCTGACCTACGGCAGCGTGGATAACATTCACCTGAACGCTCTCCTTCGAGAGTTTGATGAGCGAACCCGACATAGCCTCGACCGAACCGTCAACATCACCCTTAACGATGATATTCAACTCCTTGAACGAGCCGATTGCAATACGACGACCAATCTCGTCGAGTGTCACATGCTTCTGAGTCATGATACCCTGCATACGCTGCAACTGCTCACGCTTGTTGGCAATTTCACGAGCCGAGCGGTCATCCTCCATCACATTTATCGAATCTCCCGCCTGAGGAGCACCATTCAATCCGAGCAACTGAACAGGTGTCGAAGGACCGGCCTCCTTTACCTTGTTACCATTCTCATCGAACATAGCCTTAACACGGCCGGTGTAGATACCCGAGAGGATAACATCACCAACACGGAGTGTACCCTCCTGAACGAGTACGGTCGAAACATAGCCACGACCCTTGTCCAAAGTAGACTCGATTACGGTACCCTTAGCCTTCTTGTTAGGGTTGGCCTTCAACTCGAGCATCTCGGCCTCGAGCAATACCTTCTCGAGCAACTTGTCGAGGTTGAGTCCCTGCTTAGCCGATACATCCTGGCTCTGGTACTTACCACCCCAATCCTCCACGAGGAGATTCATCTGAGCGAGCTGCTCCTTAATCTGGTCGGCATTAGCCTGTGGCTTATCGATCTTGTTGATGGCGAATACCATTGGTACACCTGCAGCCTGTGCGTGGTTGATAGCCTCCACGGTCTGTGGCATCACACGGTCATCTGCCGCAACGATGATAATAGCAACATCGGTAATCTTCGCACCACGGGCACGCATTGCGGTAAATGCCTCGTGACCCGGAGTATCGAGGAAGGTGATCTTCTGACCATTAAGGTTCACCGAGTATGCACCGATGTGCTGGGTGATACCTCCGGCCTCGCCAGCGGTAACATTTGTCTTACGAATGTTGTCGAGCAACGATGTCTTACCGTGGTCGACATGACCCATTACGGTTACGATTGGTGGGCGTGGGAGCAAATCCTCTGCAGTATCTACATCGTCATCGTTGATAGCCTCCTGGATCTCTGCCGATACGAACTCGGTGGTGAAGCCGAACTCCTCAGCTACCACAACCAAGGCCTCAGCGTCAAGACGCTGGTTTATCGACACCATCAAACCGAGGTTCATACAAGCCGAGATAACCTCCATAGGCGACACATTCATCATTGTAGCCACCTCACTTACGGTTACGAACTCTGTAACCTTGAGGACCTTCTTCTCTGCTGCCTCCTGTTCGAAAGCCTCATTCATGCGCTCACGCACCTCCTCACGCTTCTCACGACGGTACTTTGCGCCCTTGTTCTTTGCGCCCTTGGCTGTCAAACGAGCCAAGGTATCCTTTACCTGCTTCGAAACCTCCTCGTCGCTCACCTCTGGGCGAACTACATGCTTTGGCTGTGGCTTCTGCTTGTTCTTCTTGCCACCGCCCTGGTTCTGCTGCTGGTTCTGGTTGTTCTGCTGCTTATTGTTGTTGAACTTGTTATTCTTGTCGTTCTGCTGGTTGTTGCCACCCTTAGGAGCGTTGTTCTGCTGCTTCGAGATATCAACCTTTGCCTTCTCCAAGCGCTTGCGGTGACGCTTGCCACCCGCTACCATACCCGAAACATCCATTGTTCCGAGAATCTGCGGACCTGCAAGGGTAGGGGCCTCTGTTGCACGGAATACCTCACTCTTCTTTGGCTCCTCCTTAGGCTCCTCTACAACGATAGGCTCAGCCTTTGGTGCCGGTACAGGCTTAACCTCCTCCTTCGGAGCCTCAACCTTTACCTCAACCTTCACCTCGGCTTTTGGAGCCTCCACTACAGGCTCAGCCTTAGGTGCAGGTGCGGCCTCCTCCTTCTTCTTAGGCTCGAGGTCGATCTTGCCAAGGATCTTAGGCTGTACAACCTCGTCCTTGATCTCGATGCTGCGCTTCTCCTCCTTTGGCTTTGCCTCAGGCTCTATGCTTACCGATGTCTTCTTGTTTATCTTCTCTCGTACCGAGTCGAGCTCGTTGCCGCTTGGGCGATTTTTGCCGAACTCCTTCTCCAAAATGGCGTAGGTGTCGGTGTCAATCGGTGCGTTTGGCGACGAGTCTACCTCGATGCCCTTACGGTGCAAGAAGTCGGTGATGGTGCTCAAACCAACATTAAACTCCTTTGCAACTCGTATGAGGCGTAACTTCTTTTCGTTTCCCATTATATCTTTTCTTTACTTATTCAACAATTATTTGGGGCTATTAGCTTTTAGCCGTTAGCCATTAGCTTTTCGTCTGGAGAGAATTACTCCTCGAACTCGGCCTTCAAGATCTCGATGATCTTCTCGGCCTGCTCGATCTCGAGGTCAGCACGCTTTGCCAAAACCTCTGCGCTCATCTCGAGTACGCTCTTTGCGGTGTCGCAACCCATGTTGTGGAGAGTGTCGATAATCCAACCCTCGATCTCGTCCGAGAACTCGGTGAGTGCAACATCCTCCTCGTCCAACTCACGGAATACATCGATATCGAAGCCTGTGAGAAGCTTTGCAAGACGGATGTTCAAACCACCCTTACCGATAGCGAGCGAAACCTGATCAGGCTGGAGGTATACCTGTGCGGTATTCTTCTCCTCGTCAACGGTGATCGACGAAACCTTTGCCGGAGCCAATGCACGCTGAATAAGCAACGAAGTGTTCGAGGTGTACTGGATAACATCGATATTCTCGTTGCGCAACTCCTTAACGATGGTGTAGATACGAGCACCCTTAACACCTACGCAAGCACCTACAGGGTCTACACGGTCGTCGTATGACTCAACTGCAACCTTTGCACGCTCACCAGGGATACGGGCAATCTTCTTGATGGTGATAAGACCATCGTTGATCTCAGGAACCTCCTGCTCGAACAACTTCTCGAGGAAGAGATTTGCAGTACGAGAGAGGATTACTCGTGGCTTGTTGTTTACCATCTCCACGCTCTTGATGATAGCCTTGATGGTGTCGCCCTTGCGGTAGAAGTCGTTAGGAATCTGCTCGATCTTAGGCATTACCAACTCGTTCTCATCCTCGTCGAGGATCATCATATCACGCTTCCAAACCTGATATACCTCGCCCGAAATCAACTCGCCAACCTTCGAAGTGTAGTCCTCGAAGATACCTGCATTCTCCAAGTCGAGGATGCGTGAAGCGAGGTTCTGACGCAACGACAATACGGCACGACGGCCGAATGCCGAGAACGGAATCTCGTCGGTGTACTCATCGCCCACCTCGAACGAGTCGTCAATCTTCTGCATCTCCGAGAGTGAAATCTGCGATACTGCATCCTCGAAATCCTCGTCTGCTACAACCTCACGGTTGCGCCAGATCTCGAGATCGCCCTTGTCGTCGTTGATGATGATGTCGAAATTCTCGTCAGTTCCGTACTGCTTCTGCAATGCGTGGCGGAATACATCCTCCAATACGCCAATCATTGTTGCTTTGTCGATGTTCTTCAACTCCTTGAACTAGGCAAAATTGCTGATAAGATTAAGATTGTTCATTGTCTTTTGTGTTTATTTATATTCTTTTTGTTTGTTGTATCCTTTGTGTTGTTGCTTGTGGTGAGCAAAGTGTTTAGAGTCGTTAGGGTCGTTAGAGAATTAAAACTACTAACTACTCACTACTAACAACTCACTA
>JAGBRY010000039.1 GCA_017632115.1 Alistipes sp. | reverse complement strand
TCCTCTTTTGCGGTGGTGAAATGCACCATCTGATCCTTCGACGACATCCAGAACTCGATGGTTACAGGGCGACCAATACAACCCTTGATGCTATCAACCTTGTACTTCTCGTATGGAACATCTCCGATAGTTGGAACCACACCCTTGACATTGAAGATGTAGTTGAGCGTTGTTTCATCTTCCGAAACGGTCGTCACGAAAGGAAGCCCCTCGAACTCAATGTTCAACTTAGGCATCATTGTGGCGAACTTTATATCGTTGAATATAATATCGAACTTTGGCTCGATGATATTCGGAATAGCAACCGTAACTTTCGCTTTATCGTCCGAATATGTAACCTCTCCACTCTCAATCTCGCTTACAGTGAGGTATCCGGAATAGTCAGCTGCCGAGGTGCCGGCCGAGCCACCACCTGACAAACACGATGTGGCAAAGAGAAGTGCGCCACACGCCAAAATCAAAACTTTTTTCATATCTCGTTACAATATATTAACCATTATTCGCACGCCACCCGTCATAGGCTTTCCTCGCTGCAGGAAGCGATTACCCATCGACTCAAAGTAGAAGACATTGTACTTTGTGTTGGTGGCATTCTTACACCACACATCCACTGCCCACTTCTCGCCCTCGAAACGCACCGATGCCTCCAACAGTGCATAAAACGGCTGCGACACATCGTTCGCCTCGTTCCAATAGATGCGACCTGCACCTGTAACTCCAGCACTCAAAACCATACGGTCGATCCACTGTGTGTGGAATGGAACGGTCTGCATCAGGCGCAAAGATAACGAATTTTTCGGTGCATATGGTATAAAATTACCTGCATAATTAGCTCCTCCCGACACAAATTCTCTAAATTTGGCATTTGTGTAACCGTACGAGCCACTCAACACCAGCGTTTTTGCCAATCGTGCCGTAGCCGAGAGCTCCGCTCCAAAGGAGCGAGTGCGACCCGCATTGGTCATCATTCTTCCCGTGCTATTCTCGTCGGGGAAGATTGTAATCTGCTGATCGACACACTCTATATAGAACAACGATGCATCGGCCGTAAACTTGCCGTCATTAGTGCCAAAGTGACCTCCCAACTCCAAATTGTAGCTATGCTCAGGGTCGTAGGCGCACAATTTGTCCACATCAATCTCCTGCGACAGACCCATCTTCTGTTTGAGTTGGCGTTGGAGCACCTCCGAGAACATCTGTGTATTGAAACCTCCCGCCTTGTAGCCCTTCGACGCAGAGAGATAGAGCATATTTCGGCCCGCCGCATCCAAATCTACCGAGGCAGAGAACGACGGTAAGAACTCGAAAAATCCCCTCGACAGCAGATCGCTATTGGCGATATTCATCGGAACGGTCGTCGCCGGTTGGGTCATATCGCTCGGAATGGCCGTGTAGTAGGTCGAGGTCGAGGTATTGTAGAGCATCTGCACCAACTCGTAGTCCAATCGCAACCCCAAAGCCAAACGCCAGCGGCCCAGGTGTACCTCGCTGCGATGATATGCCGCCACACCACTGTTGTGGGAGGTGAATCGGCTGTCGAGCAAGAGTTCATCGTCATAGTTGCCCTCACCATCGCCCCAACGATACTCGCCGTCGAATGGCGCATAGGCGTTTATATTGTCGAGTATCAATTTCTCGATTCCTGTCGGGCCAAAGGTTACAGGAGCCTGCATCTTCTCCCTCTTGAAGAAGCCATAGACGCCGGCCAACCAACGATAGACACCCTCCTCCTTCGAACGCAAAATAAAATCTTCGGCTATCTGATGTTGCTGCTTGCGTTGTTCGAGCGTAAAGTAGTACTCAGGCAGAAAGTCGTTGTCAATGTGCATCTTATCGCTCATATATTGGTACGATGTGATGCTTGCCAACGAGAATTTCCCGTAGTCGTAACGCACGCTCAATCCGTCACTTAGGGCGATGCGTGAATAGGTCGAAGGCTCATTGTAGCAGATCTTGCCCACCAACTCCTCACGGTGTTTCTCGGGGTTGGGCGAGCCGATATATTCGTAGGGATAGCCACCCTGCTCCACCATCGAAAAGGCGAGGGTGTTGTCGATGCTCAAAGCTCCCTTGCGATATTGGAACTTGGTGCGGAAGTTGCCGCTATTCTCCTTGTCGCAGAGCGAATTATTGTAGAGGTTGCGCCAATAGCCGTCGTGACGAGCATATTGAGCCGAGACCGAGAAACCAAACTTTTCATTAAAGCGGTTATAGCTCGAAGCTGCCACTCGGAGCGAGTTGCGTGAGCCATAGTCGGCACGAAGACGCACACCCTGATAGGTCAAGGGCGAGAGAGTGTAGACATTTATCACGCCACCCATAGTATTGCGACCATAGAGGGTAGCCTGGGGGCCACGCAGAAACTCGATGCGCTCGATGTCGTGCAACTCGGTATCGTAGAGATTTTTATCGGCCAACTGTACATTGTCGACGGTCATACCCACTACGGGCTGGTCGATGCGTGTGCCCATACCTCGCACATATACCGAGGAGGTGGTGCGAGAGCCATAGTCGGGCATAAAGAGGTTGGGGATGTCGGTCATCACATCCTTGACCGCCGCCACACCACGCATTGTGAGGGTGCGACCGCTCAATATCGAGGCTGCCACCGCCTCACGACGCAACTCGGAGCCCTGTTTAATGGCAGTAATCTGCACCCTGTCGACCGCAATGAGGGTGTCGACCTTCGGTTCGGTCGGAGTTGGCTCGGTAGGCTCGTTATTTACAGCCTTCGCCACCCCCAAAACCACCAACAAAAGCGAGAGTAACAGATATTTTCGAAAAAGTTGTGCCATCAAGTGCAAAGATAATAAAAAAGTGGAGAGTGGAAAACGGAAAACGGAAAACTTTTCCTCTACAAACTCTTACTAACGGCGGCAGAAGCGGGGCAGACGGAAAACTTTTCCACCAACAACTTCTACTAACGACTTCCGCAGGTTTGAGCAGACCGAGAGAGGCTGTTGCAATCGAAGATTGTTGGATTTGGCAGATGACGACTGAAAATTCATTTTCAAAGTCGCTTATCCGACAAAGACAACTATTTGCGACAGCAAACAACAGCCGAACGCAGATGAGTCTGCCACACCGCCACAGGTTGAAAGGAGGGAACTCGCAAATAGACAAAAAATAAGAGGGCGTTTCACAACGACCTCTTACCTCGGAACTCATTGCGAGTTCCCTACTAACCCAAACTTAAATAAATGAAGAAACCTCACTGCGGTGTGCAGTTATCACCGCAGCTGTAAGATTGTTGTGCAATCTCTGTACCAAAAACGCAGGTGGCAGAGGCGAAATTGTGCGAAAAGCCTAAAGGTTTTATCGTTTCGACCAAATCGAACATTTCAAAGGTTTTTTCGGACCTCCGACTGACAAAACCACAGGGCATAAGCGAAATTTATGCTAGTATAAGCAATAAGTATTTGCACGAAACTGAAAAAATTTCTATCTTCGCAGTAGCAAACACGAAAAAACAAACTATTAAAAACTAATACAAACTATGAAAGATTTGAAAGGCTCGAAGACCGAGCAGAATTTGTGGACAGCATTCGCAGGTGAGTCGCAAGCTCGCAACAAGTACTCTTACTACGCTTCGAAGGCAAAGAAGGAGGGTTATGTTCAGATTGCAAAGTTGTTCGAGGAGACCGCTAACAACGAGAAGGAGCACGCTAAGTTGTGGTTCAAGTTGCTCGGTGGCATCGGCACTACAGCAGAGAACTTGAAGCACGCAGCTGAGGGCGAGAACTACGAGTGGACCGATATGTATGCAACCTTCGCTAAGGAGGCTCGTGAGGAGGGCTTCGACTACATCGCTAACCTCTTCGACGGCGTTGCTAAGATCGAGAAGGAGCACGAGGAGCGCTACTTGAAGTTGCTCTCGAATGTTGAGGGTGGCCTCGTATTCTCTCGTGAGGGCGATATGATCTGGCAGTGCTCGAACTGTGGTCACATCGTTATCGGCAAGCAGGCACCTGAGGTTTGCCCTGTATGTGCTCACCCACAGGCTTACTTCGAGATCAAGGCTGAGAACTATTAGTAGTTCCCCGCCTAAAAACAGAATAGGGTATCCTTTTGCGGGATACCCTATTGTTTTGAGGGGAGATGGTTGCTACTTGATGAATAGCTCACCCTCTGCCGGACGCATCACATCATTTACCTTTACCACCTTCTCAGCCTTTACTGTTACCAGGTGTGAGAGTGGTCGATTCTGTGAATCGAAGCCGAGCGAAAGGGTGTAGTCGCCCTTGGCAAGGTGCCAAGCAGAACGCTTCTCACTGAACGACATCAGCTCATCCTGCTTGATGAACATCTCGACCTGACACTCCTCGCCCGGTTGCAAGAGTGGAGTTTTGGCATAGTTTCGGAGCTCGATAGCCGGACGATCAATCTCGGGTTTTAGCTCCGAGGAGTAGAGCTGTACAACCTGCTTTGCAGGGAAGTTGCCACTATTCTTGACCGTACAACTAACCTCGTAGCCACCCTTCTTCTCCTTGACCTGCATATTGTTCATCTCGAACTGCGAATAGGTCAAGCCAAAGCCAAACGGATAGGCCACCTCGACATTTCGTGTTGCATAGTGACGATAACCGATATATATATCCTCCTCGTAATTGGTGTAGTCGATATTCGGAACATCATAATATATAGGGTGTTTTTGATCGAACACACGAGAGAGGTTTTTGCCCGTCTCGGCACACCACTCCACCTCATTGTGAGGGAAGTTCTGCGACGGAACATCGGCATATTTCATAGGGAACGACGCCGAGAGGTGTCCCGATGGAGAGACCTTGCCCAAGAGAGCATCGGCAATGGAATTTCCGGCCTCCTGACCAGGGAGCCAGGTTACCAAGATAGCATCCACCTTATCTCGCCACGATGCAACCTCGACAGGGCCACAGATATTGAGCACCACAATAACCTTCTTACCTCGGCTGTGGAAATCACGAGATACAGCCGCTATCATCGCCTGCTCGTGCATATTGAGGTTGAAATCTCGCTCTATGTGGCGGTCGAAAGCCTCCGACGAGTTGCGACCAATGGTAATTACGGCAACATCTGACTCCTCGGCTGCTCGAGCAGTATGGTTGCGGATATCCTTCATTTCGGCTGGGCGGATATCGTACGAACACCAACGACGCAACTTCCAAATAGGAGTCAATCGCTTGATTTCGTTGCGGAGATGCTTTGTATAACGCTGTGCCAATGGCTCATAGAGCGTCACTCCTGCATTTTTGAGTCCTGCATCGAGGTTTACCGTGCGACCATTAAGCGAACGCAATGATACACTATTCGACAAGATGAGATTGTAGGCTCCCGTACCAAAGAGAGCAACCTTCTGCTCCTTTGCAAGTGGAAGGGTGTTCTGCTCATTCTTCAACAAAACGAAGCCTTCGGGCTCCACTTCACGAGTGAGTTTGCCATTCTCTTCGAGGTTAGGGTTGTTCGAGAATTTGTAACCCTTATGGCGAATGGACTTAACCACCAATTCCAGAACTCGCCTCACACTACGGTCGAGGTCCGACTCGGCAAGCTCGCCACTCTTCACAGCCTCCACAATACGCTTAACCTCGGCATATCGGCCAGGTTCGATAAGGTCGTTGCCTGCCCAAATCTGCTTGGCAGCATCGTAGCCACCACCCCAATCTGTCACAACAATACCCCCGAAGCCCCACTCATCACGCAAGATGGTCTCGAGCAAACCCCTATCCTCTGAGGCGTGACGACCATTGATATGGTTGTACGAGGTCATAATCATCCATGGCTGCGACTCCTTGACCGTAATTTCGAAATTTTTGAGATATATCTCTCGCAACGCTCGCTGCGAAACACGGGCATCGTTATTGAGGCGATTGAGCTCCTGATTATTCACTGCAAAGTGCTTCGGACAAGCACCCACACCCTCCGATTCAATACCATTAACCATCGAGGCACACATCCTACCCGCCAAGAGTGGATCTTCGGAGAAGTACTCATAGTTGCGACCGCAAAGAGGGTTGCGCATCATATTTACACCCGGAGCCAAGAGTACATCTATGCCGTATTCACGACACTCATTGCCGAGGATTGTACCAATCTTATAGGCTACTTCGTTATTCCACGACGATGCAAGAAGGGTTTCGCAAGGGACATTTGTGGCGAAGTATCTCTTCTCGTCGCCCTCTCGTTTCACCGACAAGCGTACCGCCGACGGACCATCCGCCATTACGACAGGAGCAATGCCCAAACGCTCGATAGGATAGGTTGTACCGGCAACACCCGGAACGAGCTTCTTGGTGTAGCCAATCTCGCCCGCAGCATCCTTATTATCTGCCAATCGAGCGCCCACAACAAGATGTGCCTTCTCTTGAAGGGTAAGCTCCTTGATAACTTTGTCGATATTTTTCTCGTTGAGTTGGAGTGGTTTTGTCGAGGCAGCAACAACTCCGACAATAGAGAGTGTGCCAACTAAACAGATTAAGAGTTTTTTCACGATAGTAGGTTTTTTGTCTGTTGTCAATCACAAAGATAGCAAAAAATAACAAGGATAATGCAAAGGAGAAAATGAAAAAGTAATACACCTCGACAGAAAACTGGTTTTAAGCAGATAGTTACAAAGCTATAAACTCCAATTTCTCGTCAGAAGTCGTGAGATGTGGTGCATCGCAAAAGAAAGACCTTCGGGATAGTACAAAGTCGTACAGCCCGAAGGTCTTTACTATTTAGCGATGTGCCGCAGATTGCGGCTTATCACGAGAAATTACAATTTTGGACCTGCTGCTACGAGAGCCTTACCAGCCTCGTTAGTAGTGTACTTGCCGAAGTTCTTGATGAAACGGCCAGCGAGGTCTGCTGCCTTGGTCTCCCACTCTGCTGCGTCAGCATAAGTGTCACGAGGATCGAGGATTGCAGGATCTACACCTGGAAGAGCTGTTGGAACCTCGAAGTCGAATACAGGGATCTTCTTGGTTGGAGCCTCGAGGATAGCGCCGTCGAGGATAGCGTCGATGATACCACGAGTATCCTTGATCGAGATACGCTTGCCGGTACCATTCCAACCTGTGTTAACGAGGTATGCCTTAGCACCGCTCTTCTCCATACGCTTAACGAGCTCCTCAGCGTACTTTGTAGGGTGCAACTCCAAGAATGCCTGACCGAAGCAAGCCGAGAAAGTTGGAGTAGGCTCGGTGATACCACGCTCAGTACCAGCCAACTTAGCGGTGAAGCCGGAGAGGAAGTAGT
>JAGBRY010000038.1 GCA_017632115.1 Alistipes sp. | reverse complement strand
GTTCGAGTTCACGCCATTAACCGAAATAGCGTCGCCCTCGCTCCAATAGAGTGGATAGAGGCTTGTGCCATCCTCGTTCACGACCTTGTCGCCGAGGTGAGTACGACTCTCCTCCAACGAAAGGGTGAGCTCCTTTACGCCCTGACCTTCGACCTTAACACCGAGGTCCTCGGTTGCATCCTGCACGCACGAGAATGCGAACAATGCTACAGCAACCGCCATGAAAATTTTTGTCAAATTTTTCATCGTTTTGGTTTTTTAAGTTAATAATTTAGTTAATTGTTTTTGAGTATGTTGTCTTCTGATATGTGCGAACTTATACGCATCTATTCATGCAAAGGTAGTGATTATATTTTTAAATATAGGTAAAAATAGATTTTTTTTGTAAAAAATATCTGATTCGTATTTTGTTTATCGGGAAATTTTATATCTTTGTACCTTTGATGAAAAGTGTGTAGAAAAGATTATGTCTGAATATAAATATAAAATCGGCATTACGCAAGGCGATACCAACGGCATTGGTTGGGAGGTGATAATCAAAGCGTTGTCGCACCCCTCGATGGTCGAGTTGTTTATCCCCGTTGTCTATGGTGCCAAGCATATAGCAGAGTTCTATGCCAAAGGCCTGTCCGAGGTGGAGCCTCTGCAGTTCAATATCTGTCGTTCGGCAGCCGAGGCCCGTCGTGGAAAGATAAACCTTGTGGAGTGCGGAGCAAAGGATACCCGCATAGAGGCAGGTCGTGCCACCGAGGAGTCGGCAAAGCAGGCTCTCGATGCCTTGGAGAAGGCTTCGGCAGACCTCGTAGCGGGCGATTTGGCTGCGGTGGTTACCGCTCCGATCAACAAGGAGTCGATGCAGAAGGTTGGCTTCGGATTTACGGGCCATACCGAGTATTTCGCATCGAAGGCCGAGGGTGAGCCGATGATGATTATGTGTAGCGAAACCTTGCGTGTGGCGTTGCAGACCGTACATATCCCTGTCGATAAGGTGGCGGCATCGCTCTCGACAGAGAAGATTGCAGCTTCGTTGGTGGCATTGCGCCACACTCTGAAGCAGGACTTTGGAGTTGTAGAGCCACGCATTGCGGTCTTGTCGCTCAATCCTCACGCCGGTGACGGTGGTCTGCTCGGCTCGGAGGAGGAGAGCATTATTCGCCCTGCGATTCTCGAGGCGGTAGATAATGGCGTATTGGCGTTTGGCCCATTGGCTGCGGATGGCTTATTTGCAGGTGGCGGCTACAAGAAGTACGATGCTATACTTGCGATGTATCACGACCAGGGACTCACTCCGTTCAAGGCGTTATCGCCGGAGGGCGTAAACTTTACAGCTGGTCTGAATATCGTTCGTACCTCGCCTGACCACGGCACTGCATTCGATATTGCGGGCAAGGATTTGGCCGATGCACAGTCGATGCGCAATGCGATTTACGAGGCGATAGATATCTGCTCTCGTCGCAACGACTACAAGTATTGGAGCCGCAATCCACTCGAGCACTTCGAGCGTGAGAAGGGTCGAGATGTGTCGATGAAGGATTTGCAGGCTGTTGTAGAAAAAGAGTAGGTAAATTCGTTCTGATTGGCTCTTTTTGCACGAGTGCTTCGGATGCCAAAATCCTCACATAGGTGTACTATGCTGCGGTTTTGTCGCCTTGCATCGCACAAAAATAGCTCAATCACCTCCGAATTTGAATAGATGGAGGAGCATTTTGCATTTTGCATGAGCTAATGGCTAAGAAAAACAAGCGCAACTGAGCAGTAATCCGTCTCGTGATTGTGGAGCTGTGAAGGCGCAAAACATAAACAATTAAAAACTTAATAAAACAGTATGATTAAAGTTTCGTTTCCCGATGGCTCGGTTCGTGAGTTCGAGCAGGGGGTAACAGCCTACCAGGTAGCAGAGAGTATCAGCCCTCGTTTAGCTGCGGACTGTCTGGCGGCTTCGGTAGATGGTGCGACCGTAGATATGTCGCATGCATTGGTGCAGGACTGCGCCGTAAAATTCTTTAAGTGGGACGATGCCGAGGGTAAGCACGCCTTTTGGCACACCTCGTCGCACCTCTTGGCAGAGGCATTGCAGGCGTTGTATCCGGGTATCAAGTTCGGTATCGGTCCGGCTATCGAGCAGGGCTTCTACTACGATGTAGACTCGCCAACTCCAATTTTGGAGAGCGACCTCGCAAAGATCGAGGCTAAGATGACCGAGTTGGCTCGTCAGAAGGAGGAGCTTGTTCGCACCGAGGTGTCGAAGGCCGACGCACTCAAGACCTTCACCGAGAAGGGCGACCAGTACAAGTGCGAGTTGATTTCGGACTTGGAGGATGGTACAATCTCGTTCTACACAAATGGTTCATTCACCGACCTCTGTCGTGGTCCACACATCCCACACACAGGTCATATCAAGGCTATAAAGTTGACCGCCGTAGCAGGTGCTTACTGGCGTGGTGACGAGAAGAATAAGATGCTCACCCGTATCTATGGTATCTCGTTCCCTAAGAAGTCGATGCTCGACGAGTATCTCGCAATGCTCGAGGAGGCAAAGAAGCGTGACCACCGCAAGTTGGGTAAGGAGTTGGAGCTCTTCACCTTCTCGCAGCGTGTAGGTCAGGGTTTGCCACTCTGGTTGCCAAAGGGTGCAGAGTTGCGTGACCGCTTGGAGCGCTTCTTGCGTCAGATTCAGAAGCAGTATGGCTATCAGCCAGTTATCACCCCTCCAATCGGCAATAAGGATTTGTATGTAACATCGGGCCACTATGCAAAGTATGGTAAGGATTCGTTCCAGCCAATCCATACACCAATCGAGGGCGAGGAGTACTTGCTTAAGCCTATGAACTGCCCTCACCACTGCGAGATTTACCGCAGCAAGCCACACTCGTACAAGGATCTTCCTGTTCGTTTGGCAGAGTTCGGTACAGTATGTCGCTACGAGCAGTCGGGTGAGTTGCACGGATTGACTCGTGTGCGTGCCTTCACTCAGGATGATGCTCACCTCTTCGTTCGCCCTGACCAGCTCTTGGAGGAGTTCGAGAAGGTTATGGATATCGTTCTCTACATCTTCAAGACCTTGAAGTTCGAGAACTATACGGCACAGATTTCGCTGCGCGACCCTAACAACCGCGAGAAGTATATCGGCTCGGACGAGAATTGGGAGAAGGCTGAGGCTGCGATTATCCAGGCTTGTAAGGATAAGGGTATGAACGCCGTTGTTGAGTATG
>JAGBRY010000037.1 GCA_017632115.1 Alistipes sp. | reverse complement strand
TCGATACCCGAACCCGAAAGAACGAGAACGATAACCTTCTTGTTAGCAGCACAAGCCATACGAACCAAAGCCTCATCCTCCTCCATCATCTGGAATGGACGCTCCTGACCCTCGGTGTCGAAAGTACCGGTTGCAACAACTACAACATCAGCCTTCTGCAACTCGATAAAGTTTGGTTTCTCAACAGCCTTAACCTTTGCACGCAATGCGCTGAGGAGAGCCTGCTCCGAAGTTACCTGGTTGAAGCCCTTAACACGAGAAGAGCCACCACCCTGTGGAGCAACCTTTGCCCAACGGCCTACGAGCAACACCTGCTGACCCTCCTTCAATGGGAGGATACCGTTGTTCTTCAACAAGATAGAGCCCTCGGCTGCAGTCTGATACGAAACCTGCTCATGGTGAGGGAACTTAACCTCGAGAGCGTCCTCGTTTGGCTGACCATTCTTGAAACGATCGTACAAACCGAAGCGAATCAAAGTTGCAACCATTGGACGAATCATATCGTCGATATTCTTCTCGGTCAACTTGCCATCCTTCAAGAGGCCACGCACCGAGTTGATGTGATAGTACTCGTTTGGATTACCAGGCATCTCAACATTCTGACCCGAGAGAACAATCTTCTCCCAATCGTAAACCGAACGCCAGTCGGTCATTACCAAGCCCTTGAAACCGAGTGTACCACGGAGAAGGTCGGTGATAACATACTTGCTCTGACCTGCCCACTCGCCATTGACGAGGTTGTACGAAGTCATTACAGAACCTGCACCTGCGTCGATACCTGCCTTGAATGCAGGGGTGTAGATCTCCATAATTGCACGCTCATCAACAATCGAGTTCGAGAGCTTACGATAGAGCTCGGTATTGTTGCAGAGGAAGTGCTTCAAGCAAGCCATTGTACCTGTGCTCTGCATACCGGTAACATAGTTCTCTACCATACGAGCAGCCAAGTATGGATCCTCGCCCATATACTCGAAGTTACGACCGCACTGCGACGAACGATAGATGTTCATACCAGGGCCGAGCAATACACCTGCACCTGCCATACGGGTTTCGAAACCTACGGCCTCGCCGTAAGCGTGTGCCAACTCGGGGTTGAAGGTCGATGCAAGAGCGATAGTTGCAGGGAACTGCGTAGTCTTTGCAGGGTGACGCACCTCCTTCTGATCAGGCAACGAGTGGTTGATACGAACACCTGCCGAAGCATCTACCATAAATACATGTGGCAAGCCCTTTGCAGGAGCTCCCGGAAGGAAGAACTTGTTGTGACCGTGAGTCATCTCAATCTTCTCATCGAGTGACAATGTAGACAACACCTCGTTAGCCTTAACGGTTGCCTCGTCCCACGACATCATCTCGCCCTTCTTAGCAGCGAATGCCGATGTTGCCAATGCAAGGGCAACAAACGAAAGAATCAGTTTTTTCATAGTTTTTGTTATTGGTTAGTTGTATTTTGTTTTTTATTAGAGGCGTTAGGGGCGTTAGAGTCGTTAGAGTTTTTAACGGCTAAGAATAGCCCCCCCTTCTTCAAAATCGTAAATGATTGAGCTATTTTTGTGCGAGGCTAGGCAACAAATCCGCAGCATAGTAAGCCTATGTGAGGAATTTGGTGTCCGACGACTCGTGCAAAAAGAACCAATCAGGATATTCCTACCTAAAATCGTAAATGATTGAGCTATTTTTTGCCAAGCAAGGCGACAAATCCGCAGCATAGTCTGCCTATGTGAGGAATTTGGCGACCGCAGATTGGTGAAAAAAGAGCCAATCAGAACGATTTTACAGAACGATTTTACTTCTTCTCTGCTGGTACTGGTGCTGCTACAACCATAGTCTTGTCGATGCGGAGAGTAACATTGCTATCCACCTCGATAAGGAGGGTTGTATCCTCAACCTTCTTTACGACT
>JAGBRY010000036.1 GCA_017632115.1 Alistipes sp. | reverse complement strand
GGCTGCGCTACGGTCCGTAAAAACGAGAAGAATTCTACCATTTAATGGTCGGGAAGTCAACTGCGATTTTTTCTTCTTTAATTTTCCGCTTGACTGAAAAATAAGGCTTTGATAACCTCAAAGTATAAATTCAAAAAAGGTTTTCCGCTTGTGTATTAAAAGTCGGAAAAAGGAGTCATTTATGAAGAAGTTAATGTTGTTTAGTAATGCATTTGTTGCGTTATGTCTTTCAGCGCAGTCATGTCAATGGGTGCAGGCTGATAAGGCTACGTCTTTAGGGGATGGCGGAATTACAGCTCAATGGGAGGGTGATAAGGTTAAATCATTTACAAAAACTTCTTCATCGGATGCGGTCGTAACAGGAGATGTCCTTGAGTTTATTTCGGGGGGAGTGGTGTCTCTTTCGTCAAACTCTTTTACGCTAGACTTGCCATTGGTTTTTAATGGTGGATTAACGTTTTCCAACTCCAATTATGACGTATTACCATATTATGATGGCGAACCTCTTTCTGCAAAGGTGGAAAAGAAGGTGTTTGAAAATATGCGCCTTGATGATTGGGAGCCTGCGAGTTGTATTTATAATAATAAAGAGCATCCGGGTTTGTTAGTCTCTATTCGTGGAACAGGTCATCCTTTTCATATTGTCAGAGGGGAAGGAACTCTTTCCACCCAATTTCAATGTAAGGATGATGGTTACATAAAGTCGGTCAAGGTTGATTTCCGTCAAGTAGGTGAAGATGTTTGGGCAAAAATAACGCACGCCAGGTATATCAGAGGACATCAGTATTATGGTGAGAATTTTGATACTCTTGAAGGTTCAAGCCCATATTCTGTCGCGATTGATAATACACATGAGGGAAGAGGTTATAGCGTTGATTACCTTGATTTTAAACGTGTTTAACGATCTGAGATGAACGGTGCGAATGGAGCAGCCAACTTGGCAACAGTTTCAAGGCAGGTGTAGAGGGTCTGATAAGCCGAGAGCTTATCCTCGTTCATCTCGCCGCCCCAGAAACGCTTACGGTTGAGGCGTACATACCAGTTCGAGAGGTTCTCACCCACGAACTCCTGAATAGCACGAGCCGCAGGGGTTGGGTCGTAATCCTCGAGCGAGGTGGTTACATCCTTAACCAGGGTATTCAACAATGAGATAATCCAGCGGTCAATCTCCGGACGCTTCTCCATAGGCACCTCTGCCTCCTTGCCTGTGAAGCCGTCGATGTTGGCGTAGAGAGCGAAGAATGAGTAGGTGTTGTAGAGTGTTCCGAAGAACTTACGACGCACCTCGTCTACACCCTCGACATCGAACTTGAGGTTCTCCCAAGGGTCCGAGTTCGAGATCATATACCAACGGGTAGCATCTGCTCCGTACTTGTTCAATACCTCGAATGGATCTACGGCGTTACCGAGTCGCTTCGACATCTTGTTACCATTCTTGTCGAGTACCAAACCATTCGAAATGATATTCTTGAACGCTACGCTGTCGAACAACATTGTAGCGATTGCGTGCAATGTGAAGAACCAACCACGAGTCTGGTCAACACCCTCGGCGATAAAGTCCGCAGGGAAGAGCTTGTCGAAGCAGTCGGCATTCTCGAACGGATAGTGGCGCTGTGCGTAAGGCATAGCTCCCGAGTCGAACCAAACATCGATCAAGTCGCTTTCACGACGCATAGGCTCGCCCTTCGACGATACCAATACGATGTTGTCTACATATGGCTTATGGAGGTCGATGCACTCGGTAGAGTAGTTCTCTGCCGACATGTCGCCCACCTTAAAGTTCTTGTATGGATTTTCGGTCATAAAGCCTGCGGCGATCGACTTCTCAATCTCGCCCATCAACTCCTCAACCGAGCCGATACACTTCATCTCCGAGTAGTCCTCGGTAGCCCAAATTGGGAGTGGGGTACCCCAGAAGCGTGAACGAGAGAGGTTCCAATCAACCAAGCCCTCCAACCACTTGCCGAAGCGGCCCGAACCTGTATACTCAGGCTGCCACTTGATGGTGTCGTTCAACTCCATCATACGCTCACGGAGCGCAGTGGTGCGGATAAACCACGAATCGAGAGGGTAGTACAACACCGGCTTGTCGGTACGCCAGCAGTGTGGGTACGAGTGGGTATGCTTCTCAATCTTGAAGACCTTGCTCTCGCCCTTGAGCATTACGCAGATGTCGATATCGAGTGTGGTGTCGCTATCTGCCAACGCAGCGTCGTAGGCATTCTTAACATAACGACCTGCCCACTCCTTGTAGAGCTCAACATTCACATATTTTGCTGTAAACTCGGCATCGAGGTCCTCCAAACGGAAGAAACGACCCGAGCGGTCAACCATTGGGCAGTTCTTGCCTGCAGTGTCGACCATAAAGAGTGGTGAGATACCGGCAGCACGAGCTACACGGTCATCATCTGCACCAAAGGTAGGTGCAATGTGTACGATACCTGTACCGTCCGAAGTGGTTACATAGTCACCTACGATAACACGGAACGCATCGCCCATAGGCTTAACCCAAGGGATCAACTGCTCGTAGCGGATGCCCTCCAACTCCTTGCCCTTGAAGGTCTGCTCCTCGACCTCGAAGGTGCCCTCCTGCTTCTTGCCGAAGTAAGAGCCAACCAGCTCCTTCGCCATGATGATAGTCTGGCGAGCCTCGGTGTATGGGTTCTGGCACTTTACACGAACATATTCGATCGACGGACCAACGCAGAGTGCAGTGTTCGAAGGAAGTGTCCAAGGTGTGGTGGTCCAAGCGAGGAAGAACAACTCTCCCTCAGCACCCTCAAAGAGGTGCTCGCTCTTCTCGTCACGCACGATGCGGAACTGAGCGGTACAAGTAGTATCCTTAACATCACGGTAGCAACCTGGCTGGTTCAACTCGTGAGTCGAAAGACCTGTTCCTGCTGCCGGCGAATATGGCTGAATGGTATAACCCTTGTAGAGCAGACCCTTATCGTAGAGTCGCTTGAGGAGATACCACAAAGTTTCGATATACTTATTGTCGTAGGTGATATACGGATCGTCGAGATTTACCCAATAGCCCATCTGGTGTGTAAGGTTGCTCCACACATCGGTGTACTTCATTACATCCTCACGACAACGACGGTTGTACTCCTCTACAGTAATCTTCTTGCCGATATCCTCCTTGGTGATGCCGAGTGTCTTCTCGACACCCAACTCCACAGGCAATCCGTGTGTATCCCAACCGGCCTTGCGGTTTACACGATAACCCTGCTGGGTCTTATAGCGACAGAATACATCCTTAATTGTACGGGCCATAACATGGTGAATACCCGGCATACCGTTTGCCGAAGGGGGTCCCTCGTAGAATATAAATGCCGGTGCACCCTCTCGGGTTTCGATACTCTTAGCAAAAGTATCCTTCTTGTCCCACTCAGCCAAAACCTCATTGGCGAGTGCTGATAAATCAAGATTTTTATACTCTTTGAATTTCATATGACAAAATAGTTTCATTTACAATTGCGCAAAGGTACAAATAAAAACGGAAAACTAAAAGTTTTCGGTTAAAATCGTTCTGATTGACTCTTTTTGCACCTTGCTTGCGGCGCAAATGCTCACATACGCCATAGTATGCTCCGCTTTTCGCCACTGCACAACGCACAAAAATAGTCTAATCGCCTCCGATTTTAACTATTCGAAAACTGCGTTCGGTTTTGTGGTGTGTTTCGATTGACTCTTTTTGCACCTTGCTTGCGGCGCAAATGCTCACATACGCCATAGTATGCTCCGCTTTCCGCCACTGCACAACGCACAAAAATAGTCTAATCGCCTCCGATTTTAACTATTCGAAAACTGCGTTCGGTTTTGTGGTGTGTTCCGATTGACTCTTTTTGTGTGTTGCTTGCGGCGCAAATGTTTGCATATCTTCGACCAACTCATTTAGTGTTAACATTTTAAGTTGGTTTGCGATTTTTAATGAAAAATTTTTTCATTCCAATAAAAAACCTTATATTTGTGTGAGGTATAGGCGGTTGTTTCCAAATATGCATTCAGTTGGATATATTAACCTAACAAATTGACATATAAAATCATGAAACTTCAATTGAAAGAGAGATGGGAATACTCGGCGCCGAAAGCGGAGTTGCTCGAGATTTCTGTGGAGATGGGATTTGCCCTGTCGGGTGTAATCGAAGATGTCGGCAAGGACGACGAAATTGAGTTCTAACCCTTAAAAAACGAGATGAAAACTATGAAAAAAATCTACTTTTGTTTAGTTGCGATGCTCGTTGCTGCAACTGTGGCAGTGGGTTGTACGCAGGACCTCACAACCGACGAAATGATTGGTCAGGTAGAGGTTGTCGAGAAGGAATTTATGACAGTTTCGGCAGCATTGGAGTGCGACGAGCCGGCTGAGGGCAAGGAGACCCGAACCACTCTCGTCGACAACAATGGTGGCAAAGTTGTTTGGAGCGAGGGCGATACTATCGCTGCAATTTCGGCAGACGGAACAGTTACCGAGTGTGCCGCTACCGCTATCAACGGTTCGGTAGCCGAGTTCTCGGTACCAACCGATACTCAGTATGCAGTCTACCCTTATGTTTCGGGCATAACATACAACAGCGACGCAAAGAGTATTGCTTATACCTTGCCGTCGGACTATGCTGTGGATGGCACCAATAAGGTGTTTAGCGATAAGCAGAATGTTATGTGTGCCCATCTTTCGGAAAATTGCTTGGCATTCAAGAACTTGTGCGGTTATGTTCAGGTGCAGCTCAAGGGCTCGGGCAGTGTTAAGCATGTGGCTTTGCGTAACAACTCGGCTAAGTATACAACCGATGCTTTGTCGGGCTTGGGAACAATCTCTTTGGCCGATGCTGAGAATCCAACATTTACCCCTGGTACCAACCACGGCTCTACTTGGAATCACGCCTATATCAAGCCGTCGAATGTGCCACTGAGCGAGGGTGAGGTTAAGTCGTTCTACTTTATCGTTCCTCCAAAGAGCTACGAGAATCTGGCAATCTGCGTTCAGACCGAAAAAGGCTCTTATTCGCTCTGCTCGAAGAATCTTATCGAGGTTAATCGCTCGAAAATTCGTCCTATCAAGGCTATAAATATCAACGACTTGAAGCCTGCCGTTACGACCGATTTGAGCGAGGGTGGCGTGGCTAACTGCTACATTGTTCCTCAGGGTTCGCAGGCTAAATACTACTCGTTCCCTGCTCGCAAGATTAACGGTACGGCAAACCTTTCGGGTGTGGCCTATGCACACATCTCGTGGAGTGAGAGTGAGGGCATCATCGACCATGTCTGCTACGATGCAGCCACCGGTAAGGTGTCGTTCAAGTATAATGGAGGTAATATCGAGGGTAATGTTCAGATTTCGCTCTTCAACTCGAGCAACGCTTGCCTTTGGTCTTATCATATCTGGTGTACCGACCAACCACGCTTGTTGTCGGTGCGTGGTGGCGGTGGCACAACCACTCACGCAGTGCTCGATCGTGACCTCGGCGCTACCCACGCATTGAAATCGGTATCGGAGGTGGCTGGCCTTACTTCTGCCAATGCTTCGGCTGCACTCGGTCTTTACTATCAGTATGGTCGTCCAACACCTTTCCCTCGTGCAAAGTCTATCGATGTCATTAAGGATGATTCGGCCTTCGGAAACAACACCTTTGCGGAGGTTTCTTATGGTTTTAGGATATATGACCAGCGTTTAACTTGGTCGAATGCTGCTAACGAATACTCAAAAGCGTTGTCCTATTCGAGAATGTTCTACAAGGTTGGTTTTACCAGCAAAGCGGCGAGTGAAAGCACCTATTCACAGGCGAATAACTCCTACTATACTTGGTACGGTAAGACCGTCCATCACCCTTACGACGAGAGTGATAAGTTGTGGTTCTCGGAGAATACGGATGTTGTGAGCAAGAAGTCCGATAACGACCCTTGCCCTGCGGGATATGTAGTGGATAACACCGATGGTGTCAAAGATTACATCAACGCATTCAAATATACCAAGGGCCACAAGGCCGGTAAGAACTGCTATGGCTACTACTATACCTGTCCTGTTACTGAGAGCTTTGTTTGGATTGCCAATTCGGGCTATCGAGCAGGAACAAGTGCAGTGTTGAGCTCGGTTGGTGAGAACTTTAACCAGTGGGCTGCTCACTCTGCAAGAGTAAGTAACAATAACCTCGAGGCTGTGCGTGTAACTTTGGGTTATGGACATAACGCCGATACAGGTAATCCGAGTGTTGCTAACAACTATGCACAACTTGGACAGGGCTTTACTATTCGTTGTCGTGCTATCGACCGTTCTAAGTTGCAGAATGTGGTGGTTGTGGCAAACTCGTTCGAGGGTGATGGTACCGCATCGTCGCCATACCTCATCAAGAGCAGTGCAGAGCTTGTTAAGCTTGCAGGATTGTGCGATGGCTCGTTGCAGGTTGCCGAAAGCACCGACTTTACTACTGCTCACTACGCTTTGGCAGCAGATATCGATATGAAGGGCGTTGCCTTCACACCTATCACCCCATTCAAAGGCTCGTTCGATGGTAAGAACTTCACCATCTCGAACTTGACAGTTACCCCTAAGGATGGTACGCCTACAGGTCTGTTTGGTTTGGCTACGGGTGCAACCATCAAGAATATAAAGATTAAGACCGGTGCAGTATATGTAACCGATGCGGCTCAGCTCTACACCGGAGGTTTGGTGGGTAGGGCTATCGAAACCACCGTAGATAACTGCTCGTTCGAAGGTACAGTTTCGTCGGCTGCTAGCGCATCACACACTGCTGATGGTCAGAGCGGTG
>JAGBRY010000035.1 GCA_017632115.1 Alistipes sp. | reverse complement strand
GGTCTGCGTAAATCTCTACCCTTTCCGTCAGACTATCGCTAAGGAGGGCGTAGAGATGGCAGAGGCTATCGAGAATATCGACATCGGTGGTCCTTCGATGTTGCGTTCGGCAGCAAAGAACTACAAGGATGTAACCGTAGTTTGCGACCCTGCGGACTACGCACAGATTCTCGACGAGATTAAGGCTGAGGGCAACACCAAGGTTGAGACTCGTTTGCAGCTCTCTGCAAAGGCTTATACCCATACTGCTGAGTACGATATGTGCATCTCTACCTATATGCGTAAGCAGGCAGGTCTGTCGGAGAAACTCTTCTTGGAGTTCGACGAGCAGCAGTCGTTGCGCTATGGCGAGAATCCTCACCAGTCGGCAAAGTTCTATCGTGATAACTCTACCACTCACTTCTCGTTGGCTTATGCAGAGCAGTTGAATGGAAAGGAACTCTCGTACAATAACATCCAGGATGCAAATGCAGCATTGAATATCGTTCGTGAGTTCGAGGAGCCATTCTGCGTGGCATTGAAGCATATGAACCCTTGCGGTGCAGCAATTGGTAAGGATGCTTTGGAGGCTTGGACTCGTGCTTACGAGGCCGATACAAAGAGTATCTTCGGCGGTATTGTGGCTCTCAACCGTGAGGTTACAGCAGAGGTCGCACTCGGCATGAAGCCTATCTTCTTGGAAATTGTTATGGCTCCATCGTTCACCCCTGAGGCACTCGAGATTCTCTGCTCGAAGAAGAACTTGCGTGTGTTGAAGGTTGATATGACTCGCACAAACGATGTTCAGAATCAGTACATTAGCGTAAATGGCGGTTTGCTCGTTCAGCACCTCGACACCACCACCAAGGAGGTTGTTGCAGATATGTGCGTAACCGAGGCTAAGCCATCGGAGGAGGTTTTGACCGATTTGAACTTCGGCTGGCGCATTGTTAAGCATGTTAAGTCGAACGCTATCGCAGTGGTTAAGAATGGCGCAACTTTGGGCGTAGGTGCAGGTCAGATGAACCGTGTAGGCTCGGCTGAGATTGCACTCAAGCAGGCTCAGGCTGCAGGCCACACCGAGGGTCTTGTACTCGCATCGGATGGCTTCCTTCCATTCGACGATACCGTAGCTTTCGCTGCTGAGTATGGCGTAACCGCTATTGTTCAGCCAGGTGGCTCTGTTCGTGACGAGGATTCGATTAAGAAGGCAAACGAGCTTGGTATTACAATGCTCTTTACCGGAATGCGCCATTTCAAACACTAAACGAGTATGAAAGTTTTAGTCGTTGGCTCGGGAGGTCGTGAGCACGCTATTGTTGATGCGTTGTTCCGTTCACCGAGTGTAGATAAGATATATTGTGCACCGGGAAATGCCGGTATTGCAAAGCAAGCCGAGTGTGTAGCAATCAAGGATACCGATGTCGAGAAGCTGAAGCAGTTTGCTATCGAGAACGGTGTGGACCTTACCGTAGTAGGCCCAGAGGCGGCTTTGGCTGTGGGTATTGCCGACGAGTTCCGCAAGGCGGGCTTGCCAATTTTCGGTCATACGAAGGCTGCTGCCCGCATCGAGTCGAGCAAGGAGTTTGCTAAGGAGTTGATGGCGAAGTACGATATCCCGACTGCAGGATATAAGGCATTCGACAACTACGACGAGGCAGTTGCCTATGTCGAGGCTCGACCATTGCCTGCTGTATTGAAATATGACGGTTTGGCAGCCGGTAAGGGCGTAGTTATTGCTGAAACTATGGATGAGGCTCGTGAGGCGTTGCGTGATATGCTCTTGGATGACCGCTTTGGTAAGGGTCGTGTCGTTGTAGAGGATTATCTTGAGGGCCCTGAGTTCTCGTTGATGTGCTTCGTGGAGGGCGAGAATGTCTACCCTATGCCTGTGGCACAGGATCATAAGCGAGCTTTCGATGGCGATAAGGGTCCTAATACGGGCGGTATGGGAGCTTATACCTCGTTGCCATTCATCACCGAGGAGGACCTCGAATTTGCTATGGAGAAGGTTATGCGTCCAACCGCAAAGGCTATGGTTAAGGAGGGTTGCCCATTGACAGGTGTTCTCTATGGTGGTTTGATGAAGACTGCTCAGGGTGTGAAGGTTATCGAGTTTAATGCTCGCTTTGGCGATCCCGAGACAGAGGTTGTTTTGCCGTTGATTGACAGCGATATTGCAAATGTCTTCTATGCTGTGGCTAAGGGCGAAAAGCCTGCCGAGATTGTTTGGAGCAAGGATGTAACGCTCGGTATTGTGCTCGCATCGAAGGGTTATCCTGGTGACTATGAGAAGGGCTTTGTTATTCGTGGCACCGAGAATGTCGATGGCGTTGTTTTCCATATGGGAACAGCCGTTAAGGATGGCGAGTTGGTAACCGCAGGTGGTCGTGTCTTGTTTGTTGTGGCTAAGGGCGCAACCCTTGCTGATGCTCACAAGAAGGCTAACGAGGAGGTTGCAAAAATTGAGTGTGAGAACCTCTTCCATCGTACAGATATAGGTCATAAAGCATTTAAATAGTATTAAGAATGGGTGCAATCATTGACGGAAAACAGTTGTCGTTACGCCTTAAGGGCGAGATGGCCGATGAGGTAAAGGCGCTGGATGCAAAATATGGCCGAGTGCCATCGCTGGCGGTAATCTTGGTGGGCGAAAACCCTGCAAGTCAGTCCTATGTTCGAGGCAAGATTAAAGCTGCCGAGGAGGTGGGTATTAAGAGCGAGCTTATTACAATGCCGGCCGATACCACCGAGGAGGTGCTTTTGGCGGAGATTGACCGCTTGAATGCCGACAAGGATATTGACGGCGTGTTGGTGCAGTTGCCATTGCCGAAACATATCGACGAGGAGCGAGTGATTGATGCTATCGCTTTCGAGAAGGATGTGGATGGCTTCCACCCTGCTAATGTTGCCAATTTGTGGCTCGGAAAGCCTTGTATCGTGCCTTGTACACCAAAAGGTGTTATGCAGATGATTGCCGAGTGTGGCTTCTCTGTAGCGGGCAAAAAGGCTGTTGTAGTGGGTCGTAGCAATATCGTGGGCAAGCCAATGGTTAAGCTCTTGCTCGATGCCAATGCAACCGTTACTATTGCTCACTCACGCACTCAAAACCTTGCAGAGGTATGCCGTGAGGCCGATATTTTGGTTGCCGCAGTAGGTCGCAAGCACCTTATTACCGCCGATATGGTTAAGCCCGGAGCAATCGTTATAGATGTAGGCGTAAATCGTGATCCGGAGACGGGTAAATTGTGTGGAGATGTCGACACCGCATCCGCAAAGGAAGTGGCTTCGTTCATCACCCCTGTACCTGGTGGCGTAGGTCCTATGACTATTACGATGTTGATGAAAAATACTATTGAGTGTTACCTGAATAGAATTAACAAATAAACTAATATAACTAATTATGATTGAGCGTTATAGCAGAAAGGTAATGCGTGATGTGTGGACAGAGCACAACAAGTTTAGCGCATACCTCAAAGTTGAGATTTTGGCTTCGGAGGCTTGGAGCAAGTTGGGCGTAGTGCCTGCCGAGGATGTTCAGAAATTGTGGGATAAGGCATCTTTCTCGATCGACCGTATTAAGGAGATCGAGGAGCAGACTCGCCACGATGTTGTTGCCTTCACTCGTGCCGTATCGGAGACTCTCGGCGAGGAGCGTAAGTGGGTTCACTACGGTTTGACTTCGACCGATGTTGTTGATACTGCAAATGGTTATCTTCTCCGTCAGGCTAACGAGATTTTGGAGAAGGATTTGGAGGCTTTCTTGGCGGTTTTGAAGCGTCGTGCTTTGGAGTTCCGCAATACCCCTTGCATCGGCCGTACTCACGGTATTCATGCCGATATCACCTGCTTCGGTTTGAAGTGGGCTTTGTGGTACGAGGAGATGAAGCGCAATATCGAGCGTTTCCGTACTGCAGCTCGTGGTGTAGAGGTTGGAAAGATGAGCGGTGCGGTAGGTAACTTTGCAAACATTCCGCCAATGATTCAGGACTATGTTTGCGAGAAGTTGGGTATCGACAGCGCAAATGTTTCGACTCAGGTTATTCAGCGTGACCGTCACGCCTACTACCTTGCTACATTGGCAGTTATCGCATCGTCGTTGGAGCAGATGGCTCTCGAGGTTCGTAACTTGCAGCGTACCGAGGTGCATGAGGTCGAGGAGGCTTTCGGTAAGGGTCAGAAGGGCTCGAGTGCAATGCCTCACAAGCGTAACCCAATCTCGTCGGAGAATATCTGCGGTTGCGCTCGTGTAATGCGTGGTTATATGGCTACCGCTTGCGAGAATGTGGCTTTGTGGCACGAGCGTGATATCTCACACTCGGCAACCGAGCGTATCATCTTGCCTGATGCAACTGAGTTGTTGGACTATATGCTCAACCGCTTTATGGGTATCTTGGACAACCTCGTAGTGTTCGAGGATGTGATGATGGAGAATATCTATCGCACTCGCAAGGTTATCTTCGCACAGCGTGTGATGAATGCCTTAATCGACAAGGGCTTCTCTCGTGAGGAGGCATACGATACAGTACAGCCTGTTGCAATGCGTGCAATGGCGGAGCGTGCTGACTATCAGGAGCTCTTGGCAGAGAATGAGAAGGTGATGTCTAAACTTACTCGTGAGGAGTTGGATTCGTGCTTCACTTTGGAGTACTACCTCAAGAATGTAGACTATATTTTCCGTCGAGCAGGCATTATTGAGTAATATAGAGCGTGTGAAAGAGAGAAAAACCGTGCAGATGTTGCACGGTTTTCTCTTTTTTATTACCTTTGTAGGTAATAACTAATCGAACTAAAGATGAAACGAATAATTGACCTGCTTGCGGTAGTTACAGTGATGCTTTGTGTCGGTTGTAGCCCAAAGGTGGATTTCACGGCTACTACCCTGCCTTATATCGAGGGCGTGGATGCGACAGTAGATGCGGTGCGTAATGGCAATGAGTGGGATATTACGGTTGTCGTAGAGAATACTCTTGATAGAGCTGTCGATTTGCGTGTTGCGCTTGTTGCTGAGCCTGGCTTTAAGGCTGATACCTATCTCTTTCCGGGTATAAACTACAACGGAAATGGCTATGGCTCTAATCTTGATCTTCCGCAGAGCTATGGTGACAGCAAGGGCTTTATTCCGTTCCCACAGGGCTGGGAGTACGAGGGTAAGCCGTGGGTCTTTGCCTACGATAGAGGCTCTATCCCATCATGTACAATTTCTGAAACCGAGAAGAGTGTCTTTGCACTCTATGCTTCGGATGCAGATGCTCTTTCGTATGTAAGCTCATGCTCGATGGAGCGCAAGGAGGATGGTTCGTTCCGTCATGTTATCTATTGGCCTGAGGCTGAGATGCCGCTCTGCTACTCGGATAAGATGAAGTTCTCGGAGCCGATCTGCGAATATATAACTATCAAGTCGCACCAGACTCTTACCTTCAAGGCGAATGCTGTTATTGGCAAGCCAAAGTGGAAAGGTTACGGTTTTGCGGAGGTGTTTCGTTCGGCATGGCGTAATTTGAACCATGATGTCGAGGCGCAGTGGAGCGTAGACGAGGTTGTTGCGCTCGATAAGGCCTACCAGGATTGGAGCCGTCGTCAGGATGAAAATGGATATTGGTACGAGGGAATTCTCGATGATATGAAGTTTCGTGCCGGATATTATGGCACAGGCTTGTCGGAGGAGGGACACCCTGTGTCGTACTATGAGCAGCACCCTGAGCGCAACCATTGGTGGCAGAAGGATGTCGAGGAGTCGAAGCAACTCAAAGAGGGCGAATATGTTAAGGGCTATGGCCGTGATATCGGCTTTGCAAGTCAGTCATTCCAGTTGGCACGATTGTCTATGGAGTATGGTTTCCGAAATAATAAGCCCGAGGATGTGGAGTTTGGCTTGAAGGTTTTGCGTAGCTGGATAGAGAAGCGTCGCTTCGAGAATGGTCTTTTCAAGAGCAATCGCAAGCGCAAGAACAATAATCGTGACGCTTCGAATATGGGTTGGGCAGTCAGTGAACTATCTCGTGTGGCTATGTTGCTCAACGAGAAGGGCTTGGATGGCTCGGAGTTTGCCGAGGCGGCAAAACCTACGGTCGAGGTGATGTTGAATGGCATTCGTGAGGATGGCGCAATCGGATCGGTATGGAAGGGCGAAACTGGCGAAGTGGTAACCTATAACGGCGACGGAGCCGGTTTTGCAATGATGGGACTTGCTCGCTATCACGCTCTTACGGGTGATGAGCGCATTTTGCCGGCTATCGAGAAGGCTTATCGCTACTACTACGAAAACGATATTGACCACTTCCGTTGTTTCGGAGGAGCAATGGATTGTGCGAGCATCGACAAGGAGGGAATTCAGCCTTTCTTTACCGTTGCGAAGTATATGTACGAGCAGACGGGCGACAAAAAGTATTTGGAGTATGCTCGTAAGGCGGCGTGGTATTTTGCATCGTGGATCTATATTCACAACCCTATTTACGATGCCGATGACGATTTAACGGTGTTTGATTGGAAGCCTGCCGGCGCAAACATTGTTGGTGTGGAGCACCCTGCGGTCGATGAGTATGGAGCACTGCTTATTAGTGAGTATTTGTGGCTTGCAAAGATCGATAACGAGCCTTTGTGGCGAGAGATTGCCGAGCTGATATGGCGTAATGGCACACAAGGCTTTGCCTATGAGGGCCGTACTATGTGGCATGGCTTGGAGCGCCCTATCGGTGGCAAGAACGAGGCTATATTCCCATCTCGTTGGAGCAAATATGCTTCGGTTGGTCGTAAGAGAGGAAGTGTAAATGACCACCTCACTGCCTGGGGCGGAGTATATCGTACAGCATCACTTTACGAGTTGTCCGACGAAGATTTGCAGTGGTTGAAAGAGAGTACAAAACCCAATAAATAACCTAACATTTAACAATTATGAAAAAATTATTTTTGACTTGTGCTGCAATTCTTGCAGCGTGTGTAGCTATGGCTGCCGAGTGTGTGATTGTTCCTCGTCCGGTATCGTATGAGCCGTTGAAAGGAAAGTTTGCATTGTCTTCGAAGACAGTGGTTTATGTGGCTGATAAGTCGCTTGTGCGCCCTGCTAGCATGTTCTGCAAGTATGTTGCAGAGGAGAAGGGCCTGCAGCTCAATGTTGCAGAGGGCGTAGCACCAAGCAAGGGCTTGATCCTTCTTTCGATTGACAAGAATCTTGCACCGGAGGGTTATACTCTCGAGATTACAAAGAAGGGTGTAACTATTAAGGGTGGCAGCGAAAAGGCTGTGTTCTATGGTTTGCAGAGCCTTCGCCAGGTAGTATTCCACGCTAAGGGTGGCAAGAAGGTGAAGGTTGATTGTATGAAGGTCGAGGATAGACCTCACTTTGGCTATCGTGGTGGTATGCTCGATGTTTGCCGTCACATCTTCACTGTAGAGGAGGTTAAGAAGTATATCGATATCCTCGCTATGCACAAGTTGAACCGCTTCCACTGGCACTTGACCGAGGATCAGGGTTGGCGTATCGAGATTAAGAAGTACCCTAACCTCATAAAGGTTGGTTCGATGCGTAAGGAGACTGCAGTTTACGGCACCAATCCTAAGAATGGTCGTACCCACATTACCGGTTACGATGGCAAACCTCACGGTGGCTATTTCACTCAGGAGCAGGTGCGTGATATCGTGCGTTATGCAACAGAGCGTTATATTGAGGTTATCCCTGAGATAGATATGCCTGGTCATATGGTTGCTGCCTTGGCATCATATCCTGAGCTTGGTTGTACAAAGGGTCCTTACGAGGTGCGTACCAAGTGGGGAATCTCGAAGGATGTGTTGTGCGCTGGTCGTGAGTCTACATTCGAGTTTATCGAGGGTGTTCTCGACGAGGTTGTAGCATTGTTCCCATCGAAGTATATCCACATCGGAGGTGACGAGTGCCCTAAGCACCGTTGGAAGGCGTGTCCTGAGTGCCAGCAGCGTATCAAGGAAGAGGGCTTGAAGGATGAGCACGAGTTGCAGAGCTACTTTATGAAGCGTGTAGAGAAGTATCTCGCCGAGAAGCACGGTCGTAGCATTATCGGTTGGGATGAGATCCTCGAGGGAGGCCTTTCGAAGACTGCAACTGTAATGTCGTGGCGTGGTACCAAGGGCGGTATCAAGGCTGCAAAGATGGGTAACGATGTGATTATGACTCCAAATCAGTTCTGCTACCTCGACTATGCAAATACCTCGGACCGCGTGAAGAATGGTGAGCCTATCTGTGGTGGTCGCAACGGTAAGCGTCCTCTCACATTGCGCAAGGCCTATTCGTTCGATCCATACGATCAACTCAGCGAGTCGGAGCGCAAGTTTATCAAGGGTGTACAGGGCAATATGTGGACAGAGTTTGTTCCAAACTTTGACCGTGTTCAGCAGATGATTTTGCCTCGTACTGCTGCTATTGCCGAGGTGGGTTGGACCTACGGCGAGAAGAACTACGATGACTTTGCTCGTCGTATGCACCTCTTGCGTAAGTTGTACGATAAGTGCGGCTTCAAGTATGCTCCATACTTCTTTAATGGAATTGAATAACGATTAACAAATGCGAGTCTCATCACATACAATGCGTTCTACTGCCATGCCTATAAGCATGGTGGTAGGCGTGTTGTTGTGTTATCCGATTACGGCATTCGATAAGTGGAGTGGCGAGATCGCTACCCCACTGCTTATTTTTTCGATGCTCTTCTGCACCTTCT